>DATBSL010000021.1:0-7908 GCA_036559805.1 Vicinamibacteria bacterium
GTCGCTGCGCGCGGCGGCGCCGCGCGGCGGCAGCGTCGCGTGGCCCGCCTCCTGTGCGATGAGCGCGCCCGCGGCGAGCGCGAGCGCAACGGCCTGGAAGGCGAAGCGGAGCATGGCCCGACTGTACCAGCGCCCGGAAAGAAAAAGCCCGGCGGCCGTGCGGCCGCCGGGATCGAACGAGTGCGAGGGCCCGCAGGGCCCGCGCGGAGCTAGTCGGCCAGCTCGATCGCCTTGACGCTTTCCGGCAGCGGCGTCACGACCGACACGTATCCGATCGAGCCCGGCGTCGAGGCTACGAAAGCCACGACGTCCTGGTCCGTGGCCTTGACCGGCGGGGGCACGACACCCTGGGACATCCGCCGCTGCCAGTAGATCTGCACCTCGGCGACCGCCTGCAGCAGCACGTCGCCCGAGAACGAGCGGCGCACGTCCGAGCGAACCGACTGGTCGACGGGCGAAATCGCGCTGCCGTCGGTCCACTTCGGCGCCTGCTTCAAGAAGATCGACGTCAGCGTTCCGCGCGAGATCTTCTCGCCCTTCACCTCGTGATGCACGATCACGCGGAAGGGAGTGGCCGCCTGGACGGGAACGAGGCCCGCGAGCGACAGGCCGGTGAGCACGAGCACATGAATCACACGTCGCAAAGCACTAACCTCCATGAACGGCGGACGGAGGGAGGCCCGCCTGCCATTAGCTATGGCAAGGGTGATACCAGGGCAACCCGCCGCCGTGCCGATCGAGTAATCACATCTGGTACAATGAGTTAGCTGAACAGACCCGCCGGTGACTCGTCCTGGCTTGGGACGGTCGTCCCGGTCCTGGATATGATTCGCGGCCACGGCGGCTCGTGGCCCACTTGGGGGAGCAGGCGACGTGCTGGCGCGTGGCATCCGCAGCTATCACCGTCCGACGCGGATCGAGGAGGCGCAGGACCTCGCCGCCCAGGGCGCGGTGCTGATCGCGGGCGGGACACGCGTGCTCACGAGCGAGCGCGACGTGCCGAACGTGGTCGACCTCGTCGGTCTGGGCCTGCACGGCATGAGCGTCGACGACGAGGACCTGCACATCGGGGCGCTCACCCCCGTGCAGGAGCTGGCCGACTCTCCCGTGGCCCACGCGCACACGGCCGGCCTGCTGCCGCTTGCGTGCCGCGTCGCCTTCCCGTCCCGGCTGCTGCGGGGCATGGCGACGATCGGCGGCGAGGCGATCGCCGCCGACCCCGACTCCGAGCTGGTGGCGGCGCTCGCCGCGCTCAACGCCGTGTTCCTCGTCGCGCATCCCGACGAGGCGCGCGAGAGCCCGGCGCTGCGCTTCCTGCGCTCGCCCGCGCGCGACCTCGAGGGCGGCGGCATCCTGCGCGGCCTGCTGATTCCAGGCGCTCCGCACGGAGCCGCGCTCGAGCGTGTGGCGGCGCTGCCGTCGCTGCCCCCGATCGTCTCCGTCGCCGTCACCACGACGATCTCCGGGGACAAGCTCGCGCGCGTGCGGCTCGTCGTCACGGGCCTGGTTGGCCCGCCCGCGCGCATGTTCGACGCCGAGTCGAAGCTCGAGCGCACGGCGGGCGAAGAGGACGTGCTCGCGAGCGCCGCCGAGCTGGTGGCGAGCCACGCGGCGTTCCGCGACGACGCGCTGGCGAGCGCCGCGCTGCGCCGGCGCATGGCGAGGGTCCTGGCGCTGCGCGCGCTGCGCGCGGCGATCGAGCGCGGGCACAGCCGCGCCGGCACCGCCGCGCCGCGGCCGCGCGCCACGCCCACGCAGCGCGTGCCCGCGCCGCTGCCGAACTTCACCTCGGGCCGCATCGAGCTGCACCTGAACGGACGGCCCGCGCGGCTCGAGGCCGAGGCGCGCACGACGCTCATCGAGCTGCTGCGCGGCGCCGGCATCGTGAGCACCCGCTCCGGCTGCGGCAGCGGGCGCTGCGGCGCGTGCGCCGTGCTGATCGACGGGCGGCCGACGGCCTCCTGCCTGACGCTCGCCGTGCGGGCACAGGGGCGCAGCGTGGTGACGCTGGAGGGCCTCGGCAGCGTCGAGCGCCCCCACCCGCTGCAGGTCGCTTTCGCCGAGGCCGGCGCCGCCCAGTGCGGCTTCTGCGCGCCGGGCCTGCTGCTCGGCGCACGCGCGATGCTCGACTCGATCGCGCACCCGAGCGAGAGCGACGTGCGCGACGCGCTCGCGGGACTGTGCCGCTGCACCGGCTACGCCCGCGCGGTGGCGGGCGTGCTGCAGAGCGCGTCCCTGGACCGGCCGTGAGCCTGCGGCTCGCGACGGGCCTGGCGGCGTTCGCGGGCGACCAGTCGCTGCCGGGCATGCTGCACGTGGCGCTGCGCCGCTCGGCCGTCCCCCACGCGCGCGTGCGCTCGGTGGACTGCGCCGGCGCGCGTCAGCTCCCGGGCGTCGCGGCGGTGCTGACCTGCGAGGACGCGCCCGAGGTGCTTTCGCGCGAGGTGCTCTACGTGGGCGACCGCCTCGCCATCGCCGCGGCCGACGACCCCGAGCTCGCGCGGCGCGCCGCTGCGCTCGTGGGCTTCGAGCTCGAGGAGCTGCCCGCCCGTCTCGACGCGACGGACGGCGACGAGTCGGCGGTCGCGGCGCGCGCGAGCGCCAGCGAGGGCGACGTGGACCGCGCGCTGGCCGGCGCCGAGACGCTGGTGAGCGGGGAGTGGCGGCTGCCTTTCGTTCCGGCGCTCTCGCTGGAGCCGCCGCTCGCGCTCAGCTGGCTCGACGAAGACCGCCGGCTCGTCGTGCGCACCTCCGCCGAGTCGCCGTTTCGCGTGCGCGCCGGCCTGGCCGAGCGGCTCGGGCTGCCGGCCGCGCGCATCCGCGTGGTGCGCCCCGCCGTTGCCGGTGGCGGCCTGGGGCGCTCGGACCTCGCCGTCGAGGACGCCTGCGCCCTCGTGACGCTGCGCACGGGGCGCCCGGCGCAGCTCGCGCTCTCCGCGGGCGAGGCGCTCGCGGTCGCGCCCGGCCGGCCGGCCCAGCGCGTGCGGCTGCGCCTCGGCCTCACGCGCGGCGAGATCGTCGGGCTCGAGGCGCTGCTGCTCGTCGACCTCGGCATGGACGGGGAGGCCGCGACCGAGCAGCTCCGCGCCTCGGCGCGACAGGCGCTCGGCCTCTACCGCGTGCCCACCCTGCGCTTCACCGGCGTGGGCGTGCGCACCCACCGCCCGCCCGCGAGCGCCCCGCGCGGCTCGGACCAGGCCCTGGCCTTCGCGCTCGAGTGTGCGCTCGACGAGGCCGCCGCCGAGGCCGCGCAGGACCCCGCGGCGCTGCGGCGCCGAAACCTGCGGCGGCCCGGCGATCCCGGGGCCCAGGCGCTCGCGGCGCTCGGGGAGCCGCCGGGCGCCGATGACGCGCGGCCGGTGGCGGAGCTTCTGCTGCAGCTCGCGGCGACGCGAGGGCCGGCCTCGAAGGCCACGAGCGGCGTCGCGGTTGCGCGGCGCACCGACAGCTCGTCGGACCAGTCGGGGGCGGCCGTGCTGCGCCTGCTCGAGGACGGCTCGTTCGCGCTCGCGGCCGGGCCCGCGGCGGCGGGCAGCGCGGAGGAGCGGCTCTACGCCGACACGGCCGCGACGATCCTCGAAGTCCCCACGCGGCGCGTCGTCTGCTCGGCGCCGGACACCGACTCGGCGCCGTACCTGAGCGGTGACGACGCGCCGGGCGGGTCCGCCGCCGGACGAGCCGTCGAGCAGGTCGCGACCCAGCTGCGGGACAAGATCCGCGAGGCGGGCGCGGCGCTCCTGGGAGTCGCCGTCGCGGAGGCGAGCGTCGGCGCCGGCCGTGTCGCGAGCGGCGACGGGCGCAGCGCGAGCTTCGCCGAGATCGGCGCCGCGGCGCTGCGGTCCGCCGCGCCGCTCACCGCCACGGCGGCGCCGACGCAGGCCAAGGTGCCGCACTCCCTGGCTGCAGCCGCCGCCGACGTCGACGTGGACCTCGAGACAGGCGCCGTTTCCATCCTGAGGTTGCGTACAGTCGTGGCGGGAGGCCCGTTCGCCGACGAGCGCCAGGCGACCGCCCAGGTCGAGGGAGGGCTCGCCTTCGCGGTCGAGCAGGCGCTCGCCGCCGGCGCCGACGGCGGGGACCCCGCCCGGCCGGCGCAATCCTGGTCGCGCCTGCCGCTCTGCATCGCCGCCGACGTGCCGCCGCTCGCCGTGTCCTTCGTGCCGGGCGGCGACCCGCTCTCGCGCTTCGACACGGCGGCACACGCCGAGGCCGCCGGGCGCGCCGCAGTCGCGGCGATCGCGAACGCGGTCGCCCGGGCGAGCGGGCAGCGGCTGCGTGCGCTGCCGCTCGACCCGGCGCGCGTGCTCGCGGCGCTGCCCGAGAAGGAGGCGTGAGCCGTCACGCGGCGGCTTCGTCCTCGCCGTGGCCCCGGCCGGCCTCGGCGCTGCGCGACGTGCTGGCGGAAGGCTACTCGGCCGCGATGCTGCGCGCCGACCTGCTCGCGGGAGCGGTCGTCGGCATCGTGGCGCTTCCGCTGTCGATGGCGCTCGCGATCGCGTCCGGCGTGCCGCCGATGCACGGGCTCTATACCGCGATCGTGGCCGGGGGAGCGACCGCGCTCGTCGGCGGCTCGCGCTTCCAGGTCTCCGGGCCGACGGCGGCGTTCGTCGTGGTCCTCTCGCCGATCGCGCACCGCTTCGGCGTGGGCGGCCTGGCGCTCGCGACGCTGATGGCGGGCCTGATGCTGTTCGCGATGGGTGTGCTGCGCATGGGACGGCTGATCGAGTTCGTGCCCTACCCCGTCACCACCGGCTTCACGGCCGGGATCGCGGTCGTGATCGCCACGCTCCAGTTCGTGGACCTGCTGGGCCTCTCCGTGCGGGAGATGCCCGAGCACTTCGTCGAGCGCGTGCAGGCGATTGCGCAGGCGCTGCCGACGGCGCGCGCGTCGGACCTCTCGATCGGCCTCGTGACGCTCGTCGTCCTGGCCGGCTGGCCGCGCGTCACGCGCCGGATCCCCGCCCCGCTCGTCGCGCTGCTGGCGGGCGCCACGGCCGCCGCGGCTGCCGATGCGCTGCTGCCGGGCTTCGAGGTGGCCACGATCGCGAGCCGCTTCGAGTACCACGTGCGCGGCGTCTCGGGCCACGGGATTCCCCCGCTGCCGCCGCTGCCGCTCCTGCCCTGGACGCTCGCGGGGCCTGACGGGCGCCCGATCGGCCTTTCGTTCGCGCTGGTGCGCGAGCTCCTGCCGGCGGCGTTCGCGATCGCGGCGCTCGGGGCGATCGAGTCGCTGCTGTCGGCGGTCGTGGCCGACGGCATGACCGGCCGCAAGCACGATCCCGACGCCGAGCTGATGGCGCAGGGCACCGGCAACCTGCTGGTACCCTTCTTCGGCGGCTTCGCAGCGACCGGGGCGATCGCCCGCACGGCGACGAACGTTCGCTCGGGCGCGCGCTCGCCGATCGCCGCCGTCGTCCACGCGGCGGTCGTGCTGCTGTCGGTGCTGATCGCGGCGCCGCTCTTGGGCCGGCTGCCGATGGCGTCGCTTGCGGCGTTGCTGCTGTTCGTGGCGTGGAACATGGCGGAGCTCGACCACTTCGCCCACGTGCTCAAGGTGGCCCCGCGCTCGGACGTGGCGGTGCTCGTCGCCTGCTTCCTGCTCACGGTGCTGTTCGACATGGTGGTCGCGGTCTCCGTCGGCGTCGTGATGGCGGCGCTGCTGTTCATGCGGCGCATGGCCGAGGTCTCCGAGGTGCGGCTGGTGGACGCGCACCCGCTCGGGCTCACCCGCCCGCTGCCGAAGGGCGTCGTCGCCTACGAGATCGCGGGACCGCTGTTCTTCGGAGCGGCGCAGAAGGCGATGGCGGCGCTCGACTCGGTGGACAAGAGCGTTCGCGTCGTGATCCTCGACCTGCGCGCCGTACCGATGCTCGACGCCACCGGGCTCGTCGGGCTCGAGTCCGCCTTCGAGCGGCTCGCGCGCGCGGGCGTCCACGTCGTCGTCGGCGGCGCCCGGCCGCAGCCGCTGCGCGTGATGGCCCGCGCCGGCTGGGACGACCGCAAGGGCCGCATCACGGTCTACGGTTCCTTCGAGCGCGCCGTCGACGAGGTGTACAAGGCGTTTGAGTAGACCCCCGGGGGGGGGCGGGATGCCCCCCCGCCAGCAATCCTTGGGTCCGTTTTTCCGTTGTTCGTCCTCCGTTGTCCGTTGTTCCTGGTTCCGTTGTCCGTTGTCCGTTTCGGCCCCCAACTTCTCGTGTAAAGTCCCGTCGCCGCGCCAACCCTGGAGGACCCCCGTGGAACCCAAATGCCTCTGCGCAGTCCTCGTGCTCGCCGCGCCGGTGGCGACCCTTGCCCAGACTTCCCCGTTCCTGCCCGAGGCGCGCCTGCGCGCGCTCGGCAACGAGATCTCCGGCGACCGCTCCTACGAGCACGTCCGCCAGCTGAGCCACTTCCACCGCACGGGTGGCAGCCGCGACTTCTGGAAGGCCGCCGAGTACCTGCGCGGCGCCGCCGAAGCCGCAGGCCTCGAGGACGTCAAGCTCGTCCGCCAGGCGTGGGACGGCCACGGTTGGTCGTGCCGCGGCGGCGAGGCCTGGCTCGTCGAGCCGCAGCCGCTGAAGCTCGCCGACTACGGCGAGGTCGCGGTCTCGGTCGCCGACCACAGCCGCAGCGCGCACGTGACCGCCGAGCTCGTGGACGTCGCCGCGGGAGCCTCCGAAAAGGACTTCGCCGGCCGCGAGGTGAAGGGACGCGTGGTGCTGGCCTCCGGCGCGCTCGCGAGCGTCGTGCGCGAGGCCGTCTGGAAGCGAGGCGCTCTCGGCATCGTCTCGTCGCTGACCAACCGGCCCGAAGCGATCGACGCGCCCGACCAGGTCGCGTGGGGCCGGCTTCCCTACGAGTCGAAGGGAGTCGAGGGCGTGCCGGACGGCACGCCGCCCGGCTTCGCCTTCATGGTCTCGCCGCGCCGCGGGCTGCAGCTCCAGAAGCTGCTCGCGGCGGCGGGCAAGCCGCTCCGCGTCAAGGTCGACCTCGACTCCGAGTACCCCGAGAAGCCCGAGCAGGGCATGGTCGAGGCTTGGATCCGCGGCAGCGAGATCCACGACCAGCAGGTGGTGCTGACCGCACACATCCAGGAGGAGATGACCTCGGCCAACGACGACGGCAGCGGCTGTGGCAACGTGCTCGAGATCGGCCGCGCGCTCGCGCGGCTCGTCAAGGACGGCACGCTGCCGCGCCCCCGGCGCGACATCCGCTTCTGGTGGGTGAACGAGCTGGCGAGCCAGCCGCAGTTCTTCAAGGACAACCCGGGCGAGTCGAGGAAGATGCTGATAGCGCTCAACCAGGACATGGTGGGCGCGCGCCAGAGCTGGGGCGGCCGCGTGCAGTACGGCGCGAGGCTGCCGTGGAGCCTGCCGCACGCCCTCGAGGACGTGATGGAGAGCGTCCTCGAGTCCGTGCGCGACCGGAACACCTCGTACCTCTCGAACCGCGGCACCGGCCAGCCCCAGCCGTTCCTGGGCGAGATCACGGCCGTCAAGGGGTCGCGCGAGCCGTTTCACGCACGCATGGTCCCGTACTTCGACTCGACCGATCACCACTCCTTCACGCCGCGCCACGTGGGGGTGCCGGCCACCAGCCTCACCAACTGGCCGGACGAGTACATCCACTCGACCGGCGACGACCTCGAGAACATCGACGCGACGCAGCTCGAGCGCAACGCGGTGGTGACCGCGGCCGTGGCGCTCTACTTCGCCTCGCTCGGCGACGAGGAGCTCCCCGCGCTCGTGGGCTACGTAGCCGCGCGGGGGCGCGCCCGGGTCGCGGCCGACACGGCCACGGCGGTGGCCCACCTCGCGCGCAGCGCGCCTGCGGATCGCGCGGCGGCCTGGCGCGACGCCTGGAACCTGGTGCGGCAGGCGGTGGCGCGCGAGCAGGGCGCGCTCGGATCGCTGCGGCGCCTGGCCG
>DATBSL010000022.1:0-5049 GCA_036559805.1 Vicinamibacteria bacterium
CTCGCCGGCCTGGGAGTGCGCTGCGAGGACGATCAGGAGGAGTGAGGCTGCCGAGAGGCGCCTCACTTCTTCGTACCCACGCCGAAGCCGAAGCCGGGCAACGCGGCGGCCGGCTGGACGAGGCCGTAGCCGAAGGTGTCGTTGCGGCCGTCGGCGGGTGCGCCACCCAGGCGCTCGGCCGTCCTCTCCAGGGCCGCGCGGACAGAGAAGAGGTCGGTGAAGCCCTGGGAGAAAAGAAGCGCGGCCGCGGCCGAGACGTGCGGCGTCGCCATGCTGGTGCCCTGCAATCCGAAGTAGCCGAAGTCGTCGTATCGGCCAACCTGGACCGACGCCGAGCGCATCGTCTGCTGAAAGACGCAGTCCGCCGTGCCGTCGCCGTCGTCGTCGCGGTCGCAGTCGCCGCCGGGGGCCACGAAGTCGAGCTCCGGGCCGCTGTTCGAGTACCAGGCCTTCAGCTTGGCGGCGTTGAGCGCGCCGACCGCGACGACGTTCGACTGGTCGGCGGGGAAGTTGACGCTGCTCGACCCGTTGTTGCCGGAGGCGGCTACCACCAGCACGCCGGCGGCCACGGCCCGATCGATCGCGCTCTTCACGGTCTGGTTGAAGCCGCTGCTGCTCAGGCTCAGGTTGATCACCTTCACGGGCCGCGAGCCGCCATCGGTGTAGTTCACCGCGAAGTCGATCCCGTCGGCGAGCGCGAAGAACGTGCCGACGCCGTTCGCGCCGAGCACCTTGACCGGCATGATCGTGCAGCCGAAAGCGAGGCCGGCCAGGCCGACGGCGTTGTTGGTGCCCTCGGCGATCGTCGAGGCGACGTGCGTGCCGTGGTTGCGGTCGTCGTTGGGGTGCGCGTCGTCGTTGAAGAAGTCGTAGCCCGGCAGGAAGCGCGTGTCGCCCCAGTCGGGAGCCTTGCGGAAGACCTGGCCCGTGACGGGGTCGGTGTAGTCCTCGAAGGCGATGCCCGTGTCGAGCACGGCCACCGCCACCGTGGACTGGCCCTTCTGGATGGCCCAGGTGCGTTCGGCGTTCACCTGCTTCAGGTTCCACTGGAAGCGGTAGAGCGTGTCGTTCGGCGTGAAGGTGGTCGCCTGCTCGACCCAGACGAGGCCGTTGGGCTCGGCCCACGCGACGCCGGGCATCGCGGAAAAGCGCTCCACCTCGTCAGCGACGCTCGCTCCCGGCTCGAGCTCGGCCAGCACGCGAGGGCCGAAGCGCGAGCGGCGGGCACCCCGGGTGCGGCCGGAGCGCAGCACGCGCTCCATCTCGAGCTCGCTCACGCCGTCGCGGAAGGCGACGATCACCTCGCCCTCGCGATGGGCGCCGCGCGGGAACATCCGGACCGAGCCGGACGCGCCGGATTCGAGCGCGACCTCGTCGGCGCGGACGGGCCACAGGGTTGCGACCGCGGCGATCGCGCCGGCTCCCACGAGCTTGAGGCTTCGCGACATCGAGAGAGTCTAGGGAGCCCGTCTGGGCGAGTCAACGACGCGGCGGTGCGACCGTGCGCAGCAGAGGCCAGGAGAGCGCGGAGCCGGCGAGCAGGCACGCCGCGCCGAGCGCCGGGGACGGCGTGTACGGCTGGCTCGGGTCATCGACGAAAGGGGCAATGGCGAACGTGAGCGTGTTCAGGGCCGTATGGGCGAGAACGCTGGGCCAGAGCGAGCCGGCTCGCAGCCGAACGTAGCCGAACACGAGCCCCAGCACGAGCGTGAACAGGAAGCGAATGGGGTCGAAGTGGATCACCGCGAAGACGAGCGCCGAAAGCGCGACTGCGAGCCACGCGCTGGGCGCGAGCGGCCCGCCAGGGCGCTCCTCGAGCGGAAGCGATGCACCCAGGCTGCGTGCCAGGGACGGCAGCAGCACGCCGCGGATGACGAGCTCCTCGCAGACTCCCGGCAGCACGGCGATCACCAGCACCGAGACGAGCGCATCGAGCGGCCCGTTCGGGGCGAGCGCGCGGTGGATCGCGCGGAAGAGCTCGAGGTACTCCGGGGGCGGCGGCACGACGAGCGACTGCACTTCCATCAGGCCGGCGCTCGCCAGCCAGAGCGCCGCGCCGAGGAGGAGTGAGAAGCCGACCGTGCGGCCCGCGATGCTGGCACCGCTGACGGAAGGCCACCAGCCCGGCCGCAGCGCGAGCGCCGCGACTGCCGGCAGCGCGAGCAGAAGCGTCCCTATCGCGATCTGGCCGCGCAGTCCCAGGCCCGGCCTGGACACGAGCAGGCCGGATCCGCCCACCATGGCGATGATGCCAGCGGCGGTGGCGGCGATCGCGGCGGGCAAAGGGAACGGCCTTCCGGGAACGGACCCGTTGGGGCTCATGGTTGGGCCATTATGATGTGTCGTCGCGACGCCGCCCTCTCCCCGCCGCGTCGCACCGGCCGCCGGTTTGGACGCGGCGTCGCCGGGCCGTAACATCGGTGTTTCCGATCGCACGTGACGCACGAGACAAGAGCCGCCGTGCCGCCGCGCGGGGCCAGGGGAGAGCCGTGAGCGAAGCCGTCCAACTGGCGGAGAGACCGCGCGAGCGGCTGGCCCGTGTCGGGCCGGGCGGGCTGTCGAGCCGCGAGCTCGTGGCGGCCGTGCTGGGGACCGGCGCGCGCGGGGCCTCGGCGCTCCAGGTCGCCGACGGGCTGCTCGAGGCCGGGCTCCACGGCCTCGCCGCGCGCTCGCTGCTCGAGCTCGAGACGGTCCGCGGCGTCGGGCGGGCGAAGGCCGCGCGCGTGCTGGCGGCCTTCGAGCTGGGCGCCCGGCTCGCGACGGAGGCGGGTGCTTTGGCTCCGAGCCTCCAGTCTCCGGCCGACGCGGCGCGCTACCTCCTGCCGCGCTACTCGCCGCGCCCCGTCGAGACCTTCGGCCTGCTCGCGCTCGACGCGCGCCACCGCCTGAGGCGCGAGGCGGTCGTCTCGGTCGGCTGCCTCACCGCGAGCCTCGTGCACCCGCGCGAGGTGTTCCAGGAGGCCGTCGTCTCGCGTGCCGCCGCGATCGTGTTGTTCCACAACCACCCCTCGGGCGACCCCGAGCCCTCGGCCGAGGATCTCGCGCTCACGCGCCGGCTCGCGGCCGCCGGCTCGCTCATGGGGATCGAAGTGCTCGACCACCTGGTGCTCGGCGCCGGCCGCTACGTCAGCCTCAAGGAGCGGGGGGCGCTGTGAGCCGCCTCGTCTACTTCGACTGCGCGAGCGGGGCCGCGGGCGACATGCTGCTCGGGGCTGCAGTGGACCTCGGCCTGCCGCTCGAGCGGCTGCGCGACGAGCTCGCCCGGCTGCCGGTGCAGGGTTACAGGCTCGAGACGGAGCGCGTGTCGCGGTCCGGGCTCGCGGCAACGAAGGTCCACGTGCGGCTGGACGGCGAGGACAAAACGCATCGTCACCTGCGCCACGTGCTGGAGATCATCGACGGCTCGACGCTGGACACGGCCGTCAAGGAGAAGGCCGCGGCGCTTTTCCGACGCCTCGCGGACGCCGAGGCGGCCGTGCACGGCACCTCGCCCGAGAAGGTCCACTTCCACGAGGTGGGCGCGCTCGACTCGATCGTCGACGTCGTGGGCGGCGTGATCGCGCTCCGCTCGCTGGGCGCCGAGCGCTTCGTCTCGTCGCCGCTCAACCTCGGCACGGGGACGGTGACGATGTCGCACGGCACGTTCCCGGTGCCGCCGCCGGCGACGGCACGCCTCGTCACCGGGGTCCCGGTCTACGGGGACGGCGAAGGCGAGCTCGTCACACCGACGGGTGCCTTGCTCGTGACCGGGCACGCAACAGAGTACGGACCGCTGCCGGCGATGCGGATCGAGGCCTCGGGCCACGGCGCCGGCAGCCGCGACACGCGCGGCCGCCCGAACGTGCTGCGCTTGATCGTCGGCCAGGAAGACGCTCGCGCCGAGGGACGCGTGCTCGTGCTCGAGACCGAGGTGGACGACGCGGCGCCGCAGCTGCTCGGGCCGCTTCTCGAGCAGCTGCTCACGGCGGGCGCGCTCGACGCGTTCTTCACGCCGGTGCAGATGAAGAAGGGCCGGCCGGGCGTCCTGGTCACGGTGCTGGCGCCGCCCGACAGGCGGGAGGCGATCGAGGAGCTGCTCTTCCGCGAGACGACCACGCTCGGCGTGAGGCGGCAGGAGTGGCTGCGCACCGAGCTCGAGCGTGAGACGGCGACGGTCGCGACGCCGTACGGCCCTGTCCGCGTGAAGGTCGGCCGTCGCGGCACCGTCGTCTACAATGCGTGGCCCGAGTTCGAGGACTGCCAGCGGCTCGCGGCCGAGGCCGGGGTCCCCGTCAAGGAAGTCCTGGCCGCGGCACTCGCCGCCTGGCGCTCGGGACCGGGGAAGCCCGCATGACGCGCGCCAGGAAGACGCTCTACCTCACGACGCCGATCTACTACGTGAACGACGTGCCGCACGTGGGGCACGCCTACACCACGATCGCGGCGGACGCGCTGACGCGGGCCAGGCGCCTCGCCGGCCACGACGCGTTCCTGCTCACGGGCACCGACGAGCACGGCCAGAACATCGAGCGCATCGCGCGCGAGAAGGGCATCTCCGAGCAGGAGCACTGCGACCGGATCGCCGCGGAGTTCCGCTCGCTCTGGCAGCGCTACGACATCCGCTACGACCGATTCATCCGGACGACCGACGAGATCCACAAGCGCGGCGTGCTGCGGCTCTGGGAGAAGCTGCGCGTCGCGAAGACTCCCGACGGCCGCGACGCCGTCTACAGCGGCACCTACTCGGGCTGGTACTGCCCGCGCTGCGAGGGCTTCAAGGACGAGGAGGAGCTGCGCCAGCCCGGCAACATCTGCCCCGACCACGAGCGGCCCTGCGAGTGGACAGAGGAGGAGAACCTCTTCTTCCGACTGTCCGCCTACACGAGCTGGCTGCGCGAGACGATCGAGAGCGACCGGCTGCGGATCCGGCCCGACTCCCGCAAGAACGAGGTCCTCGGCGTGATCCAGCAGGGCCTCAAGGACTTCAGCGTCAGCCGCGCGCGCGTCAAGTGGGGGATCCCGGTGCCGGAGCAGCCGGACCACGTGCTCTACGTGTGGGTGGACGCGCTC
>DATBSL010000023.1:0-3634 GCA_036559805.1 Vicinamibacteria bacterium
CCGGCAGGTCGCCGAGGCCCTCGAGGAAGCCCACGACAAGGGCATCGTCCACCGCGACCTCAAGCCGGCGAACGTCAAGCTGACGCCCGAGGGCAAGGTCAAGGTGCTCGACTTCGGGCTCGCCAAGGCCTGGACCGACGAGGCCGCTGTCGGATCGGCGCCCGGCCTGTCGCAGTCCCCTACGCTCGCCCACACCGGAACCGCGGCCGGCGTGATCCTCGGCACGGCGCCCTACATGTCGCCCGAGCAGGCGCGAGGCCGCCCGGTCGATCGGCGCTCCGACGTCTGGTCCTTCGGCGTCGTGCTCTTCGAGATGCTGACCGGGCATCGGCTCTTCGAGGGCGAGACGGTGAGCGACACCCTCGCCGCCGTGCTCAAGACCGCACCCGACTGGACGCAGCTGCCACGCGAGACGCCCCCCTCGGTCTCGCGGCTGCTGGAGCGCTGCCTCGAGCGCGATCCTCGGCGGCGCCTCCAGGCGATCGGCGAGGCGAGGATCGCGCTGACGGACGGCCTTGCCCGCGACACGAGCGTCGTCGCGACGCCCGCGGCCCCGAAGCGGGCGGTGCTGCCCTGGCTCGTCGCGGCCGGCGCTCTGGCCGTGGCGGCATACCTCGCGGCCCGAGAGCCGGCCCCGAAGGCTGAAGCGCGCCTGCTGCAGCTCGACGTCCAGCTCGCCGACGATCTCCAGCTCGGCTCGCTGCTGGGCCACACGCTCGCGCTCTCGCCCGACGGGACGCGGCTCGCGTTCGTGGGGCTGTCCGGCTCGGAGCCCGCGCTCTACCTGCGCACGCTCGACCAGCCCGAGGCGACGCTCTTGCCCGACACGGGGCGCGCGCAGCAGCCGTTCTTCTCGCCCGACGGCCGCGAGGTCGGCTTTTTCGCTGGGAACGAGCTGCGGCGCGTGTCGATCGCGGGCGGGGCATCGAACCTGATCGCGGCGGGCGGCGACGCGCGCGGCGCGAGCTGGGGCGAGGACGGGACGATCGTGTTCTCGGCTTCACAGAGCGGCGCGCTGATGCGGGTGAGCGCGACAGGAGGCAACCCGACGCCGCTCACGACGCTCGATCCGACCAGGGGCGAGCGCTCGCACCGCTGGCCTTCGTTCCTGCCGGGCGGTCGTCAGCTGCTCATGAACGTCCACGCCCGCAACCTCACGTACGACGACGCCGCCATCGAGCTCGTCGATGTCGACAGCGGCCGCCGCCGCGCGCTCGACGCGACCGGCGCGGAGCCGCGCTTCGCCGAGGGCTGGCTGCTCTTCGCGCGCCGCGGCCGGCTCCACGCCGCGCCGCTCGACCCGGCGTCGGCGAGGCTCACGAGCGCACCGGTCGTCCTCGCGAAAGGCGTCTACAACGAGCTGCGCAGCGGCACCGCTCACTACGCCGTCTCGCAGGCCGGGCTGATCGCGTTCGTCCAGGGCCAGGAGCCGAACGCCCAGCGCCTCGTGGAATGGAGGGTTCGCGCCGGTGACAGGCAGCCGTTCCTCGAGCGGCCGGCGCTCTACCTCTCGCCGCGCTTCTCGCCCGACGGCAGCCGCCTGGCGCTCCAGATCGGTGAACTCGCCCGCGAGGACATCTACGTCGCGGACACGGCAGGCGGCACGCTCACGCGGCTGACGTTCGACGACCAGTCGGATTTCTCGCCCGTCTGGAGCCCCGACGGCACCCGGATCCTGCACGTGTCCGTATCGAACAACCTCCACTACTTCTCCATCCGGAACGCCGACGGCTCCGGCACGCCCAGAAAGGTGTACGAGGCGCACGTCGGCGAGCTCGCGATCCCCACGGCGTGGTCGCCGGACGGCGCCACCGTGCTCTTTCACGAGTCCGCACGTGGCACGGGTTTCGACCTGCGGGCGCTGGACCTCGCGAGTGGCGAAGTGCGCGTGCTGGCATCGACGCCGTTCCCCGAGATCGACGGCGGCTTCTCCCCGGACGGCCGTTTCGTCGTGTACTCGGCCGGCAGCCAGGGGGCGCGGCAGGTCTACGTGCGGCCGTTCGCAGACGGCGGCGGGCACTGGCAGCTCTCGACCGACGGCGGCCTGCGTCCGGTCTGGCTGCGCACGGGCGAGATCGTGTATCAGCGGCCCGGCCGGCCGATCAGCGATTGGATCTCCGTGCCGGTTCGTACGAGCGGCGCATCCTTCGTGGCAGGAGCCGCGCGGGCGCTCTTCCGCGGCCGCGTCGAAGCGGACCTGATCCGAGCGTGGGACGTCTCACCCGATGGCGCCCGCTTCGCCGTGGTCCAGCCGATCGGCACGACGGCAGAGGCGCCCGGCGTTCGCGTGCGCCTGCTCGTGGGCTGGCCGCGGCTCCTGGAGCGAGGCGTGGGCGAGCCTCAGTAGGCGACGAGCAGCGTGTTGGTCCGCGTGTCGTAGCTGACGCTGGCCTGCGGCGGCAGCATCCGCTGGAGGAGCGGCGTGATCTTCTCGGCGCGCGCGTACGACAGGCGGAAGAGCGCCAGGCGTCCTGCCGGCTTCCGCGCCCGCTCCTCGTTCAACCGCCGACGCGCCGCCGCCTCCTCGCGAAGCCTGGCGACGGGCGCCACGCGCAGGACGTCCGCTTCTTCCTCGACTCCGAGGGCGCAGGCTCCGAGCGCCGTGTCGAGAAGCGAGCGCCAGGCCGCGGCGTTCACCTTCATCGTCAGCTTGCAATCGATCCCGGGATCGAAGACCACTTGAAAGCCCGCGACTTCCGACAGGATCCTGACGACGTCCGTGACGGGAGCGTCCCTGGCGTCGAGGGAAACGCGCGCCTCTTCTGCCGCAGGATCCGCGGGCGATCCGAAGGCAGCGACCGGAGCACCCGTGAGCAGGGCGACCGCCGCCAGCACGCCGGGAGCCAGGGACCTCACGAATCGATGATCGCACGACGGGAGCGGATACTCGCGGCCCTGACGGTGCGATGATGGGCCACCGGAGGGCGACTATGAGGCATTGGAGCAAGGCCGTCGCGGTGAGCCTGGCGGCAGGGTTCTTTGCCGTGGTCCCCGGCGCCACGGCTGCCCCCGCCGCTCCCCCGCAGGCGGCGGGCCCCGCAGCCGATCGCGACTTGAAGGAGGTCCAGAGCTACCGGCTGTCGATGCCCGTGGTCCAGAAGTTGAGCGCTATCTACAAGACGGTGGCGGCCGAAGACGCCAAGGATCCGAAGCGGCAGCAGCTCCTGAAGAAGAAGGCCGAGCTCAAGGCTCTCGAAAGCAAGGAAGAACCCACGGAGGCCGAGCAGGAGCGCATGAGCGTCCTCGCCGACGAGATCCAGCGCCTGGAAGAGGCCGCCGAGGCCAACGCCACCCCCACGGACAACCCGACCACCCTCGCGGAGATGGCACGCCGGGTGGACTCCGTGCCGGCGCTAGCCGCTGCGGTTCGTGGAGCCGGCATGACCTCACGCGAGTTCGCCACGGCCCAGCTCGCGCTGATGCAGACCGGCATCGCGCACGCCCTCCTGAAGTCGAGCCCGGCGGGCACGCCGGCTCCCGCCGGCGTGCTGAAGGAGAACCTGGAGTTCTTCCGCCTGCACGAGAAAGAGCTCGAGTCGCTCTTCGCGAGCCTGGACAAGGACTCGACCGATCGTTGCGGCGTCGCCGCGCGGCGACTAGCGAATCAGATAGAACTCCCGCTGCCGCGGGCGGA
>DATBSL010000024.1:0-8668 GCA_036559805.1 Vicinamibacteria bacterium
GGCTCGCGCGCGCGGCCGGGATGCACGTGGTGCTGGTGGACGGCTCGCTCGTCGCGACCGTCAGCGCCCGTACCCGCCAGGTCGCGTCGCTGCTGCCGGCCGACGAGCCGGCTCGCACTCGATTCGGCGACGCCGCGGCCCGAGCGCTGGCACACTGGTGCGAGGCGACGAGCCGGCCCGCGCTCGGCTGGGCGGTCGAGCCGGGCCCATCGCTCGCCGAGGGCCCGCTCGCGCCGTTCCTCGCAGCCGCGGGCTTCGTGCGTGCAGGCCCGGGCTTCCGGCTGGCCGCGGCGCCGGTCGATTCGCTCGCGGCGAACGAAGAAGGCGTCTAAGGACGGTCACTCCGGCTCGGTCACGCTGGACTCGAGGTTGACAGCGTCGGGCTCAACGCCGCCGCCTCGTCCAGGCTCGCCTCGAGCAGGATCATCGCCTCGTCCACGTTCTCGCGCGTGACGAGGAGCGGCGGCATGAAGCGGATCGTGCTCACGCCGCACGAGAGCAGCAGCAGGCCGTTGTGGAACGCGCGCTCGATCACGCGTGCGGCGAGCTCCTTCGCGGGAGCCTTCGTGGCCGTGTCGGTCACCAGCTCCATCCCGATCATCAGGCCCTTGCCGCGCACCTCGCCGATCACGGCGTGGCGCGCCTGCAGCTCGCGCAGCCGCTGCATGAAGTAGAGGCCCTGCTCGGCCGCGTTGCGCGCGTAGCCGCTCTCCACGAGCTCGAGCGTCGCGAGCGCGGCGGCGCAGCAGATCGGGTTGCCGCCGAAGGTGTTGCCGTGGGCGCCCCGCGCCCAGCGCTCCATCACGCTCTTCTTCGCCACGACCATCCCGATCGGCAGCCCGGAGCCGAGGCCCTTCGCGAGCGTCAGGATGTCGGGCGACACGTCCCAGTGCTGGCAGGCGAACATGCGGCCGGTGCGCCCGATCCCGGACTGGACCTCGTCGGCGATCAGCAGGATGCCGTGGCGGTCGCAGAGTTCCCGCAGGCCCGGGAGGAAGCTCGGCGGCGGCACCAGGTAGCCGCCTTCCCCCTGGATCGGCTCGACCAGCACCGCCGCGACCTCGCTCGCCGGCACGGCTCCCGCGAACAGCACCTTTTCTATGTAGTCGAGGACCGCGCGTCCCTGGTCGTCGCCGGCCAAAAGCGGCCGGTAGGGGTTCGGATACGGTACGAGCGTGACGCCGGGCATCGTGGGGAAGAAGCCCAGCTGCTGGGTGTACTTGCTCGAGGTGAACGCGAGCGAGCCCATCGTGCGGCCGTGGAAGCCTCCCAGGAAGCCGATGAAGCGCGGACGGCCGGTGACGTGGCGCGCGAGCTTGAGCGCGGCCTCGACGCTCTCGGTGCCCGACTGGCAGAAGAAGCTCATCGTCGGCTCGTCCATCGGCGCGAGCACGGCGAGCCGCTCGGCGAGACGGACCTGCCCCTCGTGCCAATAGTCCGAGCTCACGTGCAGGAAGCGCTCGGCCGCGTCCTTGATCGCGGCCACGACACGCGGGTGCGCGTGGCCGGTCGCCGACACGGCGATGCCGGCGGCGAAGTCGAGGAAGCGGTTTCCGTCCACGTCCCAGGCCTCGACTCCTTTTCCATGCGAGATCGCGAATGGGTACTCGCGCGGGTAGGAGGGCGAGACGACGCGCGCGTCGCGCTCGACGATCGCGCGCGCCTTCGGCCCGGGTAGCTCGCCGCGGATGTGAGGGGTCTTCATGGGGCCCGCCTTTGCTGGATCACTCGACGACGGTCTGCGACTGCTCGCGCAGGTAGAGCGGCAGGTAGTGGAACGACCCGATCGCCTTGCCGGTCGAGCCGGAGCCTTTCCAGCCGCCGAAGGGCTGGTAGAAGGGCCAGGCGCCGGTGGTCGCGCCCTGCGGCCGGTTCACGTACGTGACGCCGGCCTCGATGTGATCGAGGAAGTAGCGCGCGTCCTCCGGGCCCCCGTAGCAGCCGGCGGTGAGCCCGAGCGGGACCGCGTTCGCGCGCGCGACGCCCTCGCGCACGTCCTTCACGCGCGCGGCCATCAGGATCGGCTGGAACATCTCCTCGTGGAAGAGCGGGTGTTCGGCCGGCGCCTCGGCGAGCGTGGGCGCCACGAAGTGGCCGTTGGCCATTTCACCGTCCGCCAGGCGCCGGCCCCCCTCGAGGATACGGCCGCCGTCGCGCGGCAGCCGCTCGCAGTAGCTCTCGAAGCTGGCTGCGGCGCCCGCGCTCACCACGGGCCCCATCCAGTTGTCGCGCAGGCACGGGTCGCCGGTGCGGATCGCGCGCGTGCGCTCCGCGAGCGTCGCCAAGAGCGCATCCGCCACGGAGTCCTCGATGTAGAGCCGCGACAGCGCCGAGCACTTCTGCCCCGTGAGGCCGAAGGCGGAGCGCAGGATGCCGGTCGCGGCGCGCTCGAGGTCAGCGCGCGCGGTGACGACGCAGGCGTTCTTGCCGCCCATCTCGGCGATGCACGGACGCGGGAAGGAGCCGCCCGCCATGCGCCGCACGAGGCCCATGCCGACCTCGTACGAGCCAGTGAAGGTGAGCCCGGCGAGCCGCGGGTCGGCGACGAGCGCCTCGCCCACGACGCTGCCGCGGCCGGTCAGGTAGTTGAAGACGCCGGGCGGGAAGCCCGCGTCGCGGATGCAGTCGGCGAGCAGGCGCCCGGCCCAGGGCGTGTCGCTCGCCCCTTTCAGCACGACGGTGTTGCCGGTGACGAGGGCCGCCGCCACCGGGCCGCCCGCGAGTGCCAACGGGAAGTTGAAGGGCGTGATCACGCCCCAGACGCCGTACGGCTTCAGCACGCTGCGATTGCGCGAGCGGAAGCCGGCGAGCGGGTCGTCCGGGAGCGGCACGTCGTAGCCCTGCCGGCGTTCGAGCTCGGCCGCGTAGCCCGTGAAGAAGTCCGCGGTCTCCTGCGCCTCGCCGAGCGCCTCCAGGCGGTTCTTGCCGACCTCGAGCGCGAGCGCCGCGGCGACCTTGTAGACGCGCTCCTCCAAAAGCTCGCCCGCGCGGCGCGCGAGCCGCACGCGCTCGGCGAGCGGCGTGAAGCGCCAGCTCGCGAAAGCGCGGCTCGCGGCGCCGACGGCGCGATCGACGTCCGCGGCGGACGCGAGCGGAAAGCGGCCCAGCAGCACGCGCGCGTCGGCGGGGCTGCGCTTCTCGTAGCACTCGGCGGCGGGCACGTCGGCGCCGCCTGTGTGGAGCAGGTGGCTCGCGCCGAGCGCCGCTCGGGTCTTGGCGAGCGCGGCCTCGAAGCGCGCGTGCAGCTCCTCGGGCGGGTCGAACATCGTCGAGTACGTGAGCTTGAAGGCCATGGCCCGCCGGGTCCATTCAAGTCTCCCGCGCGCGGGCTTGTCAACGAGCCGAAGGCCGCCGTGCTTGACTCGGCGCGGCAGCCGGGCCTACCGTCTGCCGACCTCATGGCCCTCGTCTGTGCGGGGATCCGCACGCCCTTCGGCCGCCACGGCGGCGCGCTCGCGTCCGTGCGCACCGACGACCTCGCGGCGCTGCCGATCCGCGCGTTGATGGAGCGGCTGCCGCGCGTCGACTGGGCCGCCGTGGACGAGGTGATCCTGGGCTGCGCGAACCAGGCGGGCGAGGACAACCGCAACGTCGCGCGCATGGCGGCGCTCCTCGCGGGGCTGCCGCCCTCGGTGCCGGGCGTCACGGTCAACCGCCTGTGCGCCTCCGGGCTCGAGGCCGTCGGCCAGGCGGCGCGCGCGGTGGCGAGCGGCGCCGCCGAGCTGGTGCTGGCCGGCGGCGTCGAGAGCATGTCGCGCTCGCCCTACGTGCTGGCCAAGGCGACCGCTGGCTTCGCGCGCGACCAGAAGCTCGAGGACACGACGCTCGGCTGGCGCTTCGTCAACCCCGAGCTCGAACGTCGCTACGGGATCGATTCGATGACGCAGACGGCCGAGAACCTCGCGCGCGAGGACGGCGTGAGCCGCGAGGACCAGGACGCGTACGCGCTGCGCAGCCAGCAGCGGGCCGCGCGCGCAGGGGCCGCGGCGCGCTTCGCGCGCGAGATCGCGCCCGTCGCGGCGCGGGCCGGCCACGAGACGCGCACGGTCGCGGAGGACGAGCAGCCGCGCCCGGCCACGACGCTCGCCGACCTCGAGCGGCTGAAGCCGCTCCTCGGGCCCGGGACGACGATCACGGCCGGCAACGCCTCGGGGCTGAATGACGGCGCCTGCGCCGTGCTCGTGGCATCGGAGGCCGCGGCGGCGCGCTACGGCCTCGAGCCGCTCGCGCGCGTCACCGGCATGGCCAGCGCCGGCGTCGAGCCGCGCGTGATGGGCCGGGGCCCGCTGCCCGCGATCCGGAAGCTGCTCGCGCGCGAGGGCCGCTCGCTCGGCGACTACGACGTCGTCGAGATCAACGAGGCGTTCGCGGCGCAGGTGCTCTCGTGCACGCGCGCGCTGGGGCTCCCCGACGACGCCGGGCACGTCAATCCGAACGGCGGGGCGATCGCGCTCGGCCACCCGCTCGGCGCGAGCGGGGCACGGCTGCTGCTGACGGCGGCGCTCGAGCTCCACGAGCGGCAGGCGCGTCGCGCGCTCGTGAGC
This sequence comes from Vicinamibacteria bacterium, assembly GCA_036559805.1. GTDB lineage: Bacteria > Acidobacteriota > Vicinamibacteria > Fen-336 > Fen-336 > DATBSL01. Next base: position 4,545 of record DATBSL010000024.1, read on the forward strand.
CTGTGCGTCGGCGTCGGCCAGGGCCTCGCGCTCTCGCTGGAGCGCGCCGGGTGAGCGCCGAGCCGCCCGCCGCGAAGCACGCCGCCGGAAAGCTCGGCTTCGGCATGACCGTCGCCCTCGTGGTCGGCAACATCATCGGCTCCGGCGTGTACCTGGTGCCCGCCTCGCTCGCGCCCTACGGGCGCAACAGCCTGAGCGCCTGGCTGTTCACGGCCGCGGGCGCGATCGTGCTCGCGGTCGTGTTCGCGGCGCTCGCCCGCTCGCTGCCCGCGGAGGGCGGGCTCTACGCCTACACGCGCACCGCGTTCGGCGAGCTCGCCGGCTTCGTGGTCGCCTGGGGCTATTGGGTCGCGATCTGGGTCGGCAACGCCGCGATCGCGACCGGCGCCGTGAGCTACACGAGTGTGGTCGCGCCCTGGATCGTGAGCGTGCCGGGCGCCTCGGTGCTCGCGACGCTGGCCCTGGTCTGGCTGCTGACGCTCGTGAACTGCTTCGGCGTGCGCGCCGCGGGCTGGGTTCAGGTGGTGACGACGGTCCTGAAGCTCGTGCCGCTCGTCGCGATCGGGCTGGTGGGCTTGTTCTTCGTGCGCGGCGACCTCGTCACCGCACACGCGGGTATCCCGCTGAGCCTCGACGCCACCACCGCCGCCGCGACGCTCACGCTCTGGGCGCTGCTCGGCCTCGAGTCGGCGACCGTGCCGGCCGACAAGGTGCGCGATCCGGCTCGCACCATCCCGCGCGCGACGCTCGCCGGCACGCTCGTGAGCGCCGTGGCGTGCGCGGTGTCGTGCAGTATCGTGCTGGTGCTGGTGCCGCAGGCGAAGCTTGCGTCCTCGAACGCGCCCTACGCGGACGCCGCCCTGGTGCTGTTCGGGCCCGGCACGGGAACGCTCGTGGCGCTCTTTGCCGCGATCAGCGCGGCCGGCGCGCTCAACGGCTGGATCCTGCTGCAGGGCGAGCTGCCGACGGCGCTCGCCCGCGACGGCCTGTTCCCGAAGCGCTTCGCCCGCGTGTCGCGGCGCGGGGCGCCCGTGCTCGCGCTCGTCTCGACCAGCCTGCTCGTGAGCGGCCTCGTGCTGATGAACTTCCACAAGAGCCTGGTCGAGGTGTTCACCTTCATGATCCTGCTCTCGACGACCGCGACGCTCGTCGCCTATCTCGCCTGCTCGCTGTCGCTTTTGGTGCTGCTGCGCCGCGGCCGCGTCGCGAGCCGCCACACCGCGTGGCTCGCGGGCGCGGCCGCGCTCGGCGCGCTCTACTCGCTGTGGGCGATCGCCGGGGCGGGCCGCGGCGCCGTGCTGTGGGGAGCGGTCCTGATCCTGGCGTCGCTGCCGGTCTACGCGCTGATGCGCGCGGGCGCCGCGTCGCGGGCGGATCTCACCGCGCCTGTCAGATCTGACAGCTGACGCGCACGCGCCGGCTCTGCTACAAAGGACACAGGCCAGGTTTCGAGCGCACCAGAGTCCGACCGGGCTCGTCGCCTCCCGCGAGGCCCGCGCACCGCGCCGGAACCTGGCCGCTTCAATTCCCCCCGCAGCGCCGCGACGTCTCGTCGACACCCGCGGGAGGGACGGGTTCGGCCTACAATCGAGTCCTCGTTCGATGCCATGAGCTCCCCCCAAGGGCCGCCGCGCGTCCTCCTGATCGACGCCGAGGAGGGGTTCGCCGCGGACCTCGCTGCGGCGTCCGGCATGGGGCTGGCGGGCTTCGAGCAGGCCGAAGGCGGCCTGCAGGCGCTGCGCATGCTGCGCAAGCGCTCGTACGACGTCGTGGTCACCAGCCCGCGGAACAGCGTTGCCGAGGACCTGGCGCTGATCGAGGAGCTGCGCCAGGTGCGTCCCGGCACGAAGGCGATCGTGCTCGCGCCGCGCGCGACCGCGGCGGACGTGATCGCTTCGCTGCGCGCGCACGCCTTTGCGTGCTTCGTCGCGCCGTTCCCCGTCCCCGAGATCGCGGAGATGATCCGGCGCGCGGTCGAGAACCCCGACTGGAAGGACGGCCTGCAGGTGATGTCGGCGCGCCCGGACTGGCTGTCGCTTCGAGTCGACTGCCGACGCCTGGCGGCCGACCGGCTGATCCACTTCCTCGGCGAGCTGGCGCGCGACGTCCCCGGCGTGGACCGCGACAACCTGCTGGGCGCCTTCCGCGAAATAGTGCTGAACGCGATGGAGCACGGGGCCAGCTTCGCCGCTGACCAGATGATCGACGTGACCGCGGTGCGCACCCGGCGCGCGATCGTGTACTACGTGAGGGACCCCGGACCGGGCTTCGAGCTCGACGACCTGCCGCACGCCGCCGTCTCGAACCCGCCCGAGGACCCGCTGGCCCACACCGAGCGGCGCGCCGCGCTCGGCCTCCGTCCGGGCGGCTTCGGGCTGTTGATCGCCCAGCGCGTGGTGGACGAGATGCTCCATAGCGAGAAGGCCAACGAAGTGCTTCTGATCAAGCACACGGCCTAGCGCGGCGTCTCGTTTTCGAGCTGGCCGAGACAGTCCGCCAGCTCCGCGCGGTAGCGGCGGAACATCCGATCCACGTAGGAACGTCCGCTGCGCCGTGACCAGGCCACCGCCAGCACGCTCCCCGCCAGCGCTGCGACGAAGAGCAGGCCGGCGCCGTGGCGCCACCACACGAAGCTGGTCAGGGCGGCCGCGCTCACGAGAAAGACGAGAACGTAGGCCGCGGCGTAGGCGCGGCCCGCGGCATCCACCTCCCCAGCCAGACGCGCGAGCGATTCGCGAACGCTGCGGTCGAGGGGCGCCTCCTGGATGCGGCGCTCGGCCCGCCAGAGCGTGGCCATTACGGCTCCGACCAGGGCGACCACGGCGCTGGCGGCCAGCAGGCGCCCGAGCGTGACGCCGCCCAGCAGCGTCGCCGCGAAGAGGATCATCATCGGCAGGTAGTAACCAGCCTCGCGGCGCAAGCGGCCCCGCAGCGATCGCCGCAGCGCGGCGGCCCGAGCCTCGATCATTCGCAGCACGGTTCCCTCCTCCAGGTGCGGCGGCAGGAGTTCGGCCTCGCGCCGCCAGCAGCCCTCGATCGACTCGATATCCATGACTAACCCGTCTCTTTCACGAGTTCCTGCAGCTTGGATCGCCCCCTGCTCAAGCGGGCGCCCACGTTGCTCTCCGAGATGCCGAGCACCTCGCCGATCTGCTTGTAGCTCAAGCCATCGAGGTAGCACATGAGCAGCCCCCGCTCGATCTCGCCGAGGCTACGGATCGCCCGATACAGCAGCTCGACTCGCTCGTCGCTGGTTCGCGACGTGGGCGGTGACGGCAAATCCGAGGTGGCATCGAGCGACACGTGCAGCGTCGCGAGCGTTTCCGCAACGCGGTTATCGCGGCGTTCAGTGAGATCCTGTAGACCCACGTGATCGGCGCAGCTTCGTGACGATACGACGCGAACGCCCGCCACAGCTGATACACGATCTCCTGGAACAGATCCTCGCGATCGTCGGCGCCAGCCGCATACGTGCGACACACCCTGTGGATGGCCCCCCGGTGCTCGTTCAGCAGGCCCAGAAAGTCGCCGTCGAGCCGAGACTTGTCCAAGGAGCCTCTGCATCTCCCGGTGTCGGTCACCTTGCTCTATTAGTCGCCAGACCGGGGCGATCCTTACAGACGTGTAGGTCCTTGCCTAGGCTTGGACGTCGCTAGGGCTGCGGCTCGCCCTCGCTCACCCGACCCACGAAGGCGAGCGGCTCCCCTTCGCTCACCGGCGGCGTCGCGACCACGTACAGCACTTCCCCCGCAAGCGGCGCGCGCACCTCGTGCAGCAGGTTGCCGAAGGGATCCCTCAGGCGCCCGAGCAGCGTCCCCGCGGCGACGTTCTGCATCTTCTCGACCGCAGGGGCCCACACGCCCGTGGCAGGCGAGGTGACCACCTGCGCCTTGTCGATCCACAGCGGGCGCTCGACCTTGACCGACGGGGCCGCGAGCATGCCGAGCTCGGCCATCACCGAGAGCGCGCCCGCCTCCTGCGCGCCGACCGACGCCTCGTCGGTCAGGCCCATGCCGCCCGACTCGACGGTGATCGCCGGCTTGCCGCGGCGCACCGCGGTGTTCGAGGTGTAGAGCGTCCGCTCCGGATCGCTCGGCCGCTCGCGGTCGATCACGATGTGGTCG
>DATBSL010000025.1:0-13362 GCA_036559805.1 Vicinamibacteria bacterium
CGCCGCCCCCGCGATGCGGGATCCCAACTTCGCGGAGTCGGTGGTGCTGCTGGTCGAGCACGGCGCGGGCGGCTCGATGGGGCTGATCGTGAACCGGCCGACGCGCGTGCCGCTGCGCGAGCTGCTTCCCGGCTTCGACGAGAAGACGAGCTCGCTGCGCTTCTACGCTGGCGGGCCGGTGCAGCCGGAAGCGATTCTCGCCCTCGTGCGCACGAGCTGGCCGTCGGAGTCGGCACGCCGCGTGCTGCCCGACGTGTACCTGACCGCCGCGCTCGACGACGTCCGCACGGCGCTCGGCGCGAAGGATCCCGGCGCGACGCTGAAGGTCTTCACCGGCTACGCCGGGTGGGGCAAGGGACAGCTCGAGGCCGAGGTGCGGGCCGGAGCCTGGGTCATGGACCGGGCCGACGCGCGCTCGGTGTTCTCGCCCGACCCGATGGAGCTGTGGCAGCGCGTCTTCACCATCCTCGAGCGGCTGATGGCCTGAGCGGACCGCCTGCCGGGCGTCCGTGCCGCGTGCCGAGAATCTGCCACCGCGGATCGTGGCCTAACCACTTTCCGCCTCCCGTCCTGCGGGACCGGCGACAGCCTATCGGACAGTGCTCGACGCTCCACCTGGGAAAAAGCCCACAAGCGCCGTGGTTTGGCGCCGCCGACGTCCCTGGCATGCCCGTTGCTCCTACGGAAGGCAGGAGGGGATTGAGAATGAAGCGACGCGAATTCACGGTGGAAGCGGCGATGCTGCTGCTCGGGGGCGCGGCCATCACGATCAGCGGCTGCGGGGGTGGGGCGAGTCCGACCGCGGCGAGCACGCCGCCGCCCGACCGGGTCGGAAGCGTGGAGCCCAACCACGGGCACTCCGCGGTGATCACGTCGGCCGAGCAGGCTAGCGGTGGAGCGCTCGACCTCGACATCAAGGGAACCTCGAGCCACTCGCACATGGTCAAGCTGAGCGGCAGCGAAGTCGCGGCTATCAGAAACGGCGGGCGGGTCGAGATAGTCTCGACCGGGTCGAGCCACACTCACAAGGTCATCTTCAACGCCTGATCGGGGGCGTCAGACGCCCCACTCGGCGCCGACCGGCTCTTCCTCGATGTCGTTCGACCAGCGCGACCACGACAGGTGCCGCAGCACCGCTTCGGTGAGCTCCTGCGTGGTCGCGTGTCCGCCGATGTCGGGCGTGCGCACCTCGCGCAGCGCCGCGACCATCGCCTTCTCCACGGCGCGGGCCATCTGCGGGCGTCGCAGCACGTGCTCCAGCATCAGCGCGATCGTCAGGATCGCGCCGGTCGGGTTGGCGATGCCCTTGCCCGCGATGTCGGGCGCGGCGCCGTGGATCGGCTCGTAGAGCCCCGGACCGGGGCCGAGCGAGGCCGACGGCAGTACGCCGATCGAGCCGGCGATCGCGGCCGCCTCGTCGCTCAGGATGTCGCCGAAGAGGTTGTCGGTGAGGATCACGTCCAGCTTGTGGGGCACGCGCAACAGCTCGAAGCTGGCTGCGTCCACGTAGCGGTGCTCGAGGGTGACGTCCGGGTACTCGGCGGCCACCTCGATCACCACGCGACGCCACAGGCGCGAGCAGGCCAGCACGTTGGCCTTGTCGACCGAGGTCACGAGCTTCTTGCGCCGGCGCGCCAGCTTGAAGGCGACGTGCGACACGCGGCGCACCTCGTCGGCGGTCTGGCGCCAGGTGTCCACCGCCTCTTCCGGCTTCTCGTAGCGCGGCTCGCCGAAGTAGACGCCGCCCGACAGCTCGCGCACGACCAGGATGTCGGCCTGGCGCGCCAGGCTCTCCTTGAGCGGCGTGGGCAGGCCCAGGTAGCGGGCGGGGCGGAGGTTCGCGTAGACGTCGAGCACGCGGCGTAGCCGCAGCAGACCCTGCTCCGGACGTACGGCAGCCGCTTCCCACTTCGGCCCGCCCACGGCGCCGAGCAGCACGACGTCGCACTCGCGGACGAGCGCGATCGTGTCGGGCGGCAGCGGGTCGCCGGTCGCGTCGATCGCGGCGCCGCCCACGAGCGCCTCGCGCGCCTCGAACGGCGCGCAGGCCTCGAGCACGCGGAGCGCTGCGCGCGTGACCTCCGGCCCGATGCCGTCCCCGGGCAATACGGCGATCTTCGGCTTCATGGAGTCCTCCAGGGGACCGGGCCCGCGGCCTTTTCGAAGGCAAAGATGTCGCTCTCGTGCGACAGCAGGAAGGCGAGCTCGTCCTGCCCGTTCAACAGGCAGTGGCGCGCGAACGGCTCGAGCGGGAAGGGCGCCTTCCGCCCGTCGAAGGCGACGCTGCCTTCCGCGACGTCGATCGTGACGGCCCCCGGCGCCGCCGCGAGTGCCTCGTGCGTGGCCTCGTCCACCTGCACCGGCAGCAGGCCGTTCTTGAGCGCGTTGGCGCGGAAGATGTCGGCGAACGCGGTGCTGACCACGGCCTCGAAGCCGCCGGCCTGCAGCGCCCACACCGCGTGCTCGCGCGAGGAGCCGCAGCCGAAGTTCCTGCCCGCCACGAGCACACGGGCGCCCTCGGCCTCCGCGCGGTTCAGCACGAAGTCAGGCTTCGGGCGCCCCTCGGCGTCGAAGCGCCAGTCGGCGAACAGGCCCGTGCCGAGACCGTCGCGCGAGGTCGTCACCAGGAAGCGCGCCGGGATGATCTGGTCCGTGTCGACGTTGTCGACGGGGAGGACCACCGCGCGGGAGCGGATGACCGAAACAGCTTTCATGACATCTCTCGCGCGTCCGCGATCGCGCCTTTGACCGCGGCGGCGGCGGCCGTCGTCGGGCTCGCCAGGAAGGTGCGGCCACCGGGGCCCTGGCGGCCCTCGAAGTTGCGGTTGCTGGTGCTCACCGCGTACTGGCCGGGCAGCAACCGGTCGTCGTTCATCGCCAGGCACATCGAGCAGCCGGGCTCGCGCCACTCGGCCCCGGCGTCGCGGAACACCTGGTCGAGGCCCTCGGCCTCGGCCTGCTTCTTCACCTGCTGCGAGCCGGGCACCACGAGCGCCTTCACGCCCGCGGCCACGCGGCGGCCGCGCAGCACCTTCGCCGCCTCGCGCAGGTCGCCGAGCCGCGAGTTGGTGCACGAGCCGATGAAGACCACGTCGATCTTGCGGCCGAGCAGCGGCTTTCCCGGCTCGAGGCCCATGTAGCGCAGCGCCTTCTCCTGGCTCGCGTCCCCCGCCGGGTCCGGCACCACGCCGCGCACCGGGATCCCCATGCCGGGGCTCGTGCCCCAGGTGATCATCGGCTCGAGCGCCTGGGCGTCGATCGTCAGCTCGCGGTCGAACGCCGCGCCCGGGTCGCTCGGCAGCGCGCGCCAGCGGGCGACGGCCGCATCCCAGGCGGCGCCCTGCGGCGCGAAGGGCCGGCCGGCCAGGTACTGGTAGGTGGTGTCGTCGGGCGCCACGAGGCCGGCGCGCGCGCCGGCCTCGATCGACATGTTGCAGACCGTCATGCGCTCTTCCATGCTCAGCGCGCGGATCGCGCTGCCCCGGTACTCGAGCGCGTGGCCGGTCGCGCCGGCCGTGCCGATGCGCGCGATCAGGCCCAGGATCAGGTCCTTCGCGGTCACGCCAGGCGCGAGCGCGCCCTGGAACTCGACTGCGAACGACTTCGGCCGGCGCTGCAGCAGGCATTGCGTCGCGAGCACGTGGCCGACCTCGCTCGTGCCGATGCCGAAGGCGAGCGCTCCGAAGGCGCCGTGGGTGCTGGTGTGGCTGTCGCCGCACACGATCGTGGAGCCCGGGTGCGTGAGCCCAAGCTCGGGACCGATCACGTGCACGATGCCCTGGCGCTCGTCCCCCACCGGGAAGAGCGAGACGCCGAACTCCCGGCAGTTCGCCTCGAGCGCTTTCACCTGCTCGGCCGCGGCGCCCTCGGCCGGGGCACGCCGGCCGTCGGGCCCGCGCCGGGTCGGGATCGCGTGGTCCATCGTGGCGACGGTGCGCTCGGGGGCCCGCACGCGCAGGCCGCGCGCGCGCAGCTCCGAGAAGGCCTGCGGCGACGTCACCTCGTGGACGAGATGCAGGTCGACGTAGACGACCGCCGGTGTCTCGGACGTCTCCGCCTTGACGAGGTGGGACTCCCAGATCTTGGCGGTGAGCGCGCGCGGGCCCTGCATGCGTCTCCCCCTATGCCGCCGCTCGCGCCTCGCGCGCCGAAGCCACCGCAGAGATGTAGGCCTTGAGCGTCGCCTCGATCGTGTCCTTGCTAGCCGCCTGGCCGAGCGACTCGATCCCGTCGTGCTGCACGCGCACCGTGACCTCGGCGACGGCGTCCTTGCCGGCGGTCACCGCGCGCGTGTGCATCTCGAGCAGCTGCAGCTCGAAGCCGAGCGCCGCGTCGGCGGCCTTGAGCGCGGCGTCGAGCGGGCCGTTGCCGACAGCCGAGGCCTGCCGCCTGTGGCCCTCGATCTCCACCTCGACCGTGGCCGTGGGCAGGATCTGGTTGCCCGCCACGATCTGGTAGCGCACCAGCTTCGCGCGCGGCTCGGCGGCGTGCTCGACGATCGCGAGCAGGTCCTCGTCGTAGACGAACTTGGTCCGGTCGGCCAGCTCCTTCACCTTGCGCGTGACGTCCTCGACCTCGTCGGCCTTGAGCACCACGCCGAGCTGCTTGAGGCGCGACTCGACCGCGTGCCTGCCCGAGTGCTTGCCGAGCACGAGGTACGACTGCGACAGGCCCACGCTCGCCGGGGTCATGATCTCGTAGCAGAGCGGGTTCGCGAGCATGCCGTGCTGGTGGATGCCCGCCTCGTGGGCGAAGGCGTTCCTGCCGACGATCGCCTTGTTCGGCTGCGGCCAGACGCCGGTCACGGTCGACAGCTGCGTGCTGGTGGGGACGAGCAGCTCGGTGCGGACGCCGGTCTCGACCTGCAGCACCTCGCGGCGCACCTTGAGCGCCATCACGACTTCCTCGAGCGAGGTGTTGCCGGCGCGCTCGCCGATGCCGTTGATCGTGCACTCGATCTGGCGCGCGCCCGCCGCGACCGCGGCGAGCGAGTTCGCGACCGCGAGGCCGAGGTCGTTGTGGCAGTGCACGGAGATCACGGCGGTCGGGATGTCGCGCACCAGCTTGCCGACCATCTCGGCGTACTCGGCGGGCAGCGCGTAGCCGACCGTGTCCGGCACGTTGAGCGTGCGCGCGCCGGCGGCGTGGACCGCCTGCAGCACCTCCTTCAGGTAGCCGTAGTCGGTGCGCGAGGCGTCCTCGGCCGAGAACTCGACGTCCTCGCAGAAGGTCCGCGCCTGCGCGACGCTCGCGACCGCCAGGCGCAGCGCGTCCTCCGGCGAGATCTTGAGCTTCCACTTGAGGTGGATCCCCGACGTCGCCAGGAAGGTGTGGATCAACGGGTGGCGCGCAGCAGCGAGCGCGCGGCCGCCGGCCTCGATGTCCTTCTCGCGGCAGCGGCAGAGCGCCGCGACCTTGACGCCTTTCACCGCCTCCGAGATCGCCTGGACGGCCTCGAAGTCGCCCGCGGAGGCGATCGGGAAGCCGCCCTCGACGACGTCGACTCCCAGCCGCTCGAGCTGGAGCGCCATGCGCACCTTCTCGGGCGTGAGCATGCTGCAGCCCGGCGACTGCTCGCCGTCGCGCAGCGTCGTGTCGAAGATCGTGACCCGGGCGGTCACCTGACGGCTCCTACCGGATTGTCGGAGGCCTTGCGCACGTCGCCCTCGGCGGTCACCTCCACGGCGTCGAGGAACGGCATCATGGCGCGCAGCTGCGCCCCGACGCGCTCGAGCTTCTGGCTGCGCTCGGCCGTGCGCGTGGCGTTGAACACCGGCCGGCCGTTCTCGTTCTCGGCCACCCAGCGCCGCGCGTACTGGCCGCTCTTGATCTCGTCGAGGATGCGCTGCATCTCGCGCTTCGTCTCCTCGGTCACGATCCGCGGGCCCGCCGTGTAGTCGCCGTCCTCGGCGGTGTCGCTGATCGAGTAGCGCATGTAGTTGAGGCCGCCGCGGTACATGAGGTCCACGATCAGCTTGAGCTCGTGCAGGCACTCGAAGTAGGCGATCTCCGGCTGGTAGCCGTTCTTCACCAGCGTCTCGAAGCCCGCCTTGACCAGCGCCGAGGCGCCGCCGCACAGCACGGCCTGCTCGCCGAACAGGTCGGTCTCGGTCTCCTCGGCGAAGGTGGTCTCGATCACGCCGGCGCGCGTGCAGCCGATCCCTTTCGCGTAGGCGAGCGCGTTCTGCTTCGCCTTGCCGCTCGCGTCCTGGTGGACCGCCACCAGGCCCGGCGTGCCCTGGCCCTCCTTGAACACCTCGCGCACGCGGTGGCCGGGAGCCTTGGGCGCGACCATCGACACGTCCACCCCTGGCGGCGCCGTGATCGTCCCGAAGCGGATGTTGAAGCCATGGGCGAACATCAGCGTCTTGCCCGGCTTGAGGCCCGCGGCGATCTCGTCGCGGAAGAGCTTCGCCTGGCCCGTGTCCGGGGTCAGGATCATCACGACGTCGGCGGCGGCGGCGGCCTCGGAAGGGGTCTTGACCGCGAGGCCGTCGGCCTGCGCCTTCGGGCGCGAGCGGCTGCCGGCGGGCAGGCCGACCACGACCTTCACGCCGTTGTCCTTGAGGTTGAGCGCGTGGGCGTGACCCTGGCTGCCGTAGCCGATCACGGCCACCGTCCGCCCCTCGAGCAGGCCCAGGTCCGCGTCGCCGTCGTAGTAGATCTTCGCCATGTTCGTTCTCCTCCGCTCGTCGTCTCTACGCCGCCGGCACCGCGGCAGGTGCGTCTTCCTTGACCTCGGCGAGGGCTCCCCGGACCATCGCCACCTTTCCCGTGCGCACCATCTCGAGGACGCCACGCGGGCGGAGCAGCTCCACGAGCCCGTCGACCTTCTGCTCGTCGCCGGTGACCTCGACGATCACCGACTCGGCCGCCACGTCCACGATGCGGGCCCGAAAGATGTCCACCAGGCTCGCGAGCTCGGCGCGCTCGGCCGGCTTGGCCTTCACGCGGATGAGCGCCAGGTCGCGGTCCACGGTGGGCAGATGCGTCACGTCCACCACCTCGGCCACCGGGATCAGCTTGCGCAGGTTGGCGGCCACGATCGAGGCCGGGATGCGCGCGGTGTCCACCACGATCGTCATGCGCGAGAAGGCGCCGTCCTCGGTGTGGCCCACCGTCAGGCTGTCGATGTTGAAGGCGCGCCTGCGGAACAGGCTCGCCACCCGGTTGAGCACCCCGGGCTGGTCCATCACCTTTGCGACCAGCGTGTGCTTCACGAGCGCACCTCCGCGTTCTCCTCGGCCGGCCGGCGGATCATGGCGTGCAGATCGCTCCCCGCCGGGACCATCGGGTAGACCGCTTCTTCCTTCATCACCTGGAACTCGACGAGCACCGGTCCCTTGGTCTCGCGGGCCTTCTGGACGGTGGCGGCAGTGTCCTTGCGGGCGTTCACGCGGTACGCCGGAATGTCGTAGGCCGCCGCGAGCTTCACGAAGTCCGGTGAGAGCATCGGCGTCGCGGCGTAGCGCTTCTGGTGGAAGAACTCCTGCCACTGGCGCACCATGCCGAGGAAGCCGTTGTTGATCACGGCGATCTTGACGTCGAGCTGCTCCTGCTGCAGCGTCGCGAGCTCGCACTGCGTCATCTGGAAGCCGCCGTCGCCGGCGACCACCCAGACCTCGGTGTCGGGGCGCGCCATCTTGGCACCGATCGCCGCCGGCAGCGCGAAGCCCATCGTGCCGAGGCCGCCCGAGGTGATGAGCGTGCGCGGCGCGTCGTGCTTGTAGTACTGGGCCTCCCACATCTGGTGCTGGCCGACGTCGGTCACGATCACGGCGCCGCCGCCCGTGCCGCGCCAGAGGTCGTGCATCACGTGCGGCGCGAGCAGCGGGCCGGAGCCCTCGGTGTGCACGATGTCGCGGGCGCGCGTCTCCTGGCGCCCGGCCTCGATCTCGCGCAGCCAGCCCTCGTGCCGCTTCTTCGGCACGAGCGGCGTGAGCGCACGCAGCGCCACGAGCAGGTCGGAGATGAGCGCCACGTCGACCTTGACGTTCTTGTTCACCTCGGAGTGGTCGATCTCGACGTGGATCTTCTTCGCGTGCGGGGCGTAGGTCTTGAGGTTGCCGGTGACGCGGTCGTCGAAGCGCATGCCGAACGCGAGCAGCAGGTCGGCGCGCTGGATCGCCGCGTTGACGAACGCCTCGCCGTGCATCCCCATCATGCCGAGGCAGAGCGGGTGGCTCTGCGGGAAGCCACCGATACCGAGGAGAGTCAGCGCCACGGGCACCTGGGCCTTGTCGGCGAACTCAAGCAAAGCCTGCGTCGAGCCCGAGCGGATGACGCCCGCTCCCGCGAGGATCAGCGGACGCTCGGCCTTCTCGATCAGCTCGGCCGCGCGCGCGAGGCTCTCGGCGTCGGGCGGCTCGGGATCGTGGAGGCCGGGCAGGCTGACCGTCTCGGGGTAGACGAAGTCGGTCTTGGCCTGCTGTGCGTCCTTCGTGATGTCCACGAGCACCGGGCCGGGCCGGCCCTGGCGCGCGATCACGAAGGCTTCCTTCATCGTGCGCGCGATGTGGCGCACGTCGGTCACGAGCGAGTTGTGCTTGGTGATCGGCAGCGTGATGCCGGTGACGTCGGTTTCCTGAAAGGCGTCGCTGCCGAGCACCTTCGACGAGACCTGGCCGGTGATGAAGACCGTCGGCGAGGAGTCGAGCATCGCGGTGGCGATGCCGGTCGTCAGGTTGGTCGCCCCGGGGCCCGAGGTGGCGATCGCCACGCCGACGCCGCCGCTCGCGCGCGCGTAGCCGTCGGCCATGTGCGCCGCTCCCTGCTCGTGGCGCACCAGCACGTGGTGGATCGGGTAGTCGAGCATGGCGTCGTAGGTGGGCAGGATCGCGCCACCGGGGTATCCGAACACCGTGGTGACGCCTTCCTTCATCAGGCATTCCCAGACGATCTGCGCTCCGGTTCGTTGCACGCTCTCCTCCGCGAAAGGGCCTAAAAGCAAAACCCCCGAGGTTTCCCTCGGGGGTTCGCGTCTGGCCTCGCTTGGTATCGGCCTAGATCACGAGCCCCCCGGGCAGAATGCCCAGCAGCAGCAGTACCAGCAGGGACAGTCGCAGCGACAGACGGAGAGCCACGCCCGAAAGAGACGCGGCGCGCGCTGCGAACGAGTGCTTCATGACGTTAAGTGACGAGATAGTGCGCCTCTCCTCCCCGGGCTGTCAAGCGAATCCGTGACCGCCATGACGCATCTCGATTGGGGACATGAAGTTAGAGGGGGAGGCCGAAGCTGTAGAGGGCCTTGTGGGTGCGGACGTAGATCCGTCCGCCCGCAATCGCCGGTGTCGCCTCGCTGGTCTCGTCGAGCGCGTTCACCTGGAGGATCTCCCACTGCGGGTCCGCCTTCAGCACCGTGACCTTCCCCGTTTGGCTGAGGAGGTACACCTTCCCGTCGCCGGCCACCGGGGACGCGAAGTACTGGTCGATCGCCTCCGGGGTGCGGCCGGCCTTGAGGATCGCGCCCGTCCTGGGGTCGAGCGTCGTCACGACGCCGCCGTTCTTGACGAGGTACAAGACGCCGCGGTAGACGAGCGGCGTGATCAGGTAGGAGAAGGACTTCTTGTCGCGCCACAGCAGGTTCGACGCCGTCCGGTCTCCCTCACCGTCGATGATGCTGCCGGTGATGCCGCGCTCGGCGACGCTCTCCTCCCGTTTCGCGTTCCATTCCGCTCGGACGATGCGGCCGTCGCTGTCCGCGTCGATCCAGCCGAAGTGATCCTTGTACTCCTCGTCCTTGACGAATTCCTCGCGCGTCAGGACCTCGTCCTTGTTCACGTCCAGCTTCTCGCGGAACGAGTCGAACGTCGGGTACTCGGGCTCGTCCCCGCCCATCGCGACGGCGATCACCAGGTTGTCGACGAGCACCGGCGAGCCGGCAGGATAGATCCCCTGCTTGCCGATCCACCACAGGCTCGCGCCTGTCGCCAGGTCGTAGCCGTCGTTGCGGCGCGCGCCGGTGACGACGAGCTGCGGCTTCCCGCCGGCCGGCGCGTAGATGGCCGGGGTCGAGTAGGCCTCCGTCAGCGCGTGCTGGCGCTCCACCCGCCAGCGGATACTGCCCGTGCTCTTGTCGACCCCGATCGCGAACGATCCGCTGCGCTGGTCGCACACGAGCGCGACCGTGTCCCCGTGGACGACGGGAGACGACGAGAGGCCGTAGAAGCTGTCGAACGGTCCGAGCGGGAGCCGCCAGCGCTCCTTCCCGTCGAGGTCGAAGGAGACGAGGCCCAGGTCCGGGAAGAAGACGTAGAGGCTCTCGCCGTCCGTGACCGGCGTCGGAGTCGCGGAGTCGTTGCCGACGTAGGTCTTGTGTGCGCGCGCGCGGGCGATGTCGCGCCGCCAGGCCAGCTTTCCGGTCTCGACGTCGAACGCCAGGGTCGCGAGCGCTTCACCCTCCACGGCCGTGAGGTAGACGCGGTTCTTGACGACGATCGGCGAGGATCGGCCCATGGGCACGGATGCGCGCCACAGCAGGTTCTTGCCGGGTCCGAACTCGACCGGCAGCGCCGCCCCGTCGGCGACACCGTCGCCTTTGGGTCCGCGAAAGCGAGGCCACTCCTGCGCCCCGGCGAGCAAGGCGAGACAGACGGGCAGGATCCAATGCATGCGCTTCTTCTACCACCGATACTGACTCGTCGCGCGCTTTCGCCTTCGGCGCCGGCCGGCTCCCGTCTGAGCCGGGGTCAGCTGAAATCGGCCGGCTCGGGGTGCACCCACGGCGCCCGGTACGGCCGGCGCAGCAAGCGATTCGCTTCGTCGTCGCCTACGACCTGGCCCTTCGCCTGGTCCCAGGTGAGCGTGCGGCCGAGCTTCAGCGCGACGTTCGCCAGGATGCAGGCCGAGCTCGAGACGTGCCCCTGCTCGATGTCGGCCACGGGCCGCGCGCGCGTCTTCATGCACTCGAGCACGTTCCGCATGTGCGCGCGGATCGCGGGGGCGACGTGCTTCTCGAGGTCCTTCTCCGTCCGGTCCTCCGGGTACTCGTCGAGCTCGAGCTTCACGTCGCGGCTCACCGGATCCTTGCCGTCGTACGGCGTGAAGTCGTAGCCGTTGACTCCCGCCGTGAGCACGCCCTTCTCGCCGTAGAGCGTCGCCGCCCACGGGTGCTTCGGATTCGGCGGCTGGCCCCACGCGCGGTGGTTCCAGATCACCTGCAGCTCGCCGTAGTCGAAGGTCGCGGTCTGCGTATCGGTGATGTCGATCGTGCCGCCCGCCCCCTGGAACTGCCCGCCCGTGCTGCTGATCCGCTTCGGCATGCCGAGGTCGAGCATCCAGCGAACCATGTCGAGCATGTGGATGCACAGGTCGCCGAGCTTCCCGTTCCCGTAGGCCATGAACGAGCGCCAGCCGCGCGGGTGGACGATCTCGTTGTAGGGCAGGAGCGGCGCCGGGCCCGACCAGAAGTCCCAGTCGAGCGTCGCGGGCGGCTCGAGCGTCTTCGGGCTGCCGCCGCGGCCGCCGAAGTACGAGTAGATCTCGACCTGGCCGACGCGGCCGAGCCGGCCGCCCTTGATGATCTGGTCGCGGGCCTCGATCAGGTGAGGCGTGCTGCGGCGCTGCGTGTTCACCTGCACCACCCGCCCGTGCTTGCGGGCGGCGGCCACCATCGCCTGGCCCTCGACCACGTCCACGCTGATCGGCTTCTCGACGTAGACGTCGGCCCCGGACTTGACGGCCTCGATCATCGGCAGCGCGTGCCAGTGGTCGGGAGTCGAGACGATCACGAGGTCGAGGTCGCGCTCGGCGAGCATCTTGCGGAAGTCGCCGTAGAGGCGCGGCGTCTTCTTCGACACCTGGCGCGAAGCCGCCATCTGTGCCGCGTCCTGCAGCATCGCCCTGTCCACGTCGCAGAGCGAGACGATCTCGACCGGCGCCACCTGCACCAGGCGGAAGAGCGCGCTCTTGCCGTACCAGCCCGTGCCGACGAGCCCCACGCGCAGGTGCTCTTCGGCAAGGGCCTCGTGATAGCGGCCGGACGCGAGGCCGATGGCCGCCGCACCGCCGGAGAGGAGGAAGTGGCGTCTCTGCATGGGAGGGTCTTATTGCCAATCGCTCGCAAACACAAGCGGCGCGGCATGGGGCGGCCGTTCCATTGACCCGCAGGGGCGGGCAGGGCTAGCCTGCCGGGTCGTGCCTTCCGCTCCCGGCCGCCGCTTGTCCTGCCCGCTCGCGCTCGTCGCCTGCCTGGCCGGAGCATCCGCATCGCCGCAGCAGGCACCGCCAGGCGAGGCCGCGCTCGGGAATCCCTTCGGCCGCAAGTACCCGCCACGCGTGTACCAGACGGTTCGGCTCCAGGGCACCGCACCCTCGATCGACGGGCGGCTCGACGACGCGGCCTGGGCGGAGGGCGCCTGGGCCGGAGGCTACAGGCAGCAGCTTCCCGTCGAGGGCGCGCCGCCGTCCGCCGAGACCGAGCTCAAGATCCTCTACGACGACAAGAACCTCTACTTCGCGATCCGGGCCTTCGACGACCCGGCGAAGGTGCACCGCTACCCGGGCCGGCGCGACGATTTCCAGGGCTTCGCGGTGGACATGGTCGGCATCTGCTTCGACAGCTACAACGACAAGCGCACAGGCTTCGAGTTCGACCTGACGGCGGGCGGCGGCAAGATCGACCTCATCCTCGGCAACGGCGAGACCGAGTGGGACACCACCTGGGACGCCGTCTGGGACGGCGAGGTGGCGCACGACGAAAAGGGCTGGACCGCCGAGTTCCGCGTGCCGCTCAACCAGCTCCGCTACGGCCGGCAGGACGAGCAGGTCTGGGGCCTGCACGCGTGGCGCTGGATCGCGCGCAACCAGGAGGAGGTGCAGTGGCAGCTCATCCCGCGGCAGAACACGGGCCGCATGTACCAGCTCGGCGAGCTGCGCGGGATCGAGCGGCTCCCGCCCGCGCGGCACGTGGAGCTCCTGCCGCACGTCGTCGCGAAGGCCGCGGCCGGCCCTTCGGTGCCGGGCGGGGGCACGGACGCCTCGGGCTCGGCCGGGCTCGACGCCAAGATCGGCCTCTCGTCGAACTTCACGCTCGACGCCACGCTGAACCCGGACTTCGGGCAGGTCGAGGCCGACCCTTCGGTGGTCAACCTCACGGCCTACGAGACGTTCTACGAGGAGAAGCGGCCGTTCTTCCTCGAGGGGCGCAAGATCCTCGACTTCAGGATCGAGGAGGACGACCAGCTCTTCTACTCGCGGCGCATCGGACAGGCGCCCGGCTACGTGCCGCCGTCCGCCGACGGCGCGGCGCTCCGGATGCCCGAGAGCACGACCATCCTCGGCGCGGCCAAGGTCACGGGCAAGACGAACGGCGGGCTCTCGGTCGGCGTGCTCCAGAGCATCACGCAGGAGGAGCGGGCGAGC
>DATBSL010000026.1:0-17266 GCA_036559805.1 Vicinamibacteria bacterium
GTGACGTGTACGCGATCATCAGGGCGGGCGGCAAGCAGTACCGGGTCGAGAAGGGCGACGTCGTGCGCGTCGAGCGGCTCGAGGGCGAGGTCGGCAGCAGCGTGACGCTCGACGAGGTGCTCTTCGTCTCGGCCGGAGAGGGTGACGTGAAAGTCGGAAGCCCCAAGGTCGAGGGCGCTTCGGTCACCGGCACCGTGGTGGAGCAGAGCCGCGGCGCCAAGATCCGCATCTTCAAGTACAAGAAGCGCAAGCACTACCGGCGGACGCGCGGTCACCGCCAGCACGTGACGGCCGTGCGGATCGACGCGGTCCGGGCCTAGGAGCCGAAAGAGTCATGGCACACAAGAAAGGCCAGGGTTCGAGCCGCAACGGGCGGGACAGCAATTCCCAGCGGCTCGGGGTCAAGGTTTTCGGCGGGCAGGCGATCCGCGGAGGCGGCATCATCCTCCGCCAGCACGGGACGCGCTGGAAGGCCGGGCGCAACGTCGGCCTCGCGCGCGACCACTCGCTCTTCGCTCTCGTGGACGGCGTCGTCCGCTTCGAGGACCACGGGGTGGGCGCGCGGCTCGTCACCGTGGTGCCGGCCGCCGGCTAGCGGGGAGCCACCCCGCCCCGGCGAGCCCGGCGGCAACGGATGTTCGTCGACCAGGTCAAGATCTTCGTCAAGGGTGGTGATGGCGGCAAGGGCTGCGTCAGCTTTCGCCGCGAGGCGAAGGTGCCCCGGGGCGGGCCGGACGGAGGCGTCGGGGGCAAGGGCGGCGACGTCGTGCTGGTGGCCGTGTCGCACCAGAATACGCTCCTCCCGCTCCGATACCACGTGGAGTTCCGCGCCGAGCGCGGGACGCACGGCGGACCCGGCAACCGGACGGGCCGGGACGGGCCCGATCTCGAGGTGAGCGTTCCGCCGGGCACGAGCGCGCGCGACGAGGCGACCGGCGACGGACTCGGCGAGGTGCTGCGCGACGGCGACCGCCTGGTGGTCGCCCACGGCGGCCGCGGCGGCCGCGGCAACCGCTCGTTCCTCTCGAACAAGAACCGCGCGCCGCGCGAGGCCGAGCCGGGCCACCCGGGCGAGGAGCTCTGGCTGCGCCTCGACCTGCGCCTGATCGCGGACGTCGGCTTCCTGGGCCTGCCGAACGCCGGCAAGTCGACGCTGCTCTCGCGCATCTCGGCCGCGCGGCCCAAGGTGGCCGACTACCCGTTCACGACGCTCTCGCCCGTGCTCGGCGTCGTCGAGCAGGACGAGCAGACCTTCGTCGCGGCCGACATCCCCGGGATCATCGAAGGCGCCCACGAGGGCGCCGGCCTCGGGCTCCAGTTCCTGCGCCACGTCGAGCGCACGCGCGTGCTGCTGCACGTCGTGGACGCGTCCGGGACGAGCGGGCGCGATCCGGCCGCCGACCTCGCGCTCGTGCGCGACGAGGTGCGGAGCTACCTTCCGGAGCTGCTCGAGCGCCCGCAGCTCGTGGCCGCGAGCAAGCACGACCTCGATTCCGGCGGCGACGCGCTCGACTCGCTCGAGCGGGCGGCCGGCAGGCTCGGGCTCGAGGTGATCCCGGTGTCCGCGCTCAGCGGCTTCGGGCTCGAGCGGCTGAAGCGGCGCCTGCTCGCGACGCTGGCGCTGGCGCGCCTCGGCGAAGCCGTCGTGGAGGGCGCGTGAGGATCGGCCTCTACGGAGGGACCTTCGATCCGATCCACCTCGGGCACCTGCGCGCCGCGGAGAACGCGCGCGAGCAGCTGGCGCTCGACCTCGTGGCCTTCGTGCCCGCGGCAGTGCCGCCCCACCGCGGCTCTCCGCTCTCCGCCGCGGCCGACCGGCTCGAGATGACCCGGATCGCGACGGCGCCCTACCCCGCGTTCCAGGCCTGGGACACCGAGCTCAAGCGCGAGGGACCGAGCTACACCGTCGAGACCGTGGACGAGCTGATGAAGGCCCGGCCGAAGGACGCCTTCGTGCTCGTGGTCGGCGCGGACACCTGGCCCGAGATCCCGGGCTGGCGCGAGCCCGAGCGGCTGCTCGGGATGGTCGAGGTCGCGGTCGTGGAGCGGCCGGGCTTCGCGAAGCCTGTGCTCAATCCGCCCTTCGGCGGCGCTCGCGGCGCGCGCAGCGTGGACGGCCCCGGGCTGCCGCTCTCGGCGAGCGCCATCCGCGAGCACGCGCGCGCCGGTCGCAGCGTGCGCTTCCTGGTGCCCGACGCGGTCGCGGACTTCATCGCCGAGCGGGGGCTCTACCGTCGATGCTGAAGCGCCTGCCGCCGCTCGTCGCGGCCGCCGCGAAGGCCGCGCTCGACAAGAAGGCCGAGGAGGCCCTGGCGCTCGACCTGCGCAAGGTGGCCGACTTCACCGACTACTTCCTGCTCGTCACGGGCGGAAACCAGCGCCAGCTCGTCGCGATCGCCGACGCCGTGACGGAGGCGCTGCGCGCGCTCGGCCGGCGCCCCGAGCACGTCGAGGGCTACCCGCGTCACGAGTGGATCCTGCTCGACTACGGCTCGTTCGTGGTGCACGTGATGACGCCGAAGAGCCGCAGCTTCTACGACCTGGAGCGGCTCTGGGGCGGCTCCGAGCGCCTGGAGCTCCACGGATGACGCCGGCCGCAGCGTCCACGCTTTCGGGCGTCGTGGCCGAGTCGCGCGCCATGAAGGAGCTGGTGACGCTGGTGCTGCGGCTCGCCGACACGCGCAGCCCCGTCCTGCTCGAGGGCGAGAGCGGCACCGGCAAGGACCTGGCGGCGCACTGGCTGCACTACGGCGGGACGCGGCGCGAGGGGCCCTTCATCAAGGTGCACTGCCCGTCGATCCCGGCGGAGCTGCTCGAGTCGGAGCTGTTCGGCCACGAGAAGGGCGCCTTCACCGACGCGCGCCAGACGAAGGCCGGCAAGCTCGAGCTCGCGGCCGCGGGCACGCTCTACTTCGACCAGGTCCAGGACCTGCTGCCGCCGCTGCAGGCGAAGCTCCTGCGCGTGATCGAGGAGCGGAAGTTCGAGCGCGTGGGCGGCACGCGCACGCTCGAGGTCGACGTGCGCTTCGTCGCCTCCGCCAACGTGGACCTGGCCCAGGCGGTCGAGAGCGGCCGCTTCCGCGAGGATTTCTACCACCGGCTGAACGTGGTGCCGCTCCGCCTCGAGCCGCTGCGCGAGCGGCACGAGGACGTGGCGCCCTTGGCGCTCGCCTTCCTCGCGCGCGAGCGCGAGCGCGGGACGACCGCGGCCAGCGGCTTCAGCGCCGAGGCCTTCGAATTGCTGCGCGGCTACCACTGGCCCGGAAACGTGCGCGAGCTGCGCTCGCTCGTCGAGCGGATAGCACTCGACGTGAAGGCGGGCGAGATCGGCCCGAACGCGCTGCCGGCAGCAATCGTCGAGCAGCCGGGGACGCTCTGGGCGGGACGCGAGCGGCGCCCGACGCTGAAGGACGTCGAGATCGCCTACATCAAGTTCGTGCTCGAGGCCGTGGCCGGCAGCCAGACGCGCGCGGCGGCCGTGCTGGGCATCTCGAGAAAGGCGCTCTGGGAGAAGAGACGCCGCTACGGGATCGACTAGGAGAACACGAGGCAATGGACCAGAAGAAGGCGAAGGGGTACCGGGACAAGCTGGAGCTCAAGAAGCGCGAGATCCTGGAGGCCTACAACAAGAACAAGAGCTATGGGAAGGAGGCCGACGGCGAGGCCACCCAGGACATCGCCGACAAGGCCGCGAACTCCTACACCAAGGAGTTCCTGTTCAGCCTCTCCAACACCGAGCGCAGCCTCCTGCAGCAGGTGGACGAAGCGCTCGGGCGCATCGACACCCGCCGCTTCGGCGTGTGCGCCGCCTGCGAGGACGACATGAACCTGAAGCGGCTCGAGGCCGTGCCCTGGGCGCGGCTGTGCCTCTCGTGCCAGGAGAAGCAGGAGTCGGGGCAGCTCTAGCCCGGCCATGGACCTCGCCCTCGCCGCCTCGGTCGGCAAACGGCTCGTGGATCCGCTCCTGGCCGTGGTGTTCCCGTCCGCGTGCCCCGCGTGCGGACAGCTGCTGACTCAGATCGGCCGCGGACCGCTCTGCGAGCCGTGCTGGAGCGCGCTGCCCCGCCACGCGCAGCTGCCGTGCGGCTGCGGCCTGCCGCTCGTGCCCGGGATCTCGGCCTGCCCGCGCTGCCGGCGCGGGCGCCAGGTGTTCGCGGCGGGATCCAGCCTGGGGCCGTACGAAGGCTCGCTGCGCGTGGCGGTCCACGCGCTCAAGTTCTCGGGCCGCCGCCGCGCCGCCGCGCGCTTCGCGGAGCTTTTGCTCGAGTCGGAGCCGGTCGCGCGGCTCCTGGCGACGAGCGACGTGATCGTCGCGGTGCCGCTCCACCCGCGACGCCTGCGCGAGCGCGGCTTCAACCAGGCGGCGCTCCTCGCGCACGAGCTCGCCACGCGCGCGCGCCGCCCGTGCTGCCCCGACGCGCTCGTGCGGCGGGTCGACACGGCGCCGCAGGCGGGGCTCAGCGCCGCGGCGCGCAGGCGCAACGTGCGCGCGGCGTTCGCCGTGCGCCGCAAGGCCTCGGTGGCCGGCAAGACGGTGACTCTGGTGGACGACGTAGTGACGACGGGTGCCACCGCGCTCGCCTGCGGCCGCGAGCTGATCGCGGCGGGGGCCCGCGAGGTGCGGCTCGTCAGCGTGGCGCGGGTCGCCTAGCCGGCGCCCGCGCGGGAGAGATCTCACATGATACGAGCGTGCCTCAGTTCAGCAGCCGTCGCGGCGGCCCTGGTCGCCGCCGCGGCGCCGGCCCAGGCCCCCGAGCCGTCGCGCCAGCGGACGATCGAGCTCGCGCACCAGGTGGTCGCGGCGGCGGCGGTCGAGACGCTGCCGAAGCAGATCAAGGGCTTCTACAAGGCGCACCGCGCGGAGATGCCTTCGCTCGCGCTCGAGCCCGAGTTCCCCGTGCGCGGGCCGGAGCGGCGCTTCCTGGTCGACCGGCTGATCGCCTTCCCGTTCGCTGAGCTGCCGCGCACGGAGGCCTCGCTCCAGTCGAAGTACGGCGACAAGGCGCAGGGCGTCGGGCGCCTGCCGTGGCTCGTCCACGAGTCGTACGCGCGGCTGGTGGAGGCGATGAAGGCGACCGACAAGGAGAAGATCCTCGCCGAGTCCGACGTGCTCGCCGGGCTGATCGTGGACCTGCGCTCGCCGCTCAACCTGACCGACAACTTCGACGGCCAGAAGACCGGCCAGCACGGGCTGTGGGTGCGGGTCGTCGAGAAGCTGCCGCAGGCGGTCGGCAAGGACCTCAAGCTCTCCCCCGACGCCGCCAACTACCTCGACAACCCCAAGGAGTACGTGTTCTCGATCATGCTCGGAAGCTACGTGTGGCTCGACAACATCCTCTACCTCGAGGAGCTGGCGCGGCGCGGCAAGCCCGGCTACGGCGATCCGTACTACGAGGACCTCGCGCGCAAGGTCGGGCCGATCCTGCGCGAGCACGTCCTGTCGCCCGCGGCCGAGGACGCGGGCAGCTACTGGTACACGGCGTGGACCGTGGCGGGTCGGCCGGAGCTCAAGTAGCGACGGAGGCTGGGACGAGCAACGACAACAGGAACGAACAAACACCGTAAGGACGTTTCCGAAGAAACTGCAATCGGGGGGGCATCCCGCCCCCCCGAGCCCCCCGGAGCGTAGGTTTGACCCGCGCGAGCACGAGCCCCTATCATCGTGATTCGGCGGTCGTCTGTGGGATGCGGCACGCGCCGCGGGAACGAGCCTTTTGGACGAGGGGATGCTCGCCCCTTCGGACGCGGAGCTGATCGAGCGCTGCCTCCGGAAGGACGATGCGGCGTGGGAGCTGGTGGTCGCCCGCTACAGGCGCAAGGTGTTCCACATCGCCTACAAGTTCACCGGCAAGCACGACGAGGCCGAGGACCTGCAGCAGGAGATCTTCCTCAAGGTGTTCAAGGCACTCGACAAGTTCCATCGTGACGCGGACTTCTCGACCTGGCTCTCGAGCGTCGCGCGCAACTACTGCATCGACCACTACCGCGCCAGCAAGCGCGAGAAGGAGGTCGTGGTCGAGGACGCGCTCGCCTACGACCTGGCGCCGGCTGCGTCGGGCAACCCCTACCGGGCGCTCGAGGACAAGGACCGCAGCAGCCTGGTGCGGCGCGGCCTCGACCAGCTGCCCGGGAAGCTGCGCGAGGCGGTGATCCTGCGCGACCTGCAGGGCCTGAGCTACCAGGAGATGGCGCAGCGGCTCGCCCTCCCCGAGGGGACGGTCAAGAGCCGCATCAACCGGGGCCGCGAGGAGCTCGCGCGGCTCCTGCTGCGCGCCCAGCAGCCGCGGGAGCGGCGCGGGGTGAAGTCGAGCGCCGCGAGACGGCGGGAGGTGGGGTGATGCAGCTCGCGTTCGACGAGAAGGGCGACGTGACCGTGGTGCGCGTGCAGGAGGCGAAGCTCACCTACCCGGTGCTGGCTTCGTTCTTCTCCGAGGTGCGCCGGCGCATCGAGGCGGGCGCTCGCCAGATGGTGATGGATCTCGCCCTGGTCAGCTACCTCGACAGTGCCTCGATCGGGTGCCTGATGGACGTCCACCGGCTGCTGCAGGAGAAGGGCGGCACGCTGCGGCTCGCCGGGCTGCAGCCGCGCGTGGAGACCATGATCTCGATGACCGGCGTCCACAAGATCGTGCCGCTGCACCGCGACGAGCAGGACGCGATCGCCGCGTTCGCCGCGGCGCCGGGCGGGGCGCGATGAGCTCGCTTCGGCTGTCGACCGGGCACGAGATCCCGCTCGACGGCGATCTCCTGGCGGTGCTCGAGGGGCTGTACCGCGAGGTGACGCTGCGCCGCGAGTTCAAGGGCTCGTTCGAGGACATGATGCGCGAGATCGAGGGCATCGTGGCCCAGATGAGCGTCGAGGACCGCCGCCGCTACCTGGTCGAGAGCCTCTTCCTCAACTACAACACCTACGAGAGCGAGATGCTGGCGGCGTACGCGCGCCGGCTGACCGCGAGCAAGAAGAAGAGCCGCGGGCGCGCGGCGGGAGGGACGCGATGAGACGGGCACTCGTGACGACGCTCGCGCTCGTCCTGGGGCTCGCGGTCGCCGGGACCGCCGAGGACAAGGCCAGGACGCCGACGATCCGCGTCGAGCCCGACGGCTTCGACTTCGGCAAGGCGCTGCCCGGCAAGACGCTCAGCAAGGAGTTCTCGCTGCGCAACTTCGGCGACGCGGAGCTGGTGATCGAGGGCGTCAGCACCACCTGCGGCTGCACCGCCGCGATCACGGCCGAGAAGACAGTCCCCCCCGGCGGCTCGACCCAGCTGCGAGTGACCTTCGAGACGCGGACCTACGTGGGCAAGGTCCAGCGCGAGGTGCTGGTGCGCTCGAACGACCCCAAGACGCCGGTCCTCACGCTGAAGCTCATCGCTAACGTCGAGAAGCCGCGTTCCTGATCGGCGCGCTCGTCAGGCCCGGCGCGGCACGAGCGCGGGGGCGGCCTGCGGCAGCGGCTCCCGGACGGCGGCCCCCGCGGGAACCAGCTCGAAGGCCTCGGGCGTCGCGATCAGCTTGTGCGCGACCGCCGCGTGCAGCGCGTGGCCGGCGCGGCTCGCCTCGAGCCGCCCGAGCAGCGGGTGGCCGAGCAGCGCCAGGTCGCCGACGGCGTCGAGCATCTTGTGGCGGACGAACTCGTCCTCGAAGCGCAGCTTGTTGTTGAGCACGCCGGTCTCGCCGATCACGACCGCGTTCTCCAGGCTGCCGCCGAGCGCCAGGCCGCTCTTGCGCAGAAGCTCCACCTCGCGCAGGAAACCGAAGGTGCGCGCCGGCGCCAGCTGCTCGCTGAAGCTGCGCGGCGTGAGCCGCAGCGCGAACGCCTGGTGCCGCAGCAGCGGGTGGTCGAAGCCGATCGCGTAGCTGATCTCGAAGTGATCGCAGGGCACGAGCCGCGCGCTCTTCGCGCCGTGAACCACCTCGATCGGCCTCAGCACGCGCAGCAGCTGGCGCTGGACCGCGAGCGGTCGCAGGCCCGCCTCGTGCAGCAGGATCACGAACGGGGCGGCGCTGCCGTCGAGCACCGGGACCTCGGGGCCGTCCACCTCGACCCGCACGTCGTCGATCCCGAGGCCCAGAAGCGCCGCCAGCAGGTGCTCGACGGTGCCGATCGAGACCCCGTCGCGGTTGAGCGTCGTCGCGTGGTCCTGGGAGCCGATGTGGCCGAGCGTTGCGGGGATCTCGACGCCCACGTCCGTCCGCACGAAGCGGATGCCGTGCTCGGCGGGAGCAGGGACGAGCCGCAGGCGCACGGGCCGCCCGCTGTGGAGCCCGATCCCGGTGCATGCGACCTCGCGTCTCAGCGTACGGCGATAAACCACGTTGCCTGTCCCCGTTGGGTGCGTCTACGCGAGACGCCCGGCGCTCAGCTAAGCAATCCACACGCCAAGGCGCGCCGGGATACGAATTCTGTTTGTTTGCTGGGGGTTACGTCGTCGCATGTGGCAGGTGATCCCGCCCGGCGTGTGGTTTCTGGACCACAAGTCCAGACTGGGCGTGGCTCCCGAGCCACGGCGTCAGCGCTCGCGCCTGGCGAGCAGCGGCCTCAGGTAGCGTGCGGTGTGGCTCTTCCGCGACCGGGCCACGGTTTCGGGAGTCCCGGAGGCCACCACGCGGCCTCCGTCGTCTCCGGCGCCGGGTCCGAGGTCGATCACCCAGTCCGCGCTCTTGATCACGTCGAGGTTGTGCTCGATCACGACGACCGTGTTTCCCGCGTCGACGAGGCGCCCGAGCACCTCCAGGAGCCGCCTCACGTCGTCGAAGTGCAGGCCCGTCGTGGGCTCGTCGAGCAGATACAGCGTGCGTCCGGTCTCCCGGCGCCCGAGCTCGCGCGCGAGGCGCACCCGCTGCGCCTCGCCGCCCGACAGCGTTGCGGCGTTCTGCCCCAGCCGCAGGTAGCCGAGGCCGACCTCGCTGAGCGTCGCGAGCAGCCGCGACAGCCGCGCGTGGGCGCCGAGCCGCTCGCGGGCGGCGTCGACGCTCAGGTCGAGCGCGTCGGCGATGCTCAGTCCCTGGTAGCGCACCTCGAGCGTCTCGCGGTTGTAGCGCCGGCCGTGGCACGCTTCGCACGGCACGAACACGTCGGGGAGGAAGTGCATCTCGACGCGCCGCACCCCGTCGCCCTGGCACCCCTCGCAGCGGCCGCCCTTCACGTTGAACGAGAAGCGTCCCGGCTTGTAGCCGCGCGCGCGCGCCTCGGGCACCAGGCTGAACAGCTCGCGGATGAGAGCGAAGGCGCCCGTGTAGGTGGCGGGGTTCGAGCGCGGCGTGCGGCCGATCGGGCTCTGGTCGATGGCGATCACCTTGTCGATCGCCTCGGCGCCCTCGAGCGCCCTGTGGCGACCCGGCTCGGCCGAGGCGCGGTACAGCCGCTGCGCGAGCGCCCGGTGCAGCACGTCCTCGACCAGCGTGGACTTGCCCGAGCCCGAGACGCCGGTCACGGCGGTGAGCGCCCCGAGCGGAACCTCGGCGTCGACGTCGCGCAGGTTGTGGGCGCGCGCCCCCAGCACGCGCAGGTGGCCGCGGGCCGGGCGCCGCTCGGCCGGGACCGCGACCGCGAGCTCGCCGCGCAGGTAGCGGCCGGTCAGGCTGCCGTCGATCGAGCCCGGGGGGCCCGAGTACATCAGGCGCCCGCCGCTCTCTCCCGCTCCCTCGCCCAGGTCGAGCACCCAGTCGGCGGCACGGATCGTCTCCTCGTCGTGCTCCACCACCACCACCGTGTTGCCCGAGTCGCGGATCGAGACGAGCGTCTGGATCAGGCGCGCGTTGTCGCTCTGGTGCAGGCCGACCGATGGCTCGTCGAGCACGTAGACGAGCCCCTGCATGCGCGCGCCGATCTGCGTGGCGAGCCGAACGCGGTGCGCCTCGCCACCCGACAGCGTCGTGGTCGCGCGGTCGAGCGTGAGGTAGCCGAGGCCCAGCGACACGAGCACGTCGCCGCGCGCCGTGATCTCGGAGACCAGCCGTTCGGCGACCGGCCGCTCGCGCTCGGGGAACTCGAGCGCCGCTGCCACCTCGCGCACGCGCGCGAGCGGCAGCCGCATCAGGTCGGCTACCAAGTGGCCCGCCAAGCGCACGGCCAGGCTCTCGGGCCGCAGCCGCGTCCCCTTGCACGCGCGGCAGGGCTCCTCCGAGAGGTAGGGGCGCAGGTCCTCGAACGCCTCGCCGCCGCCGTCCGCATCCTCGTCGCTCGGGACCGGGTCGAGGCCCAAAAGGCTCGTCACGCGCTTGCGCAGGTAGGGCACGACACCCGGGAAGCCCTGCTCGTCGCCGTGGAGCAGCACCTCGCGCGCCGCCTTCGGCAGCTCGGCGACCGGCGCCTCGAGCGAGAAGCCGTTGCGCTCGGCGACCTCGAAGAGCGCTTCGCGCAGCAGGCGCGGCCCGTGGCGGTGCCAGGGCCGGATCGCGCCGTCCAGGATGCTCTTCGACTCGTCGGGGATCACGCGCGCGGCGTCCACGATCCAGCGCTGCCCGAGCCCGTCGCAGGCCGGGCAGGCGCCGTGAGCGCTGTTGAAGGAGAAGGCGCGCGGGACCAGCTCCGGGATCTGGACGTCGCAGCGCGCGCAGGCCAGGTGCTGGCTCAGCAGGCGCTCGCCGCGGCCTTCGACCGAGACGAGCACGACACCGCGCGCCAGCTGCAGCGCCTTCTCCAGGCTCTGGCGCAGCCGCTCGGCGGCGTCGGGCCGCAGCACCAGGCGGTCGACGAGCACGTCGATGCGGTGGCCGCGGCGCGGGTCGAGCTCCAGCTTGTCGCCGAGGCTCGCGGCGTGTCCGTCGATGCGCGCGCGCTGCAGCCCCGCCGCGCGCGCCGCCACGAGCTCCTTGCGGTAGCCGCCCTTCCTTCCGCGTGCGACCGGCGCCGCGATCACGGCCACGGCCCCCGCGGCCTGGTCGATGAGCCGCGCCGCCATCTCGTCGGCGCGCTGGGCCGCGACCGCCTCGCCGCAGCGCGGGCAGTGCGGCCGGCCGAGCGTCGCGAACAGCACGCGCAGGTGGTCGTAGATCTCGGTGACGGTGCCGACTGTCGAGCGCGGATGCGCGACCGTCGTGCGCTGCTCGATCGCGATCGCCGGGGAAAGCCCCGTCACGGACTCGACCTCGGGCCGGTCCATCTGCTCCAGGAACTGACGCGCCCAGGGCGAGAGGCTCTCGACGTAGCGCCGCTGCCCCTCGGCGTAGAGCGTGTCGAAGGCCAGGCTGCTCTTGCCCGAGCCCGAGGGTCCCGTGATCACCACCAGGCGGTTCCTGGGGATGTCGCAGTCGAGGCCCTTCAGGTTGTGGACCCGGGCCCCCCGGATGGCAATCGGTTCGTCCCTGGCGTCGTCCTTCAAGGTCGGCCCAAAACCACATTCTACCGGAGATGGGCCGTTTTGCCCCTCCGAACCGGCCATGCTAACGTGACCCACTAATCTCAGGCTCCAAGCTCATGGCAACACGACGCTCGCCGAAAAAAATGCCGCCCGTACCCCTCGTGGACAAGCGCTATCAGCAGGCGCTCGACGTCTTTGAGAAAGCCGTCAAGGCGTTGGGACGTAAGAACTTAGGCCGCTCGCGCGATCTACTGGACGCCCTGATCGAGGACTTTTCGGATCAGCAGGAGCTCGTCGAGCGCGCCCGGGCCTACCGGGCCATGACCGAGCCGGAACGAAGGCCTCGTCCCAAGACTTTCGAGGAGCTCCTGAACTACGGTGTCGTGCTGCACAATCGGGGCGACTTCGACCTGGCGGTCAAGTACCTGCGCCAGGCGCTCGACATCCACCCGCGCAACGAGGGGGCGCTCTACTGCCTCGCCGCGGCGCAGGCCCGCGCCGGAGACGCCCAGGCGGCGCTCAAGGCGCTCAAGTCCGCGATCCACGCCAACCCGGCGAGCCGGGCCCAGGCGCGCAAGGACGCCGACTTCGAGCCGCTGCGCGAGGCGGCCGCGTTCCAGGCACTCGTCGCGCCGACGCCGTGAGCGCGCCGCCCCGCGTGCTGGCCCTCGCGGCGGCGGGGGTGCGCATCGAGGACCCCGCCAGCACGTTCGTCGGGGACGACGTGGTCGTGGAGGCGGGCGCCGTGCTGCGCCCGTTCACGCTGCTCGAGGGCCGCACCAGCGTGCGCGCGGGCGCCGTCGTCGGCCCGTTCGTGCGGCTGGTCGACGTCGAGGTGGGCGCGGGCGCCCAGATCCTGGACCACTGCCTGCTGCGCAGCTCGGTGGTCGAGGCCGGCGCGAGCGTGGGCCCGTTCGCGCACCTGCGCCCGGACTCCCGCGTCGGCGAGGGAGCGAAGGTCGGCAACTTCGTCGAGCTCAAGAAGACGACACTCGGCGCTGGCTCGAAGGCCCAGCACCTGAGCTACCTCGGCGACGCCAGCATCGGCACGGACGTGAACATCGGCGCCGGGACGATCACCTGCAACTACGACGGCATCACCAAGAGCCCGACGCGGATCGAGGACGGCGCCTTCGTCGGCAGCGACTCGACGCTCGTGGCGCCCGTCACCGTCGGGGCCGGCGCCTACGTCGCCGCGGGCAGCACGATCACCGCGGACGTGCCGCAGGACGCGCTGGCGCTCGGGCGCTCGCGGCAGGTGAACAAGCCGGGCTGGGCCGCGCGCCGGCGCGCGGCCCAGGCGAGCGGGCCGAAGGGCCGCTAGCCCGACTCGCATGTGCGGCATCGTCGGGTACGTCGGCACGCGCGACGCCGTTCCCGTCATCCTCGACGGGCTGCGCCGGCTCGAGTACCGCGGCTACGACTCGGCGGGCATCGCCGTCGTGAGCGGGGGCGAGCTCCTGCGCCGGCGCGCGGCGGGCAAGCTCGGCAACCTGGCCGAGAGCCTGGCGCGCGAGCCGCTCTCTGGCGAGTGGGGCGTCGGGCACACGCGCTGGGCGACCCACGGCCGTCCCACCGAGGAGAACGCGCACCCGCACCAGGACGGCGAGGGACGCGTGGTGGTGGTCCACAACGGCATCGTCGAGAACCACCTCGAGCTCAAGTCCCGGCTGCAGGCGGCCGGGCACCGCTTCGTGTCGCAGACGGACACCGAGGTGGTGGCGCACCTCGTCGCCTCGCACTACCAGGGCTCGCTCGAGGAAGCCACGCGGAAGGCACTCGCGGAGCTGCGCGGCGTCTACGCGCTCGTGCTCATGCACAGGGACGAGCCGCGGCGGCTGGTGGCGGCGCGGCTGGGGCCGCCGCTCGTGATCGGCCTGGGGCAGGGCGAAAACTACGTCGCGTCCGACATCCCGGCGGTCCTGCCCCACACGCGCGACTTCCTGCTGCTCGAGGACGGCGACGTGGCGACGCTGACGCCTGAGGCGGTGCGCGTGACGAACGTCGCCGGCGACGTGGTGACGCGATCCCCGCAGCGGATCGCCTGGGACCCGGTGCAGGCGGAGAAGGGCGGCTTCCGCCACTTCATGCTGAAGGAGATCCACGAGCAGCCGCGCGCCATGCGCGACACGCTGCTGGGTCGCATCAGCCTGGAGGAGGGCGAGGTCCACCTCGAGGAGCTCGGGCCCGCGGCGGACAGGCTGCGCGGGATCGACCGCGCGGTGCTGCTCGCCTGCGGCACCAGCTGGCACGCGGCGCTCGTGGGCAAGTTCCTGATCGAGCACCTGGCGGGGATCCCGGCCGAGGTCGACTACGGCAGCGAGTTCCGCTACAGGAAGCCGCTCGTCGGCAAGAGCACGCTCGCGGTCGCGATCAGCCAGAGCGGCGAGACGGCCGACACGATCGGGGCGTTCCGCGAGGCGAAGGCGCGCGGCGCCTTGCCGATCGGCATCTGCAACGTGCAAGGCTCGATGCTGACGCGCGAAGCCCAGGGGTCGCTGCTGACGCACGCCGGCCCCGAGATCGGGGTCGCCTCGACCAAGGCCTTCACCGCGCAGCTCGTCGCGCTCTCGCTCCTGGCGCTGCACCTCGGGCGGCTGCGCGGGGCGCTCTCCGCCGCGGACTGCCGCGAGCACCTCGCCGAGCTCACGCGGCTGCCGCTGCAGATGGAGCGCGTGCTCGCCCAGGAGCCGAAGGTCGAGGAGCTGGCGCGCTCGCTCGGCCAGGTGCGCGATTTCCTGTACCTCGGCCGCGGCGTCAACTACCCGATAGCGCTCGAGGGCGCGCTCAAGCTCAAGGAGATCTCGTACCTGCACGCCGAGGGCTACCCGGCCGGCGAGATGAAGCACGGGCCGATCGCGCTCATCGAGGACGGCCTGCCGATCGTGGCGCTGGTGCCGTGCGGCCCGACCCACGACAAGATGCTCTCGAACGCGCAGGAGGCGAAGGCGCGCGGCGGACGCCTGATCGCGATCGGCTCGGCCACGGACACGGCGCTCCAGGCGCTCATCGATCCGCAGCACGACGTGCTGCTCGAGGTCCCGGACTGCCCCGAGCTGTGGTCGCCGTTCCTGACCGTGATCCCGCTCCAGCTGATCGCCTACCACGTGGCGCTGCGCGCCGGGCGCGACGTCGACCAGCCGCGCAACCTCGCCAAGTCCGTGACCGTGGAATAGAGTCGTTTCGTGGCTGAAGCGTCCTCCGTGCTGGCGGGGCTCAACCCGCAGCAGCGCGAGGCGGTCGAGGCGATCGCGGGACCGGTCCTGATCCTGGCCGGCGCGGGCAGCGGCAAGACCCGCGTCATCACCCACCGCGTCGCCCACCTGGTGCTCGACCACGGCGTCCGCTCCGGGCAGATCCTCGCGGTCACCTTCACCAACAAGGCCGCCGGCGAGATGCGCGCGCGCGCCGAGGCGCTGCTCGCCGGCCAGCCGATGCAGTCCTCGGTCTCGACCTTCCACAGCTTCTGCGTGCGGCTGCTGCGGCGCGAGGCGCGTGCCGCGGGCCTCGACCCCGGCTTCCTGATCTACGACGACGACGACCAGATCGCCGCGGTGCGCGAGGCGATGCGGGGGCTCGACCTCTCGGAGAAGCTGCACCCGCCGCGGCGCTTCCTCTCGCGCATCTCGGCCCGCAAGAACGCGGCGCGCGGGGCAGCCGGCGAGGTGCTGGAGCCGACGGATCTGCTCGACGACGTGATGAAGGGCTACCACGCCGTGCTGCGCGCCGCCTCGGCGCTCGACTTCGACGACCTGCTGCTGCGCTCCGTCACACTGCTCGAGGGCGATGCGCGCGTGCGCGACGCCTGGCGCGAGCGCTTCCCCTACCTGCTGGTCGACGAGTACCAGGACACGAACCGCGCGCAGTACGAGCTGGTGCGCCACCTGGCCGGCCCCGGCGGAAACCTGACCGTCGTGGGCGACGAGGACCAGTCGATCTACTCCTGGCGCGGCGCCGACATCTCGAACATCCTGGACTTCGAGCACGACTTCCCGGGCGCGCGAGTCTTCCGCCTCGAGCAGAACTACCGCTCCAGCCAGCGCATCCTCGACGCCGCCAGCGCGCTCGTGGCCAGGAACGAGCGCCGCAAGGGCAAGACGCTCGTCGCGGTGAAGGGCGCGGGCGACCGGGTGCGGCTCCACGAAGCCTCGGACGAGTTCGAGGAGGCGATCTGGGTCACCGAGCGCACGGCGGCGCTGCGCGCGCGGGGGCGGGTGGCGGTGTTGTTCCGCATGAACGCGCAGAGCCGGCTCTTCGAGGAGGGCCTGCTGCGGCTGCGGCTGCCGTACCAGGTGCTGGGCGGCGTCGGCTTCTACGAGCGGCGCGAGGTGAAGGACGTGATCGGGTACCTGCGGCTCGTCGCCAACCCGAGGGACGGCGTCGCGTTCCGGCGCGTGGTGAACGTGCCCCCGCGCGGGATCGGCGAGAAGACGCTCGACGAGATCGACAAGGCGGCGCGCGAGCGCGGCCTGAGCGCCTGGGAAGCGTCGGGCGCGCTCGTCGACGAGGCGAAGCTCCCGGCGCGCGCGCAGCAGGCGCTCGCCCGCTTCCGCGAGACGATCGAGACGCTGCGCCAGGAAGGCACGCAGGCCGCCGGCGGCCGCCCGGCGCTCGGGCTGCGCGCGCTCGTCGAGCGGGTGCTCGAGCTCTCCGGCTACGGGATAGCGCTCGCGCGCGAGGACTCCCAGGAAAGTCAGGACCGGCTCGAGAACCTCGCCGAGCTGATCGGGGCGGCCGCGGACTACGAGACCCGCGAGCCCGGAGGCGGCCTCGCGGGCTTTCTCGACCGCGCGGCGCTGCTCTCCGAGACGGACCGCTTGAGCGACGACGTGCCGGTGCTGCTCATGACGCTGCACGCCGCCAAGGGCCTCGAGTTCGAGTCGGTGTTCGTAGTCGGACTCGAGGAGGGCCTCTTGCCTCACTCGCGCAGCCTGACGGACTCGTTCGGCCTCGAGGAGGAGCGCCGGCTCGCCTACGTGGGCATGACGCGGGCGCGCGACGCGCTGCACCTGTCGTGGGCGCGCAGCCGCCAGGTCTTCGGCCAACGCCGGCTCACCGAGAAGAGCCGCTTCATCGAAGAAGTCCCGGAGGAGCTCGTCGAGAAGAGCGGCGGGGCCGTGGCGCTGCCGGGGCGGAAGACCGAGCGCCCGCCGTGGGCGCGCGAGCGAGCCGCGGCCCCGGTCGGCGACGCCCCGGCGCCGGCGCTCGAGGACGCGGGAGCGATCCGGCCCGGGGTGCGCGTGCGGCATCCCCTCTTCGGCGTCGGCACGGTGCTACGCCGCGAAGGCGAGGGAGACGACTTCAAGGTGACGGTGTCGTTCCCGGGAGTGGGGGCGAAGAAGCTGGTGGCCCGCTACGCGGGTTTGGAGGTCGTCTAGACGCTCCACTCCCCGAACCACCGCTCGACCTGCGGCCGCGTCCGCCCGTATCGCTCCTGCAGCTTACCGACCAGCATCTCGCTGTCTCCCTGGATCTGGTCCAGGTCGTCGATCGTCAGCTTGCCCCACCTCTTGCGAACGCGATCCCTGAGCTGGTGCCACTCTTCCTTGAGAGTGTCCTGATTCATCGAGACTTCCCCCGCTGACGGGCTCTCCCGAACGAACTCTGGTTTTGCTTTGGTGAGCTTTCTGGGGAGGATTGCGTGGACAGCGCTCAGAAAAGCGGATTGCGAAGCCACGATGATACGCCTGCGTTCCGGCAAACGCAACAGACAGGAAGAGAGATGGAGCCAGGATTGTCCCGGGGGGGCGGGGTCCTGCGTGACCTGCTCACGAGGCCATCGACGTCGTGAGGTCGGCTAGCGCCGCGCGACCGACGAAACAACCTGGGGGGCTCCTAAGCCGCCCCCAGACCCCCTGCTTGTCAGGCCTTCGGCGTCAGGCTCTGGATCACCCAGCGGGACATCATGCGGCCGCCGCCCGAGCCGCCCTTCAAGTCGTAGCGGCGCATGGTCATGGTGTAGG
>DATBSL010000027.1:0-6962 GCA_036559805.1 Vicinamibacteria bacterium
GAGTACGGGACGGACGCGTCGCGCACGCGCAGCTCGTTGGCCAGGTAGACGAGCGACGCGCTGCTGGCAAGGCCGGTTTCCTGCGCGGCCGCGCGCGCGGCCTCGACCACGTCGTCCCCGAGCAGCGCGTCGTCGCTCTCGAGCGACCAGGACCGTCCGGGCTCGACCTCGCGCAGGCGCAGGCCCAGGTCGCCGAGCGCGAGCGCCGAAGCGAGAGCGGACTCGAGCACGCGCGTCTCGCCGCCGCGGACGAGCACGAGGTTGACACGCCCGGCGCGGGCGAAAGCGGCCTGCAGCGTGGCGAGCGGCACGAACAGCCCGCGCGCCTCGTCCTGGCTCGGCCGCAGCGAGAACGTGCCGAGCTCGCGCGCGCCGCGCACACCGGCGACGCGCAGCCGCAGCGCCCGGCCCGGGTCGTCGCGGCGGCCGAAGAGCGTGCTGCCCGGGATCTCCCGCGCGCCCTCCGCGCGCAGCAGCAGCGTGGAGCCGGGCGAGGCGGCGAGCTCTTCGGCGAGGCCGGGGCTCAGGAGCGCGTCGCGCGCCTCGAGCGCCGGGGCTGCCTGGCCGTGGAACGCCCAGAAGCGCTCGTCGACTCCCCACACCTCGACGGGAGAGGCGCGGCGGCCCGACGAGGGCTCGGTCACGACTCCGCGCAGCGACAGCACGGGCGCGGTCGAGCGCCCCGGCGCCGCCAGGCGCTCGGCGAGCGACGCCTCGAAGGGCCGCGCGCTCACGAGTGCTTCGTCGGTCGCGCCGATGCGCTCGAGCGCCAGCGCGCGCAGGCTCTCGCGCACCGAGCGGCCCACGAGCAGGGCGCCCGCCAGCACCGCCACCGCCACCGCCACGCCGAGCACCACGGCCGCATGCGTGCGCCGGTAGTACGCCAGGCTGCGGACGAGCAGGGTGCTCGGGCGCATCAGAGCGGCTCGAGGCGCCGCCCCGCCATGCGCTTCCTCCGCGGCAGGCGCTCGGCGAGCTCGGCGCTGTGGGTCACGAGCACGAGGACGCTCGACTCCGCGCCGTGAAGCTCGAGGATTAGGTCCGCGACCGCGCGCGCCGAGTCCGCGTCCAGGTTGCCGGTGGGCTCGTCGCACAGCAGCAGCCGCGGCCGCATCACCAGCGCGCGCGCGAGCGCCACGCGCTGACGCTCGCCGCCCGAGAGCTCGGCGGGCCGGTGCAGCAGCCGGTCGCCGAGGCCGACGCGCTCGAGCAGGCCGCGCGCGCGCCGCGGGTGCTCGGGATCCTTCGCTGCGACGAGCGTGGGGGCAAGCACGTTCTCGAGGACGCTCAGCTGCGGCAGCAGGAAGTGGTCCTGGAACACGAAGCCGACCTCGCGGTTGCGGAAGGCGGCGAGCTCGGGCTCGGGCAGCGCCTGCAGGTCGCGACCGTTCATCCGGACGCGCCCGGCGCTCGGGCGCTCGAGCGTGCCGAGGATGTAGAGCAGCGTGCTCTTGCCGCTGCCGGAGGGCCCCACCACGCACAGCGACCCGCCGGCCTCGAGCGTGAACGATACGTCCTCGAGCACCGGCAGCGGCCCGCGCGGGGTCGGGTAGGCTTTCGAGACGCCCTCTACGCTCAGCATCCCATCAGGCGCTCGCGAAGGCGCCGCGTGCCGCCTCGCAGATCTCGAGCGTGCGCTCGGCCATGCGCGCCGCGGAGTAGTGCTGCCTGACGCCCAGGCCGCCGCGTCGGCCGAGCTCGCGGCGCCGCTCCGGGTCGCGGCCGAGCTCCATCAGCCGCTCGGCGAGGTCTTTGACCTTGCCGGGCTCGAACAGCACGCCGCCGCCCGTCTTCTCGACGAGCTCGGGGAAGGCTCCGTGGCGCGGCTCGACGACGGGCACCCCGGTCGCGAGCGCTTCGAGCAGGTAGAGGCCCTTGGGCTCTGCGTACGGGCTTGGCACGGAGAGCACGTCGAGGCCCTGCAGGAAGGCGATCTTCTGCGGCCGGTCCACCGTCCCGTGGCAGCGGAACTCGCCCTCGAGGCCCACGGCCGCGAGCGCCTGCGTGACGCCGTCGAGGTAGGTGCGGTGCTCGGGAGCGAGGTACCCGGCGGCCTCGAGCCGCGACGGCTGAAGCCCCAGCTCGCGCCGCATGCGGATGTAGGCCGAGGCCAGCAGGTGCAGGCCCTTCTCGGGTGCGATCCGCGCCATGTAGCCGATCGTGAAGGGGCGGCCCGGCTCCCGATGCGGCAGGGGCTCGAAGCCGTCGAAGCGGATCCCGATCGGCGCCGTCTCGATCTTGCGGCGCGGCAGCTCGAGGTAGCCGGCCATGAACTCCGCGTAGTAGTCGCTCGTCGCGATGAAGCGGGAGACGACCGCCTCGTGGGAGGCGATCAGCTGCTTCGTCTGCTTCCTGTAGGGCGCCGGCAAGCCTTCGATGAACAGGTCCTCGCCCGAGAGCGTGCACACGATCGGGCGGCGGAGCTCCCGCACTAGCGGCGGCGCGAGCGACACGAGCAGGGACGTCGGCAGCATCACTACGTCGAAGGGCGGCTGCTCTTTCAGATAGCGCAGCAGCTTCTCGAACTCCTTGGCCTGGTGGCCCGCTTCGCCCCGCAGCATCGAGACCGTCATGTCGCCCAAGAGCTCGGGGTCGACCGAGACGCCGCGGCCGGTCGCCGCGCGGATCACAGCCGGCGTGTCCCAGATGAAGTCGAGGATCGCCGGCGTCTTGCGGAAGAGCGCGAAGTTCTGCTCGAGGTAGACGCTGATCCCGGAGAAGAAGACGTGCGAGTCGGAGACGTTCTCTTCGTCGACGCGCGTCGGTGTGTAGACCGGCAGCAGCACCACGTCGTGGCCGCGCGCCATGAGCTCCGCGGCGAGCGCGTTGTCGCGCAGGCACGAGCCGCAGTACATCCCCCCGGCTCCGGCGGTGACCGCGAGGATGCGCAAGGGCTTCAGGCCACGCCGGCCCGCCCGAGGAGCGCTCGCCTGACGTAGAGGTGCTCGAACAGGTTGCCTTCGTGCGGCTGGTCCCACGACAGGCGCCAGGTGGGCAGCGCCCCGAGGTTCAGCCGGTGCACGAGCGGGGACGCCAGGATGCGGGCGAGCAGAGCCTCGTCGGCGGTGATCACGGTGGCGGCGAGCGTGGGCCCCAGCCGGCTTGGGATCTCCTCGGGCTTCACCTCGACGACGCTCGCGAACGGGAACAGGAACTCGCGGTTGGCGAGCGGGTGGTCGGGCGAGTCGACCCGCACGGCGGTCGGCAGGAGATAAGTGGAGGTGCCGCGCGTCGCCACGCGCCCCGATCCGCGCAGGCGCGCCGTCACGTCCTCGGCGCCGGGCGTCTCGAGGTCGCGGTCGATCATGGCGGAAATGCGCTCGGCGACCTTGCCGTCGGCGAAGGGCGCGATCTGAGCCTCCGGGTCCGAGACCGCGCGCGGCGCGATCGACGCGAGCCGCGCGCCGAGCGCCTCGGCGATCTCCCTGCCGTTGGCCGTCACCCACACGCCGGAGGCGTTGATGCAGGAGCGCCCGCCGTTCTCGACGATCGAGGACACCATCACGTCGAGATGGC
Source organism: Vicinamibacteria bacterium (assembly GCA_036559805.1). Taxonomy (GTDB): domain Bacteria; phylum Acidobacteriota; class Vicinamibacteria; order Fen-336; family Fen-336; genus DATBSL01. Next base: position 3,517 of record DATBSL010000027.1, read on the forward strand.
GCTGCCAGTCGGCGCTCGCGTCCGGGCCCAGCACGACCTTGCTGTAGCCGGGACCGTGCACCTCGACGCGCGGGTCGGCCTGCCAGGGCTTCGTCGACGAGACGTCGCCGAAGACCATGCCGCGGCCGCAGCGGCGCAGGATCTCGCCCGCGCCCGCGTGGTCGGTGGGGTAGAAGCCGAACGCCTCTTTCGGCACGCCGGCGGCGACGAAGGCCTGGATCACGCGGTAGGGCGTCCAGGGCTCGGCGCTGCCGGGCTTCAGCACGAGCGCCGTGCGCAGCGCGATCGTCGGCACCCAGAGCGCGTGGACGCCGGGCGAGTTGTTCGGCAGCACCACGCCGAGCGTGGGCGTGCGTGGGATGAAGCTGACGGCCGCGCCCTTCACCTCGCCGTAGCCCTTGTCGAGCACGTCGAGGTCGAGCCCGCGCGTGAGCCCGGCGATCACCATCGCCGCGTCGCCCATCGCCGCGCGGATCTTGTCCATGTTCTTGCGGACCATGACGTGTGGCAGCCCCGTCGTCGCCGAGAGCTGGCGCACGTAGTCGTCGGGCGTCTGCGAGTCGTCCCCGAGCGGCAGCGTGCCGGTCGTGAACAGCTCGGCGGCGCGGGCGGAAAGCGCCACGAGCTCCTGCATCGAGAAGCCCGCGAGCGACGCGCGCATCGCCTGCTGCTCCTCTTCGCGCAGGTCGCGGCGCACGAGGCCGGGGTTGGCCTGGCTCATCAGGACGAGCGGCTCGCGCGTCTCGAAATCGACGACGCGCGCGGCGTCCACCGAGCGGTAGGGCTCGCCCTTGCGCAGCACCGGCAGGTGCAGCATCAGTAGACTCCCTCCACGACGCTCGTGGCGAAGCCCGAGAAGGGGCGCACGTTTCGCACGCCGTCCCACGGGTACGCCTCGCAGGGCGGCTCGCGCTCGGCCTCGTCGCGCTCGGGGAAGCGCGGCATGAAGAACTCCTTGGTGAGCGTCGTCAGCCGCACGCGGCCCGTCTCGCCGTAGCCCACCACGCGCCCGTGGTCCTTCGGGTCGACCACCTCCATCATCGCGCGCGGCGCCGGGGGGTAGTAGATGATGTCCCAGCCGTCGCCCTTCTGGCGCGGGCGGTGCACCGCGAGCCCCATCAGCGTGTTCCCGTAGGTGGGGGCGAAGTACACGTCGGGCCCGAGCAGCTCCTCGCACGCGAAGCGGTGGAACTGCGGGGTCATCTCGGTGCCGCCGCAGAAGACGCCCGTGATCCCGAGCTTCGCGAGCGACACCTTCTCGGACATCGCCTCGAGCAGCTTGGGCGTCGTGAACAGGCAGCGGATGCCGTCGTGGGCCTTGAGCAGCGTGAGCGCCTGGTCCACGACGTGCTGCTTGTAGCGCTCCATCTGCTGCATTTCGCCGGCCTTGATCAGCTTGATCACCCAGCGCGGGTCGAGGTCGACCATGAAGCAGATCCCGCCGCGGTGCTGGCACAGGTGCTCGACCGCGAGCCTGAGCCGGCGCGGTCCGCTCGGCCCGACGTGCAGCCAGTCGGCGCCCTTGGGGAAGTACTTCTCGGGCAGCGTCTCGCTGAACATCTCGTAGTCGATGCGGAAGTCGTCGATCGTGATGCGCGCCTTCGGCACGCCCGTCGAGCCGCCGGTCTCGAAGATCGAGATCGCGCGGTCGGCGTAGCCCTTGGGCACGAAGCGGCGCACGGGGCCGCCGCGCAGCCACTCGTCCTGGAAGAAGCCGAACTTGTCCAGATGGGCGTAGGCCTTGACCTCTCGGCGCGGGTCGAAGCCCGCCTTCTGAGCCCAGTCCAGCCAGAAGGGCGTGCCGGTCTTCGGGTCGAAGTGCCAGGCCACGACCTCGCGGACCCACGCGTCGAGCTTCTCGCGCGCCGCCTCGGCGCGCGTCGTGAGCGTCTTGGATGCTGTCGCCACGCTGGTCTCGTCCTCGGCCCGTCAGTCCGCGGAGATGCGGTAGAGGGCCTTGCGGCCGCGGAGGTAAAGCTCGCGGTCGACCGCCACGGGCGAGGCGTCGAAGCCGTCGTCGAGCTTGTTGTTGGCGAGCACCTCGAGCTTCGGGCCGGCCGCGAGCACCGCCACGGTGCCCTCGCGTCCCGCCACGTAGACCCGTCCGGCGGCGCCGAGCGGCGAGGCGTAGACGTTGGGAAGCGCCTCGAGCCGCTCGGAGTACTTGACGCTGCCGTCCTTCGCGTCGAGCACCGTCAGCACGCCGCTGTTCGACTTCAGGAAGTAGAGCTGCCCGCGGTAGAGCAGCGGCGACGGCACGTAGGGCGTGTCCTTGTCGTAGCGGAAGACGAGCGCGGGCGTCCCGGGCACCTCGCCCTTCGCGTCCTTCAGCCGGATCGCCTGCAGCGCGTTGCCGCGGAAGCCGGCCGTCACGTACACGACGCCGTCGGCGTAGACCGGCGAGGGGATCGCGTTCATGGTGAGGCCGGCCGAGCGCCAGCGCTCCTCGCCGGTCGCGAGGTCGTAGCTCACGACGCGGTTCGTGCCCGCGACCACCACCTGCGGCGCGCCCTCGCCCGCGACGATGAGCGGGGTGGCCCAGGTCGTCGGCTCGTCGCGGTCCTTGCGCCAGCGCTCCTTGCCGCTCGCGGCGTCGAGCGCCACGACGAAGTCGGGGCCCTCGTGGTCCCAGGTCACGACCAGCGTGTCGGCGTGGACCGCGGGCGAGGCTCCCTCGCCGAAGCCGTTGCGCGTCTGCATCCTGCCGAGCTGCTTCTGCCACAGCAGCTTGCCCTTCGCGTCGAGCGCGTAGAGCCCGCGCGAGCCGAGGAACGCGTAGAGCCGCTTGCCGTCGGTCACGAGCGAGCCCGAGGCGTAGCTGTTGGTCTGGTGGTGGCCCTCGTGCGGGACCTCCGAATGCAGCACGCTGCGCCAGCGCTGCTTGCCGTCCTTGCGCTCGACCGCCATCACGACCCACTCGATCGTCTTGGGATCGGCGGCGGACGGGACGGCGGTCGCCAGGAGAACGGCGTCGCCCCACACGATCGGGGTTCCGAGGCCGAGCCCGGGCACCTCGAGCTTCCAGCGGACGTTCTTGCCCTCGGCCCATTCGATCGGTGGGTCGGCCGACGGGCTCTCGCCCGTGCGCAGCGGTCCGCGCCACTCGTGCCAGTCGGCGGCGGCGGACGACGCGATCAGCAAGGCGAGCGCACTTGAAACCAGGGCCAGGCGAGCCATCCGCGACATGCCACCTCCGATGGACGAAGCTCCAACCTTTCTATCGCAACCGCGCCCTGGAAGGAAGCCGCCGCTTTCGATTCTCGTCCGCGCTTACGCTCCTCGTTTGCGGGCGTTTCCGTCCCGACACACGGCCGCGCGCGTGCTACGCTGGCTCGCGAGTGGACTCCTTGCCGACACCAACGCGGACGCGCGCGGCTCGATCGGCCGCCCTGGCCGTGCTCGTCGTGCTGAGCCTTGCCCGGCCCGCGCCCGCCTGCGACACCGGC
>DATBSL010000028.1:0-2147 GCA_036559805.1 Vicinamibacteria bacterium
ACGTCTGGCGCTCGTCGAGCACGGTCGCCACCAGGCGGTTCAGCTCGCGCGCCGACGCGAGGTCGCGCCCGAACGGCTTCTCGATCACGACGCGCGACCACGGCGTCCCGTTCGACGGGTGCACCAGGCCGGCCTGGCGCAACCCGGACAGGATCGGCGCGAACTGCGCAGGCGGCACCGCCAGATAGAAGAGCCGATTGCCGGAGGTCGCGCGGCGGGTCTCGGCCGCCTCTATCGCCGCGCGCAGGCCGCCGAAGGCCTCGGGCCTGGTGTAGTCGCCGGCCACGGTGTCGATGCCCGCGGCGAAGGCCGCCCAGGCCGCGGCGTCCGCGGTCGCCCCCGAGAAGCGCTCGAAGGACTGGCGCAGCTGCTCGCGATAACCCTCTGCCGCGCCGACGGACGTGCTGGTGGCGACGAGCCCGAACGGCTCCGGCAGCTCGCCGTTTCTCGCGAGCTCGAAGAGCGCCGGGACGATCTTGCGGTGCGCGAGGTCGCCGGTCGCTCCGAACAGCACCAGTGTGCACGGGTCCGGCGGCCGCGCGGGGACACTCGCGGGGCTGCTCTTCGCGGCGACGTGGAGCGGCGATTCCAGCTCGATGACCCGCTGCTACGCGAGGCCGTAGGGCGAGCGCTGGGGCCGCGCCAGCATCGCGTTGGCTTCGTCGTCGTTCTTGAAGCGCTCCCGCAGCGGGTCCCAGTGGAGCGTGCGCTTCGTCTTCATCGCGATGTGGTGCAGCAGGCACGCCGAGCACGAGCGGTGCGCCACCTCGACCGGGGCGATCGGCTGCTGGCGCGAGCGGACCGCCTCGAGCCAGTTGCCGTGGTGGTCCGTGCTCAGCGGCAGGTGGATCTCCGTCGGCCCGATCGTGGAGGTGATGATCTTCGGGTCGCTGGCGGAGAGCGCAGAGGCGTCCTTGAGCTTCGCCACGGGGTCGCTCGCGGTCACGCGCTCGGCGCCGCGGGAAACGAAGATCCAGCCCTCCGTTCCCTCGAACTTGATCCCGTTCGGGAACTCGCCGCTCACGATCATCCGCACGCCGTCGGCGTAGAGCGCCTCGGTACGGAAGGGCCCGTGCACGTCCCACAGCCCCTTCGTCGGGAACTCCGCCGTGCCCTTGACCTCGACCGGCCCGGTGTACTCCGTCCCCATGCCCCAGTGCGCGCTGTCGATGTGGTGGGCGCCCCAGCCCGTGATCATGCCGGCGCCGAACTGCTCGCAGCGCAGCCAGCCCGGCCGATCGTAGCCCTCGTGCGGGTGCACGCGCTTCTCGGTGTAGTAGGCCCACGGCGTCGAGCCGAGCCACATCTCGTAGTTCAGGCCCTTCGGCACGGGCATCTCCGGCTCGACCTCGCCCGAGGGGTCGCCCGGAAGGCCGACGTACACGGTCTTGAGCTGGCCGATGCGGCCGTTGCGCACGAGCTCCGCCGCGTAGCGGAACTGCGCCGCCGAGCGCTGCTGGCTGCCGATCTGGAAGATGCGGCCGGTGCGATGGACGGCGTCGCTCACGGCGCGCCCCTCGGCGATCGTGAGCGAGGCCGGCTTCTGCAGGTAGACGTCCTTGCCGGCCTCGACCGCCTGGATCGTGATGAGCGCGTGCCAGTGGTCGGGCGTGCTGATCACGACCGCGTCCACGTCCTTGTTCGCGAGCAGCTCCTTGTAGTCGAGGTAGCCCGTGACGCCGTCGTACGGCTGGCCCGTCTTCTTGGCGTAGTAGCCGTTGACGAGCGTCTTCGCGTCCTCGAGGCGCCGGCTGTCGAGGTCGCAGACCGCCATGATCCGGGCCTGGTCGTGCTTCCAGATCCCCGGCAGGTCGTGGCCGCGCGAGATGCGTCCCGTGCCGATCGCCCCGGCGTTGATGCGATTGCTGGGGGCGGTGGCGCCGAAAACGGAGGCCGGCACGATCGCCGGAAAGCCGGCAGCGAGCACGGAAGTCGCCCCGAGGCCCTGCGCCGCCAGCCCGAGCGCCTTGCGGCGCGAGATCTCGCTTCTGCGTGCCATGGCTCGCGTTCCTCCAGCCGGTGTTCCCCGCCGGTCCGATTGTCTCACCGGCGCGCGCTTCACGGGATTCTTGCCGACGGCGAGCGCCTCGGCAAGAATGCGTACCGTGGCGCGGGCGTTCACGATCGGCGTCGACTACGGCACGAGC
>DATBSL010000029.1:0-17395 GCA_036559805.1 Vicinamibacteria bacterium
CCGTCCGGCGTGCGGTCGAAGACCGCGCCCCACGCCTCGAGCTCGCGCACGCGCGCCGGGGCCTCCTTCGCGTGCAGCTCGGCCATGCGCCAGTTGTTCACGTACTGCCCGCCGCGCATGGTGTCGGAGAAGTGGACGCGCCAGTCGTCGCGCTCGTCCACGTTGGCGAGCGCAGCCGCGATGCCGCCCTCGGCCATCACGGTGTGCGCCTTGCCGAGCAGCGACTTGCACACCAGGCCGACCTTCGCTCCGGAGGCCGCCGCCTCGATCGCGGCGCGCAGGCCCGCGCCGCCCGCGCCGATCACGAGCACGTCGTGGTGATGGGTCTCGTAGTCGGCCATGCTCAGAAGAGCCTCGAGTCGCTGATGACGCCCATCGACAGCAGGCGCACGTAGACGTCCGACAGGGCGACGGAGAAGAGGCTCATCCAGGCCCACAGCATGTGGCGGCGATTGAAGCGGCTGGAGCAGGTGTAGGCGTACTGGCACACGGGCGAGCGGGAGATCTCGTCGCGCGCGCCGCCCGTGAGGTGGCGCAGCGAGTGGCAGCCGAGCGTGTAGCCGCTCAGCAACGTAACGTTGGCGGCGAGCACCAGGGTGCCGAGGCCGATGCCGAAGGAGGTCACGCCCGTGGCCGGGTCGGTGAACCAGAGCGCCTTCCACACGTCCCAGGCGAGCACGAGCAGGAAGCCGAGCGCGAGGTACAGGAAGTAGCGGTGGACGTTCTGGAGTATCAGCGGCAAGGACGCCTCGCCGCGATAGCCCTTGCGCGGCTCGCCTACCGCGCAGGCCGGCGGGTCCGCCCAGAACGACTTGTAGTAGGCGCCGCGGTAGTAGTAGCAGGTCATGCGGAAGCCGCCGGGCGCCCACAGGATCAGGATCGCCGGCGAGAAGGGCAGGAGCGCCGGCCACCACGCCGGCCGCGGCCCGAACCAGGAGTGGGACGAGTCGCCGAAGATCTCCGGCGAGTAGAAGGGCGAGAGGTACGGTCCCCAGGTGTAGTGGTTGCCCTGCAGGGCTGCCCACGTGGCGTAGACCACGAACGCCCCGAGCACCAGCAGCACGACGAGCGGCTGGGCCCACCAAAGGTCGCGCCTCTCCGTCTCCAGGAAGCCGCGCGTCTTCAGGGTGAGCCCCGACTCGGCCATTTCCCCCCCCGTGATTTCGGGAATCGAGCGGCCTCAACATAGCGGCGGCTCCACCGCTTTTCAACTGCCCGCGCAGCAGCCGCCGTCGGGGGCCTAGTCCTCGCGCAGCGAAACGGAAGGCTCGATGCTGAGCGCGCGGCGCGCGGGCTCCCAGGCGGCGAGGGCCGCCACGCCGAGCAGGACGAGCGGCACGCCCACGAACGTCGCCGGGTCGTGCGGGCTCACGCCATAGAGGAGGAACGAGACGAAGCGCGTGAGGCCGAAGGCGATTGCCAGCCCGAGCGCAGCGCCGGCGGCGGCGAGGCCCAGGCCACGTCCGACGACGAGCCTCGCGACGTCGCGGCGCTGCGCCCCGAGCGCCATTCGCACGCCGATCTCGCGCGTGCGCAGCGACACGGCGTACGACAGCACCCCGTAGAGCCCGATCGCTGCGAGCAGCAGCGCGAGCGACCCGGACAGCCCGACGAGCGTCGCCGCCGCGCGCGCCGGGAAGAGTGCCGTCCCGACGTGCTCCGTGAGCGTCTTGACGTCGTAGACCGGAAGCGTCGCGTCGAGCGCCTTCACCTCACGCCGGAGCGTGGCGGCGAGCGCCTTCGGATCGCCGTGGGCGCGCACGACCACGGCCAGCTCAGATCTGTAGAGCTGGCTCTGCGGGTAGAACACGAAGGGTTTCGGGTCCTCGCCGAGGGAGCCGTACTTGCCGTCGCGTGCGACGCCCACGACTGCGAACGGCCGCTGAGCCTCACGCCTCTGGTCCCAGGTCACGATGCGCTCGCCGAGCCCGTCCCGGCCCGGCCAGTAGCGCCGCACGAAGGCCTCGTTGACGATCACGACGCCGGGTGCGTCGGGCGTGTCCTGCGCCTCGAACTCGCGCCCGCGCGCGATGCGACCGCGCATGGCCTTGAAGTAGCCGGGGCCCACGAAGCTCGAGTGCACCTCCAGGTCCTCGCCGGGGCCCGGCGTGTAGCCCTCGATGCGCAGGCCGCGCCGCTCGGCGCCAAGCGACAGCGGCAGCAGGTTCGCGAGGCCCACCGCTTCGACTCCTGGCACGTGCTCGAGCCGCTCCTGGAGAGCGGTGTAGAAACGGCCGCCGCGCGCCGCGTCGTAGCCCTGTGCGCCCAGGTCGAGCGAGAAGACGAGGGCGCCCTCCGGGTCGAAGCCCGCGTCGATCGCCCGCGCGTTCGCCAGGCTGCGCAGGAACAGCCCCGCAGCGACCAGCAGCACCAGCGAGCCCGCCGCCTGCGCCACCACGAGCGCGTCCCGCGCCGAGACGCGGCGCCGAGCGACGGGCTCGCCGCCGCGCGCCTTGAGCGACTCGACCGGCTGGACACGCGAGGCGCGCAGCGCCGGCCACAGCCCGAAGAGGACGGCGGTCGCGAGCGAGAGCAGGAGCGCGAACAGCAGCACGCGGACGTCCATGCGGAGGCCGAGCGCGAGCGTCACGGGCAGGGGCGGCTGGACGGCCAGGATCAGCCGCTGGCAGAGGACCGCCAGCGCCACGCCCAGGACACCGGCAACACCCGCGAGCACGAGGCTCTCGGCCAGCAGCTGGCGCACGAGCCGTCCGCGGCTGGCGCCGAGCGCCACGCGCACGGCGATCTCGCGCCGCCGCGCGCTCGCGCGCGCGAGCAGCAGGCTCGCCACGTTGCTGCACGCGATGAGCAGCACGCCGCCCACTGCAGCGAGCATCACGCCGAGGAACGCGGAGATGGGGCCGCGGATCACCGGCAGCACGCGCGAGGCGTCCTCCGGCAGCACGCTCACCGTGCGAGGCTGGTCGAGCCGGTTCGTCCACTGGTCCGGGTAGCTCGCGTGCAGCCTGCGCGCGACGACAGCGAGCTCGGCGCGCGCATCCGCGACGCTCGCGCCCTGCCGCAAGCGGCCGAAGAGCATCAGGCCGCGGTCACCCCGCCCCTCGAGCGACCCGCCGCCGAGGCTCGGACGCATGGCGAGCGGGACGAAGAGGTCGGGCGAGAGGCCGCGGAGCATGCCGGAGAACCCGGCCGGGCCCACGCCGACGACGGTGGCCGGCCGGCCGTTCAGCGCGATCTCCCTCCCGACCACGGACGGATCCGCCGAGAAGTGGCTGCGCCAGTAGGCGTCGCTCAGGACGACGGCCGGCGGGGCGCCCTCGTCGTCTTCCGCCGGGAGCAATGCGCGGCCGTAGGCGGCGCCAAGGCCCAGCACCTCGAAGTAGTTGCCGCTCACGAACTGGCCGACGACACGGCGGCTCTCGCCGCGATCGGTCAGGACCGCCGGCACCTCGCCGAAGGCTGCGAGGCCCTCGAACGCGCGGCTCTGCGCGCGGAAGTCGAGGTAGTCGGGATAGGACGAGGTGGCATAGAGCGGCCCGCTGAAGTCGCTGGTGTAGACGGTCGCGAGACGCGCCGGCTCGCGGCCCGGCAGCGGCTGTAGCAGCAGCGCGTCCAACAGGCTGAATATCGTGGTGTTCGCGCCGATCCCGAGCGCGAGCGAAACGACCGCTACCAGTGTGAAGGCCGGGCTCTTGACGAGGAGCCTGACGGCGTAGCGCAGATCCGAGACGAGCTGCTCCAAAGGCACACCTCCGGGCGGGCTGCCGGGTGGTACGCGAGCCGATGGCCCCGAGTTGCCTTTTTCCGGGGCGCGGTCAGGGCTCGGCGGGGCCTCGGCCGACGCCGAGCGCGTCGGCGACCCGGTTGATGTAGTTGAACCAGGACGCGATCAGCGTGATCTGCAGGATGCCGCGGTCGTCGAAGCCCACCTCGCGCAGCCGCGCGTGGTGTGCCGGCGTGACGCGGGTCGCGTCCTTCGTGACAACCGCGACGTAGTCGAGCATCGTGCGGTCCTGCGCCGTGAGGGGAGCGTTCTCGTAGTCTTCGACCAGGGCCTTCACGAACGCCGCGTCCAACGTCACGGCACGCAGAAACTCTGCGTGGGACTCCAGTCAGAAGTGGCAGCGGTTGAGCGCCGAGACGTGCGTCGTGATCATCTCGTGCTGCGCGCGGCTCAGCGGCAACGATGGCTGCAGCAGCGCTCCGAACGCCGCGAACGCGTGGTGCAGCGCCTCGGGGATGAGCGAGTGCGAGGCGACGATGCTCTCGCTCTGCGTGCCGGGCTCGCCCTGGTCGCCCGGCTCGCGCTGGTATTCCTTCGGGTAGAGCCCCTGCTGCGCCTCGAGCGCGCGCCGCAGCGTCTCGTCCGCCTCGGCGAAGGGAATCGTCTTGATCCAGGCCATCTAGGCTTCCTCCAGGGGTGCGCGCTTCGCGCGAGCGGGCCGCGACGCGACGAGCAGATGGTAGACCGGGACGCCCGCGAGGACGACCGCGACCCCGAGCGCCGTCTGACGCGGGTTGCCGGCCGCGAGCAGGGCGAGCATCACGACGAGCATCAGCATGAAGACGAGCGGCGTGACGGGCCAGCCCGGCACGCGGTAGCCGCCGGGCGCGGGCCGCGGCAGCCGGTAGAGGCCCGCGACCGTCAACGCGAGGAACACGACGGTCACGAACACGAAGTAGGCGACGACCGTGTCGAAGCTGCCGACCAGCACCAGCACGCTCCCGAGCACCGCCTGCAGCGCGATGGCGGGGACGGGCGTCCCGGTGCGCGGGTTTATGCGCCCGGCGAAGCGCGGCGCGGCGCCGTCCTTTGCCATCGCGTAGTAGAGCCGCGGCGCGAAGGTCATGAACGCGAACAGGCTCGAGCTGACGAACACGACCACCAGCCCCGACAAGGCCCGCCCTCCGCTCGGGCCGAAGAGAGCGATCCCCGCCTGGGCGGCGAAGGTCTCGGCCGATCCTGCCCGCTCGATCGGCACGAGGTAGAGGAAGACCGCGCTCACCGCGACGTACAGCAGCGTCACGGCACCGACGCCGAGCGCGAGCGCCCGGGGCAGCACGCGGCCCGGATCGCGCACCTCGCCCGCCAGCTTCGCGGCCTCCCACCAGCCTCCGAACGAGAAGAACGCCATCACCAGGGCGCCCGCGAGCGCAGGAACGAGCGGCGGCGCCTCCGGCCGCCGCAGGGCGAAGGGCGCGAAGTGCGCGAGGTCCCCCGCTCCGGAGGCGAAGCCCCACGCCACGAGGCCGACGAGCAGGCCGATCTTCGCGAGCGCCAGCGCGTGTCCGATGGCGCCCGCAAGGCGCACGCCGATGACGTTGGCCACCGCGATCACCGCGATCGCCGCGAGGGCCACCGCCCTCGGCTCGAGGCCGGGCCAGGTGGCCTGCGCGTAGGCGCCGAGCCCCATCGACAGCGCAGCCGTGAGCCCGGGGTCCATCACCAGCAGGCACTTCCAGCCGTAGAGGAACGCCACGGCCGGCCCGTACGCCTCGCGCAGGTAGACGTAGGAGCCGCCGGCCTCCGGGTAGCGCGCGGCCAGCTCGCCGAGGCTCAGCGCTCCGCAGAGCGCCGCGATCCCCATGAACGCCCACACGGCGAAGACGAGCGCGGGCGACGCGAGGCCGCGCGCCATCCCCGCGGGCGTGAGGAAGATCCCCACCCCGACGGTCCCGCCCACCACCAGCGCCGCCGCGGCGCCGAGGCCGATCCGGCGCTCGAGCCCCGGAGCCGCCTGGCCGCTCAGAACTGGGCTCTCAGGCCGAGCTGGAAGGCCCGCGGCCCGCCCGAGCCGAAGACGCCGCCGGCCGTCGTCAGCGCGCGTCCGAACGAGGAGGAGCGCATGAAGTCGGGATCGGAGGGGTCGGAGCTGTCGCGCGCCAGCACGTTCGCAAAGCCCGAGTAGTTGGTCTTGGACACGCCGAGGATGTTCGTGACGTTGAAGACGTTGAAGCACTCGACGATCGCCTCGATCGTGGCGCGCGACGAAACCGCGAAGCGCCGCGACAGCCTGAGGTCGAGCGAGTTGAAGCTGTCGCTGAAGCGCGCGTCGTCGCCCACGAGCGGCAGTGGCACGCCGTCGATGCCGCCCGAAGCGTTGAGCGTCGTGAGGTAGGCGTTGAGCTCTCCCGGGGTCTCGAACTCGCGCGCGCCGGCGTTGCGCGAGAGAGTCGGCACGCGGCTCGACGCGTCCGGCATCAGGATGTCCATCGGCACGCCGGTCGCGATCGTCCAGATGCCCGAGAGCTGCAGCTCGAGCGGCAGCATGAAGCTGCCCGACAGCACCAGCCGGTGCCGCTGCTCGTTGGGCGTGGGGCCGTACTCGCGCTCGAGGTCGTTCGGGTCGATCGGGCCGGCGCCGAACGGGATCTGGTCGTCGTTCGCGTAGTTCCTGGCTCGCGCCAGGCTGTACGACAGCCGAAGCTGCTGCCCGCTGCCCCAGCGCCGCTCGAGGCTCGCGAGCAGGGCGTCGTAGCGCGTGCCGACGCTCGACTCCAGGTTCACGACGCGGTCCGGGCCGCCCACGACCGGGTTGAAGACCTCGCCGATCGGCCGCCCGATGATGAAGTGCGTGCCGCGGTTGTGCACGAGGTCGAGCTGGAGCACGGAATCGAGCGGCAGCTTGAAGCGCGTGCCGAGGTTCCACTGCTGGACGGTGGGGTTCTCGAGCGAGTTGTCGATGATGTTGATGCCCGAGGCTCCCGCTCCCGGCAGGATGAAGCCGGTGAACGGGTCGTCGAACGTCGGCGCGAAGGGCGGCACGCCCTCCGGGCCGAGGAAGAAGACGTTGCCGGCGCGCACCTCGACCGGCAGCGCGCGGCCGTCGAGCCCGCGCTCGAGCGAGATGATCTCGAGCGTGACGCGGTCGTAGTAGAGCCCGAAGCCGCCGTGGAGCTGGAACGAGCCCGCCTTGTTGGTCCAGGCGAAGCCGAGCCGCGGCCCGAAGTTGTCGTAGTCGCGCGTGCGGTCGCCCTCCAGGAACGGCTGAACGATCGGGTTGATGTCGCCGTAGCCCGAGATGTTCTTGACGTTGGTGTCGAGCTCGTAGCGCAGGCCCAGGTTGAGCGTGAGCTGCGGCGTCACCCGCCAGTCGTCCTGGATGAAGCCCGCGAGGTAGCTGCTGCTGCAGTCGTCGAGCTCGAGGTCCTGGTCGGGCTTGCCGCTCCTGAGCGTCACGGCGAACAGCAGGTCGCTGTCGTTGACGCGGCCGTCTCCGTTGAGGTCGAACTCGGGGAAGTCCTGCACCAGCTCCACGCGGCCCTCGCGGAACACCCCCAGGTCGAAGCGGCCGTAGGTGTGCGAGAACTCGGCGCCGAAGCGTAGCGTGTGCGCGCCCTTCACCCACGAGACCGAGTCCGCCACCTGCCAGCGCGTCTGCGTAGTGCCCTGCGGCACGCGGAAGCTGGCGCCGTCCTGGATGCTCGGAAACGTCAGCTGCCGGCCGGGCGTCACTGGGTCGATCACGTTCCGGAAGTCGCTGTAGCTCACGCGCAGCGTGTTCACGACCGTCGGCCCGACGAGCCGCGTCCAGGTGGCGAGGCCCTGGTGGTGGCGGTTGTCGCTCGCCTGGCGCTGGCTCTCCGATCCGATCGAGCGGTCGAGCGTGCTGGCCGCGGTGTCGGCCTCGTCCTGCATCAGGTAGCGGAAGCCCAGCGTGTCGGCGTCGGTCGCGCGCAGGTCGACACGCGCCATTCCGAGGAAGTCCTCGAGCGGGGCGGCCGCCAGCGTCTGCCGGATCGTGCGCGTCGCGGGGTCGCGCGTGCCCGTCTGCACCACCGCGTCCTGGTTGCGGTACTCGGCCGCCGCGAACCACCAGGCCTTGCCGCGCACGATCGGGCCGCCGAGCGTCGCGGAATACTGCTGGCGGTCGAAGGGCGGCGCCTCGCCCGAGCTGCGGTCGAAGGTGGCCGGCACGCCCTGCAGCGCGTCGTCGCGCAGGAAGACGGAGAGCGAGCCGCCGAGCGTGTCGGTGCCGCTGCGCGTCACCACGTTGATCGCGGCAGCCGCCGAGCGGCCCTGCTCGGCCGAGTAGCGGTTCGTCGCCATCTGGAACTCCTGCACCGCGTCCTGCGGCAGGTTGGCGAGCGGGCCTCCCACCACGTCGTCGTTGTTGTCCTGTCCGTCGATCGTGATGTTGCCGCCGCGCCCCGCCTGGCCGGCCGCCGAGATCGCCACCACGTTCGTCTTGGTCGGGTCGAAGTTCGGCGCCGCCGCGTTGCCCGGCAGCAGGAACGCTAGCTCCAGGAAGTTGCGGCCGTTCAGGGGGAGGTTCTCGACGACGCCCATCCCGACGACCCCGCCAACGACCGAGTTGCCCGTCGGCACGCTCACGCCCCGCTCCTCGACCTCGACGCTCTCGGCCCTTCCCTGCAGGCTCAGCACGGCATCTACACTCACGCGGCGCCCCACTTCGACGACGACGCGCTCGATCGTGGTCGGGGCGAAGCCGGGCGCCTCGATCGCGATCCGGTACTCCCCGGGTGGAAGGCTCGCGATCACGTGGCTGCCGGTCGCATCGGTCGTGGCCACGCGAGTGGCACCGGTGGCGATGCGTGTCGCCACGACGCGGGCCCCTGCCACGGGCGCGCTCGACGGGTCGATCACACGACCCGTCACGTCACCCGTCGCGGCGTCCTGTCCGCGGGCGGAGGCGGCGAGCGCCGTTGCGCACAGAATGATGGCGAAGTACGGGAGCGGTCGGTTCAAGGTGGCCTCCAGGGGGTTCGGGCTAGTCCAGCAAGCAGCGTGCCACGCCGCCCGCACCGGGATCATGGAACTTAGGACGAACCGCACCCGTCAAGGCCGCATAGGCCCGACGCTTTACGCGCACAGGCTATGGCTTAGAATCGAAACATGTCTGCCCGTTCGATCGGCAACGGAACCCTGTCTTTCGGGATGGTCTCCATCCCGATCCGCATGTATGCCGCCGGCGAGTCTGCATCCGCGGTCTCGTTCAACCTGCTGCATGCCAAGTGCAAGTCGCGTCTGAAGCAGCAGTACGTGTGCCCGAAGGACGAAGAGATCGTCCCGCGCGACCAGATGGTCAAGGGCTTCGAGTTCTCCAAGGACCAGTACGTCAGCTTCACCGACGAAGAGATCAAGGCGATGGCCGAGGAGACGCAGAAGGCCATCGAGATCACCGAGTTCGTGCCGGCCGCGAAGGTGGATCCGGTCTACTTCGACGGGGCCTACTACCTCGGGCCGGACAAGGGCGGGGAGAAGGCCTACAAGCTGATCAACGAGGCGATGAAGCAGACCGGGCGAGCGGCTCTCGCCAAGTGGGCGGCGCGCGGCAAGCAGTACCTGGTGATGATCCGGCCGGTCGGCAACGGACTCGTCATGCAGCAGCTGCTCTACAAGGACGAGGTGCGGCCGATCTCCGAGGTCCCGATCGGGGACGCCGAGCTCAAGGATGCCGAGCTCAAGCTCGCCGTGCAGCTCGTCGAGCAGATCGCGAACGACGAGTTCAAGCCCGAGAACTACGAGGACGACGTCCGCAAGCGCTACCACGAGGCGATCCAGCGCAAGGTCGAGGGCCAGGAGATCACGGCGGCCCCCGAGGCGCCGAAGGCCCAGATCATCGACCTGATGGAGGCGCTCAAGGCTAGCCTCGCCTCGAAGAACGCGGCCGCGGCGGAAGCCAAGGCCCAGACGAAGGCCCAGCCCAAGGCCTCGGGCAAGAAGAAGACCGGCACCGAAGGCTGACGCTGCGCGACAGCCTCGCCCGCGTCACGCGCGACGTCGTCGCGTGCGAGCGCTGCCCGCGCCTGCGGCGCTGGTGCCGGGCGGTGGCGGCGACGCGCGTCAAGCGCTTTCGCGACCAGGAATACTGGGGCCGGCCCGTGCCCGGCTTCGGCGACCGGCGCGCACGCCTGCTGGTGGTGGGCCTGGCGCCGGCCGCGCACGGCGGCAATCGCACCGGCCGCGTCTTCACCGGCGACCGCTCCGGCGACTTCCTGTTCGCGGCCCTCCACCGCGCGGGCTTCGCGAGCCAGCCCACCTCCGTCGGCCGCGGCGACGGGCTCGAGCTGCGCGGCTGCTACGTCACGCCTGTCGCGCGCTGCGCGCCGCCCGGCAACCGGCCGACGCCGGTCGAGATCGCGCGCTGCCGCGAGTACCTGGCGCGCGAGTGGGCGCTGCTCGCGGACCTGCGCGCGGTGCTCGTGCTCGGCCGGGTCGCCATGGACGGCTTTCTCGCGATGCTGCGGGCGACCGGACACGCGCTTCCGGCGAGGCGCCTCGAGTTCGCGCACGGCGCCGAGCACGACCTGGGGGACGGCGTGCGGCTTTTCTGCTCGTACCACGTCTCGCAGCAGAACACCTTCACGGGCCGGCTCACCGAGCGCAGCTTCGACGCGGTGCTCGCGCGCGTGAAGCGCCAGCTCGGCTGAGAGGAGCGTCCGGTCGTCGAGCAGGGGTCAGGTCTTGGATTTTGACGTCAAGATTCAAGACCTGACCCCGCCGAGAGAGTCAGTCGGTGCTTGCGAGCGCGTAGAGGAAGCGGCGGCCGCGGAGGTAGAGGTCGCCCCCGACGACGACCGGGCTCGCGTCGAAGGCGTCGTCGAGCTGGTTCTCCGCCAGGATCTGCAGCTTGGGCCCGGGCGCGAGCACGAGCGCTTTTCCGGAGCGGCCGAGCAGGTAGACCCTCCCGGCGGCCGCGACCGGGGACGCGAAGACGTTGCCGAGCTCGAGCCGTTCGCTGAAGCGCACGGCGCCCGTTTCGGCGTCGACCGACGTCAGGATGCTCATGACGTGCTTGAAGAAGTAGAGCTGGCCGCGATAGAGGAGCGGCGTCGACACGTAGGGTGTGTCCTTGTCCAGGCTCCAGCGCACGGCGCGGGTGCCGTCGAGGTCGCCGCGCGCGCCGCGCAGGTCGACGGCCTGCATCCTAGGGCTGTCTCGCTTGCCGCTCGCCAGGTAGAGGATGCCGGCGTCGTAGATCGGCGTGGGGATCGCGTTCATGCCCAGACCGGAGAGGCTCCACAGCTCCTGTCCGTCGCGGATGTCGTAGGCACGCGTGCGCCCGCTCGCGGCGACGATCACGTGCACCCGGCCCTCGTGCTCGCGGACGAGCGGCGTCGACCACGAGGTGAGCTCTCCCGGCCGCGGCTTGCGCCAGCGCTCCTTGCCGCTGCGCGCGTCGAGTGCCACCACGAACGACTCGCCTTCGTGGTCCCAGTTGACGACCAGCGTGTCGCCCCACAGCGCGGGCGAGCTGCCCTCGCCGTAGCCGAGGCGCGTGGTCATGTCCCCCAGGTCGGTCTTCCAGACCAGTTCGCCCGCGAGCGTGTAGGCGAAGGTGCCGGCGGAGCCAAAGTGAGCGTAGAGGCGTTCCCCGTCCGTGACGGGCGACGCGGTGGGCCAGCCCGACTCCTCGTGGTGGCCCTCGTGCGGGGTGCGCTCGACCGCCACCCGCTGCCACGCGAGCTTCCCGTCGCGCCGGTCGTAGGCCGTGACCAGCAAGCGCTGCTTCGCAGGCGTCGCGGCAGGCTTCGCTGCGGCGCCCGCCGCTTCGGCCGCGCTCAGGGACACGGCCGAGAGCACGAAGATCCGGTCGCCCCACACGGCCGGCGTCGCGAGGCCGTCGCCGTCGACGGCCACCTTGTAGCGGACGTTCTGCTTCTCGCTCCAGCGCAGCGGGGGGTCGCCGTCGGGGCTGACGCCGTTGCCGAGGGGCCCGCGCCACCAGGGCCACTCGGCGCGGCCGTCGGCGCCTGCCGCCTCGGTGTGAGCGGCGAAAGCCAGGGCGGCGGCGGCCGCCCGGAGAAGGGCCAGGCTCGCGCGGTGAACCCTCATGCAGCCATTGTCACCCGGAGGGCTCGAGTCAGCGCGCGACCTCGAAGTGGTACCGACCCGATCCCACCTCGAAGATCACGCGTCCGTCCGCCTCGCCCCCCAGCTTGACAGAGGGCGCGCGTTCCGCGGCGATCCGCGTGCCGCCCGCGCTCTCGGTGATGCGCGACGGGCCGGAAGCCGGCACGTACACGCGCCCGGTGGCGCCCGGCGGCACGGTCACCTCGAGCTCGAGGCCGCTCGCTGTGCGCCGCCAGCGCGTCGCCACCGTTCCCCGGACGCTCTCGTACGACGCGGCGACGGAGTCGAGGCCCGTCGCGGGGATCTCGGGGCGGAACTCGATCTTCCGGTAGCCCGGCTCGAGCGGCCGGAAGCCGGCGAGGTCCTCGTAGAGCCACTGCACGATCGCGCCGAAGAAGTGGTGGTTGCGCGAGCGGGTGTCGGCGGGCCAGTGCTCGCCGAGCGCCGTGAACTTCGCGACGTCGGTCCAGTAGCCCCAGCTCGGCTCGTCCGTCTGCGTCGCGAACGTGAAGGCGACGTCGTGGTGGCCGGACGCGGTGAGCGCCGGCAGGACACTCGTCGCGCCGAGGATGCCGACCGAGGCGTTGCCGCCGCGCGGACCGCGGACGTCCTCGGCAAGGCGGGCCGCCAGCGCCGCGCGGCGGTCCTGCGGCACGAGGCCGAAGGCGAGCGGCAGGATCTGGGCGGTGTGCAGGAAGGGCTGGTCGGACTTCTCGCGATAGGCGCCGTCGGACGACAGGAAGCGCGCGTTGAAGTCCGCCGTCGCCTTCGCGTAGAGCGCCGCGTAGCGCTCCGCGTCGTCGGCGCGGCCGAGCACGCGCGCGGCGTCGCGCGCGATCCCGGCGAGCCGCGCGTAGTAGGCGCTCGACGCGAGCGCGTTCAGCGTCGGGACGCCG
The DNA here is from genome assembly GCA_036559805.1 of Vicinamibacteria bacterium. Lineage (GTDB taxonomy): Bacteria > Acidobacteriota > Vicinamibacteria > Fen-336 > Fen-336 > DATBSL01. The sequence goes on from DATBSL010000029.1 coordinate 12,676, forward strand.
GTCGGAGCGACCCAGTCGCCGAGCCCCGAGGTCAGCGTGTGCGCGAACGCGTCGCCGTCCTTGTCCGTCCAGCGCGGGATCCAGTCGTCGAGGTAGCGCCGCATCGCGGGGTACACGCGCTCGAGCGCCGCCACGTCGCCGTGGCGCATGTAGCTCTCCCACGGCACGACGAACCAGAAGGCGTCCCAGGTCGGCGTCGCGCCGCAGCAGTCGGTCGGCTTGAACGCGGGCTTCCCGACGTAGCCGTAGTTCTGGTTCGTCGGGCACAGGAGCGGCAGCTCGCCTTGCGGGCTCTGCGCGTCCAGCATGTCCTGGAACAGCTTGCGGTAGAGCCTCTCCGTGTCGAAGAGCAGCGACGCCGTGCCGGCGGTGAAGTGCGCGTCGCCGGTCCAGGCGTTCTTCTCGTAGACGGGCGTGTCGGTGATCACGCCGTGGAAGTTGCTCTGGATCGCCCAGGCCGTGTTGCGGTGGATGCGGTTCAGGGTCTCCTGGCTCGACTCGAATCGCGAGCTGCTCGAAAGGCCCGAGCGGACCTGCAGCACCCGCGTGAGCGCGGCCGAGACGCCCGCGGGCAGCGGCGAGCCGCCCGGTCCGCTGAGCTGGACGTACTGGAAGCCCTTGTACGAGAAGGCCGGCGTCCACTTCTCGGCGCCCGTGCCCGCGGCCACGTAGTAGTCCGTCTGCAGCTGGCCGTGGACGAGGTCGTTCCCCTTCGTGCTGGCGCGGCCGTTCTCGTCGAGCTTCTCCGAGTAGAAGACCTCGACGGCCGCGCCGGCCGGGGCGCGCACCTCGAGCTCGGCCCAGCCGGTGAGGTTCTGGCCGACGTCGTAGACGACGATGCCGGGCGAGGGCTCGGCGCGCGTCCCCGCCGCCAGCGTGTCGACGACGCGGATCGGCTCGTGCGCCTGCGCGCGCAGCACGCCCGCCGGTCCGCTCACGACGCGGGCCGCGGCCCAGCGCGAGTCGTCGAAGCCAGGCTCGCGCCAGCCCGCGATCTCGCGCCGCGCGTCGTAGGTCTCGCCGAGGTACAGGCTGTCGTAGCGGCGCGGCCCGTCGGCGCTCGCTTTCCACGTGCCGTCCGAGGCCACGACTTCGTTCGTGCCGTCCGCGTACGCGAGGTGCAGCTCGAGGCGCAGGCGCGGCGTCGCGCGCCACTCCGCGTCGGTCCAGCCCCAGTCCCAGGTGCGCGTCGCGTCGTCGAAGTGTCCCGAGCCGAGCTCGGTCGCGATCACGTTCTTGCCCTGGCGCACGAGTGCCGTGACGTCGTGCGTCGTGTAGAGCACCGTCTTCGAGTAGTTCGTGAAGCCGGGGTCGAGCTCGGCCTCGGAGCTGGCGGCGCCGTTGAGCGTGAGCCGGTTGTAGGCGAGGCCGGCCGAGTAGACGCGCGCGCGCGCGACGGGCTTGCCGACCTCGAACACGTGTCGCAAGAGCGGCGCGGGCCGCAGCTCGCGGCACTCGCCCTGGTTGTTGGGGACGCGCGAGGCGAAGCCGCGCGTGAGCCACGCGACCGGCCGGCACAGCTCCCCCGCCTCGCGGATCTTCGCGTCGTCGGCGGCTCCCTCTTCGGGTGTGAGGCTGCCGGCCCGCTCGGGCCCGGCGATCCACTCGCCCTTCCACTCGCCCGGGTCGAGAAAGGCGGTCTCGAACCAGGCGGCGGGAGAGGCGGATGCGCCCACGCTCGTCGTGACGCGCACCGTCCAGTGGTAGCGCGTGCGCGGCCGCAGCGCGGGTCCACCGTAGACGCAGAAGGGATCGGCCGAGGCCACGCGCCCGGAGTCCCACACGTCGGCCTTTCCCTCGCGCGCCAGCTCGGCGCGCGAGGCCACGAAGACGCGGTAGTCCGACTGCAGCACGCCGCGCGTCGCGCTCTCGAGGCGCCAGCTCAGGCGGGGCCGCGGCGTGTCGAGGCCCAGCGCGACTTGCGCCGCGTTCGTCTCGAGATGTACGAGCTCGAGTTTCGTGGCTCCTTGCGCCGCTGCGGGGGTGATCGCTGACAGAGTGAGGGAGAGCGCCACCGCCCCAGATACGAGCAGGATGCCCATATATCCAAGCTTCACGCAGCCTCCCTTGGAAACCTGCCGCATTCTATGCGCCCCGCCTTTCGTGCACGGGTGGGCGCGGCCGGGAGTGCCGTGGCCGGTTCCCTTGCCAGGATTGGTATGATAATCAGTAATACTAGGAGTATGACGATGGGAAAGGCCAGGGTGTCCGTGACCGTCGACCGCGTCCTGTTGCGCCGATGTGAAGCGATCGCGCGGGGATCGACCCGCAGCCAAGTGTTCGAGCAGGCACTCGAGAAGTGGCTTCGGGATCGCCGCAGGAAGAGTCTCGAAGCAGAAGTCGAGCGCTACTACTCGGCCATGAGCGTTGGCGAGCAGGCCGAGGATTCCGAGTGGGCGAGCCTCGCGGCGCGGGCTCTCGGTGAGACCTGGAAGTGAACCCGAGTCCGATCCGGGGCTGCCTCTACTGGGTCACGATCCCTGGCGAGCCAAGGAGGAAGCAGCGCCCGGCTCTGGTCGTCTCAGTAAACGCCAGGAACCGACTCGCGGGCGATGTCCTCGTGATACCCGCGAGTACCACGATCCGGCCTGCCCCAACCCACGTACGGCTCAGGAAGGGCACCGGAGGTCTCCCAGGCGAGTCCGTCCTCAAGTGCGAGCAGATCACCACGCTGCCGAAAGAGCTGCTCAGTGCAACCGCCCTGGGAGGACCGTTGTCCGCGCGCCTTCTCGAGGAGGTCGAGCGGGGCGTCCTGCGGGCGATCGGCATAGCCGTGGACTGAGGCCGCGGACGCGGTAGCATGCCGACTTTCCGGAGGTGGTGATGGGCTCCTGGCTCGCCGTCCTGATTGCCGCGCTGCCTGCCGCCGCGGCGGCGCCGGTAAGGCCGGTGGCGACCTACTCGATCGTGGCCCGCGACCCGGCGACCGGCGAGATGGGCGTCGCGGTGCAAAGCCACTGGTTCTCCGTGGGCTCGGTCGTCTCCTGGGCCGAGGCCGGCGTGGGCGCCGTCGCGACGCAGTCGTTCGTGGATCCAGCCTACGGGCCGCTCGGCCTCGGGCTGATGCGGGCGGGCCGCTCCGCGCCCGACAGCCTGAAGGCGCTCCTGGCCGGCGACGCGCAGCGCGACGTGCGCCAGGTCGGGATGCTGGACGCGCAGGGCCGCGTCGCGACGCACACGGGCGCGCTTTGCATCCCGGCCGCCGGCGGGCAGGAGGGGAAGGAGTACGCGGTCCAGGCGAACCTGATGGACAAGCCGAGCGTTTGGCCGGCGATGGCGCGCGCGTACGAGTCGGCGAAGGGAGACCTGGCCGAGCGGCTGCTCGCCGCGCTCGACGCCGCCGAGGCGCAGGGCGGCGACATCCGCGGCCGGCAGTCCGCCGCGATCGTGGTCGTGAAGGCGCGCTCGAGCGGGCGGCCGTGGGCCGACCGCGTGTTCGACCTGCGCGTCGAGGACCACGAGCAGCCGCTCGTCGAGCTGCGGCGGCTCGTGCGCCTGCAGCGGGCCTACAACCACATGACGGCGGGCGACGACTGCGTGGCGCTCAACGACTGGGCGTGCGCCGAGCGGGAGTACGGTGCCGCGCGCGGGCTCGAACCGGCACACGCCGAGATGGCGTTCTGGTACGCCGTGGCGCTCGCGACGGCGGGCAAGCTCGAGCCGGCGCGGCCGCTGTTCGCGCAGGCCTTCGCCGCGGACCCGCGCTGGCGCGAGCTCGTGAAGCGGCTGCCCGGCGTGAACCAGCTGCCGAAGGACCCGAAGCTTCTGGAGACGATCCTCGCGATCCGTTGAGCTGGAGGTGACATGAGCATGCTTCTCGCCCTGCTGCTGCAGGCGGCCCAGGCGGGGACACCCACCCCGGAGCCGGCGCCGACACCCACCCCGCCCACGATCGACCAGCTCGTCGAGCTGAAGCGCGTCGGCTCGATAGCGCTCTCCCCCGACGGCGCGCTCGTCGCCTTCGTCGTGCGCGAGGCGAACTGGGACGAGAACGCGTTCGAGACCGAGATCTGGCTCGCCGACCCCGCAAGCGGCGAGACGCGCCAGCTCACGAAGGCGAGGAAATCCTCGGACGCCCCGGCCTTCTCGCCCGACGGCAGGCGGCTCGCATTCGCTTCCGACCGGGGCGAGAAGCGCCAGGTGTACCTGATCGACCCCCGCGGCGGCGAGGCGGAGGCGCTCACAAGCGCCGAGGAAGGGATCGGGGCATTCGCGTGGTCGCCCGACGGAAAATCGATCGCGTTCACAGCGCAAGACCCGAAGACCGACGCGCTCAAGGAGCGCGAGAAGAAGCACGGCGAATACGAGGTGGTGGACGTTGACCGCCGCATGTCGCACCTCCACGTGATCGAGCTCGCGTCCCGGAAGACGCGGCGGCTGACCGAGGGCGCCTTCACGGTCGGCGGCTTCGACTGGTCGCCCGACGGCGACGAGATCGCCTTCGACCACCGCGTGAGCCCGGACCCCGGCGACGGCGGCAGCGCGGACATCTCGATCGTGACGGTCGCCGACATGAAGCTGCGCCCGCTCGTGACGCAGGCGGGGCCGGACTCGGGCCCGGTCTTCTCGCCCGACGGCGCGCGCGTGGCGTTCGAGAGCGCGATGTCGCGCGAGCGCTTCTACTACACGAACGGCTACGTCGCCGTCGTGCCGCGCGCGGGCGGCGCGCCCGTCAGCCTGACGGCGGCCTTCGACGAGGACCCGAATCTCCTCGAGTGGG
>DATBSL010000030.1:0-8625 GCA_036559805.1 Vicinamibacteria bacterium
AGCCCGCGAAGAAGATGCCCGCGCCCAGGCCGAACACGCGCGGGTCGAAGCCCAGAAAGGCGTTCATCGTGAGCGCGGCGTAGCCGATGTTCACCCGGTCGACGTAGGCGATCACCGACACCACGAAGAGCGGCAGCACGACGTTCAGGTAGGCCTTGCGCTCGGCGCTGCGGGCGACGTCGTCGCTCATGACTCGATCGGCTCCAGAAAACGCAACCCGCGTGCGTCTCGCTGCGTATCTTCCGAAAAGGCGAGGGGGAACTATGTTCCAGGCTGCCGATTTCCGCTACGCGCTCCGGCTCTGGAAGCGCTACCCGAGCCTGGTGCTGGTGGCCGGGCTTTCGCTGGGCCTCGGGGTCGGAGCCACCACGACGATGTACAGCGTGGTGAACAACGTCTCGCACTACCCGCTGAACTTCAGGGAGCCGGATCGCCTGGCGGTTCTGTGGACCACCGACACGGCGCGCGGGGGGGGCAACCGTCCAACGGACTGGGAGACGGTCCAGGCCGTCCTGCAGCACGGACGCTCGTTCGAGGCGTTTGGCTTCTTCCAGGGCGGCGGCGCCCCCGTCACCCTGACGGGAGTCGAGTCGGCGCGCGTCGAGCAGATGCCGGTGGACGGCAACGGCCTCGCGATCGTGGGCGTCCCAGCGTTCCTGGGCCGCACGTATCGCCTCGAGGACTTCGAGGACACGGTCAAGCAGAAGGAGGCCCGCGCGATCGTCGTGAGCTACGAGACCTGGCAGCGGCTGCTGGGGAGCGACAAGGACGTCATCGGCAAGACGATCCGCGTCGACGGCGAGCCCCGGACCGTGATCGGGGTGATGCCAAGCGGCTTCCGGCTCGTGCCGTGGGAGGACGACATCGCCTTCTGGGCGGCCAACGACCTGCGCAGGATCCCGAAGGCCACCTGGATGATCGCGGTGGGCCGGCTCAAGCCGGGCGTCGGCATCGCCGCGGCCCAGTCCGAGGCCGCGATCATCGCGCGCCAGATCGTCGAGGGGCGCGGCGAGAAGGCCGGCGGCATCGGCGCCAAGGTGGAGCTGCTGCACGACGCCTACTTCCGCGGCGCCCGCAACGGCTTGAGCTTCCTGCTCGGAGCCGTGAGCTTCGTGCTGCTGATCGCATGCGCCAACGTCGCGAACCTGCTGCTGGCGTCCGGAGCCGCGCGGCAGAAGGAGCTCGCGATGCGCGCCGCCGCGGGTGCCGACCGGCGCCGCCTGGTCGGGCAGCTGCTGACCGAGAACCTGCTGCTCTCGCTCGTGGGCTGCGCGTTCGGGCTGGCCTTGACCTTCGGCGGCATACGCCTGTTCGCGCTGATCATCCCCGCGGGCTTCCCCGACCTCTTGCGCCACAACCCGATCGACCTGCGCGTGCTCGCGTTCGCGCTCGCGATCTCGGTCGTGTCCAGCCTGCTGTTCGGGCTCGTGCCCGCGCTGCGGGCCTCGCGGCTGGACCTCAACGACATTCTGAAAGAGGGCGGCCGCGGCGGAAGCGGCACGCGCCGCCGCGGGCGAGCGGCGCTGCTCGTGGCCGAGGTGGCGCTCGCGATGGTCCTGCTCGTCGGGGCGGGGCTGATGCTGCGGGGCTTCCTGCGCGAGCAGGACACGCTGCCGGGCTTCGACACCGAACGGCTGCTGACCGCCGAGATCCTGCTCGGCGGCACGCGCTACTTCGACAAGACGCCGCAGGACATGAACCTGGTGACGCCGCAGTGCGAGGTCTTCTTCGACCAGGTCCTGGAGCGCGTGCGCGCGATCCCCGGAGTGCGCCAGGCCGGCATCATCAGCCGCCTGCCCACGAACGTCTACACGGTCCCGTTCGCGATCGTCGGCCGGCCGGCGCCGGAAAAGGGCAAGGAGCCGCGCGCCGACTTCAACGAGGTCGACGCGCAGGCGATGACGACGCTCGGCATACGCCTGCTGCGCGGGCGCGCCATCGAGGAGCGCGACGTGGCCTCGGCGCCGTGGGTGGCCCTCGTCAGCAAGACGTTCGCCGACCGCCATTTCCCCGGCGAGGACCCGCTCGGCAAGACGATCCGGCTGTCGATGGGCGACCCTTCTCCGGGACCGGTCTCGGTCGACGAGCCCCAGCCGCGGCAGATCGTGGGCGTCGTGGCCGACGTCACCTACCCGGCGTTCTTCGACGAGCGGCCGGCCGCGGTCTACGTGCCGTTCCGCCAGCACGTCTGGCAGTACGCGCGCGAGGACGAGTGGTTCCACACGCGCAAGACCGTGGCGATCCGCGCTTCGCTCGATCCGCTGACCCTGGTGCCTGCGGTGCAGGCGGCCGTCAAGCAGGTCGACCCCGACCAGACCGCCCACGACTTCAAGACCATGGAAGCCCGCGTGCGCAGCTCGCCCTCCGTGACGAACAGCCGCTTCTTCGCCACGCTGTTCATGATCTTCGGCACGCTCGCGATCCTGCTCTCGATGGTGGGCGTGTACGGCGTGATGTCGTGGGTCGTGTGCCAGCGCACGAGCGAGTTCGGCATCCGCATGGCGCTGGGCGCGCGCGCGAAGGACATCATCACGATGCTGCTCGGCCAGTCGCTGCGGCCGATCCTCGTGGGCCTGGCGCTCGGTGCGCTCGGCGGCTTCGGCCTCAGCCGCGCCTTCACCGCGATGTTCTGGCGAATTTCTACGGCCGACCCCGTGATCTTCGTCGCGATAGCCGCGCTGATGCTGGCCGTCGCCCTCGCGGCCGCGTGGGTCCCGGCGCGGCGCATCACCCGCATCGACCCGCAGCGTGCGCTGCGCTGCGAGTAGGCCGTTACAAGGCGTCAGCGTGCGCGGGTCGCGTAGGTCTGCCGGTGGCCCGTGGGCGGCACCCAGACCGTGTACGAGCTGCCGTCCGGCTCCACCGAGAGCTTGACGAAGTGCGCCGCGCAGTCCTCGTCGGCATTGGCGATGCGCTCCGGCTTCGTGTTGGCGTCGGGCACGCGCACGCTGCGGTGGAGCTGGTAGACCGCGCGCAGGCCCTCGAGGTCGGCGAGGGCCTTGAGCGACGCGGCTTCACCGCCCTTGCGCGGCCCGTTGTTCACGACCGCGACACTCGGCCGCAGCGTCCGAAGCAGCACCGGGTTGTTGCTCGAGTCGCTCGCGTGGTGGTTGGTCTGGTAGACGTCGACCGGCCCTCCGACGCGGTCGTGCGGGCAGACGAGATCGGCCTCGGCCCCCCAGGTGAGGTCGCCCCCGTCGAAGAAACGGAAGCCGCCGAAGCTCAGCAGCGATACGACGCTGTTCTTGTTGTCGCTCGGATCGGGATCCCGGGCGGTGCGCGCGCGGCAGGCGGCGTTGCTGGCGCGCGAGCGCGGCTCGACGAACTGTCCGCTAGCGCCCAGGAACTCGAAGCGTAGCGGGGCCGTACCCGGCTCGACCTCTAGCGTCAGCTGGTCCCCAGGCTTGACCGTTGACCGCCGGCCCACGGCCAGCGCCTTGTAAGCCTCGAGCTCCGGCTGCGCCTGCTCCCGGTCCGGAGCGGACGCGAGATAGCGCTCGTGCAGCGTGCCGATCGGCATCAGGCGCGACAGGCTCGCGAGGCCCCCGAAGTGGTCGATGTGGAAGTGGGTGACGACGACGTGATCGATGCGCGTCAAACCGGCGGCTTGCGTCGCGACGCGGTGGATGCGGAGCGCGTCGCGGTCTCCGGGGAAGCCCGTGTCGATCAGCACGGACTCCCTGGCCGGCGTGACGACCAGCGTCGCCCCGCCGCCTTCTACGTCCACCCAGTAGATCTCGAGCCCGCGGGGTGCGGGGGCGGTGGTGGCCGCCACGAGGACCAGGACGCCCGCCGCGATCGCCTTCATCGCTCCCTCCAAGCCTCGCAGTCTACCTGCGGGGTGGTGTGCTGAAAACGGCCAGATTCTGGTCAGCCTGGCTGGGGGGCGGCTGTCCGCTTTCCTGGCTCGCTGGCCAATGGGCGGCCTTCGCCACGGGGCCGCCGTCGAGGGCGGGTGGCACAAGTCTTTTGCCTACATACAATTGTCGACTCCGTCTTACGGGCACGGGGCTTGCTCAGCTGGGTGCGGGGATAGGCTTGCGGGAAACGAAGTCACAGCACGGCGTACTCCTGGCCGCCTTGATCGGCTGGATCACCGTTGGCGCCGTGGCGGATTCCGCGCATGCGGCCGTCATCTCTTCGGTGCAGACCGGGACGTTGGTCAGCTCGGTGAATGGAACCTCGACGGTCACGATCACCTCGGTCGACCCGACGCGGTCCATCCTGTTCTTCGAGGCCCGCCACAATAGCAACCGGCCGGTGGGGTCCATGGTCCGCGGCCGCATCGCGACGGCCACTACCCTGCAGTTCGCACGGGTCACGGACGACAACAATCCGGTGCCGATCACGATCCGATGGTACGTGGCGGAGTTCACCTCCGGCGTCCGCGTGCAACGCGGGGAGACCGATCAGCTCTTGACCGTGAACGACGTGACGCTGCCCATCGCGGTCGGGGCCGTCGACCACGCCTTCGTCACCTGGTCGAAGACACCTCTCGACTTCCACACTAACAACCTCGACGGTGACGATCCCACGATCGGAGAGCTGACCAGTACGACCAACCTCCAGTTCCGGGTAACGACCAGCGGCACCGGTATGACGATCTGGTGGCAGGTCGTCGAGTTCACCAATGCGCCAGATGTTCTCGTCCAGAAGGGGAACACGGCGCTCGTGAATGGCGCGCTCTCCGTGCCCGTGACGCTACCCACGGCGGTGAACCCCGCCACGACCTTCGTCCTGGTCGGCTACAACGTCGAGAGCCAAAACGCCACCAATGGCATGGGACCCCGGATGCTGCGGGCGCAGCTGATCGACTCGACCACCATCCTCATCGACAGGAGCATCGCGGGGGGCAACAACGACGACATCGTGCAAATCAACTGGCAAGCCGTGGACCTCCGGGACGGCTCGGAGGTGATTCGGGGCAGCGCGAGCCTGGCGACGGGGGTCGCCCAGACAGCTGTGGGGCTCGGCAGGACGGTCAACGTGACCCGCGCCGTGGCGTTCGCTTCGGTTCAGCCGACGACCGGGCAGAGCATGGGCAGGACCGCCCTTGCCGGGAATTCCCAAAATGACTTCCCCGGCGTCTGCTCCGTCACGATGGCTCTCGCGCCGACCACGGTCACGCTGGAGCGCGCCAATACCGCGAGCACCTGCGACGTGGGCTGGTTCGTCGTGCACTTCGCGCCGACGCTCGTCACGGCTGTCTCGCTCACCTCGTTCACCGCGGCTCCCGCCGATCGCGAGGTGCGGCTCGATTGGGAAACCGGAGCGGAGATCAACAACCTCGGCTTCCACCTTTACCGAGCGGAGTCCAGCGGCGGTCCGTGGGCGCGGATCACTCCAGAGCTCGTGCGCGGCCTCGGGTCCTCTCCCGACGGGGCGCGCTACTCCTACCGGGACCGCGAGCTGGTCAACGGCTCGACCTATTACTACCTGCTGGAGGACGTCGAGACCACGGGCCGAACGAAGCGTCACGGGCCGGTCTCGGCCACCCCGCAGGCCGGGGCGGCTCCGGCGGGGCCGGCCGAGAGCACTGCGGCGCCGAAGCTCGGGCCGAGGGCTCCTGAGCGGTGGATCCGTTACGGTGAGCCCGAGGCCACGTCCTTCAGGATCGTGAGGCGAAACGAGAATTTCGCCATCGTGGAGCTCACCACGGGCGGCTTCTACGCCCTGCCCGACGGCAAGGGAGGGGTCTTGCTCTCGATTCCAGGCTTCGAGGAGACGCGAACCCCGGGCGCTCCGGCGCTGCCCGTGAAGCTCGCGTGGATCGAAGCGGTCGCCGGGAGGCGGGTCGCGCTCGCCACGGTGCTCGAGCGGGAAACGGTCTCGTTCGGCCGCCTGCGGCCCGCCGTCACCGGCGAGCCGGAGCTGCGGGCCGGTGCCGACGGATCGGTGATCGGCGGCGTGCGTCGCAGCCGCGCCGGCGTGTCGTTCCGGCAGGCTGGGCTGTACCCCGAGGCGGCCGCGGTGCTGCGAAGCGTGGCCTTCCAGCAAGACGTGAAGAAGGCGCTTCTCGAGCTGGCGCCGCTGCGCTGGGATCGCACGCGCGGCCGGCTCCGGCTCGCGCGGCGCCTGCAGATCCACGTGAGCTTCGCGGGCGAGGAGCTGGCGGAAGAGTCGCGGGGCGGCGCGCGGGGGCATGCCAGGCGTCGCTCGCGCGAGCGCATCTCGGGCTCTGTCCTGGCGCGGCTCGTCACGCAGGCGCACGGCCTGCAGGCCGTCGGCTTCGAGCAACTCTTCGGCGCCCAGGGCCCCAAGCTTGCGGTCTCGGAGCTGCGCCTCAGCCGACAAGGCGAGACGGTCGCGCATCATGTCGAGCCCGCTGGCCGGCTGTTCGGACCGGGGTCGGTGCTCTACTTCGTGAGCGGCGACCCGGAGCTCAACCCGCACGGCCGCGAGCTCGTCTACGAGCTGTCGCGCGAAGGCGGGGGCCTGCCGATGCCGCTCGCGAACGCGTCGCCGCGCGGCACCGCGGTTTCGCATGCCTGGTCCACCGTGCGCTTCGAGGTGAACCGCTTCTACCAGCCGGGGCTGCTTCAGGCGGAGAGCTCGTGGCTGTGGGACGTGCTGCAAGCACCGTCGACGAAGAGCTATCCGTTCGAGCTGACCCGCACGGTCGCCGGGCAGCCCGCGCGGCTCGCGGTCTGGCTGCAGGGCAGCACCGACGTCGCGGCGGCGCCGGACCATCGCGTGCGCGTGGCCGTCAACGGGCACGTCGTAGGAGAAGTCGTCTGGGATGGCCAGAAGCCTCACCGACTCGACGGCGAAGTCCCGCCAGGGATCCTGGTCGACGGCGCGAACCGACTCGAGATCGAGAGCATCCTGGATGCCGGAGTCCAGCAGTCGCAGGCCTTCCTGGATCGCTACGAGCTGCAGTTCGCGCGGCACGCGGCCTCGGATGCCGGGTCCTTCGAAGGCTCGTTCAGCCTGGGCGGCACGGCGGAGATCCAAGCGCTCCCCGTCGATGCCCCGGTCCTCGACACGACCGAGCCCGCGGTGAAGTGGCTCGTCGGCGCGCAAGCGACACCGCTCGGGACGCGCCTGCGGGTCGAGGCGGGGCGAAGCATCCTGGCCGTGGCGCCGAGCGCGATCCTGCGGCCCGAGGTGCGGACGGTCCGGCCGACGCGGCTTCGCGGCAGGCACGTGCGCTCCGACTACCTGGTGCTCGGGCCGCGGGAGTTCCTCGCGGCGGCGCAACCGCTGCTGGAGCTGCGTGAGAGCCAGGGGCTCGACGCGATGGCGGTCGCGGTCGAGGACGCCTACGACGAGTTCGGCCACGGCGAAGCGCATCCCGAGGCGATCCGCGACTTCCTGGAGCACGCCTTCCACGGCTGGGCGCGCGCGCCGCGCTACGTGCTGCTGCTGGGCGACGCCAGCTTCGACTTCAAGGACCACATGCGCACGGGCCTGGTCAACCGCGTGCCGCCGTACATGATCCAGGACGCCTATCTGCGAACCGTGTCCGACCCCGCCTACGCCTCGGTCAACGGCGAGGACGCGCTTCCCGATTTCGCGATCGGGCGGCTGCCGGCCCAGAGCGTCGAGCAGGCGCAGGCGCTCGTGAGGAAGCTCGTCGACTGGGAGGGCGCGGGCTTCGACCTGTCGGGACGCGCGGTTCTAGTCGCGGACAACTCCGATGCCGCCGGCGATTTCGAGGGCGACAGCGACTTTGTCGCGAGCACGCTCCTGGCCGACCGTCCCGTGGAGAAGATCTACCTGAGCCGCCTCGGCGCGGACACCCGTCCGAGCATCGTGGCGGCCTTCGACGCCGGCGCGGCGCTCTTGAGCTACCTGGGCCACGGAGGCACCGCGGTCTGGGCTTCCGAGAACATCTGGAACAACTGGGACGCGCCGAGCCTGTCACCGCAGGGCGAGCAGCCGTTCCTGCTGGCGATGGATTGCCTCAACGGCTACTTCCACCATCCGGTTACGAACGCGCTCGGCGAGGAGCTGCTCAAGGCCGAGGGCAAGGGTGTCATCGGCGCGCTGGTTCCCAGCAGCCTGAGCGTCCACTGGGCGGCGCGCGTCTATCACGAGGCGCTCGTGCGCGAGCTGACGTCGGGGCGTCACGAGCGGCTCGGAGACGCCGTCCTCGCCGCCCAGGCGGCGTACGTCGAATCGGGCGCGCGGCCGGATCTGCTCCAGATGTATCAGCTCCTCGCCGACCCGGGGCTCCGCATCCGCCGGTAGCGGCCGCTTCCGCGGTTTACGGGAGCGGCGCGCGCGCGCTCGGATCGCCCGTCGGCGGCGGCGCGTGGTCGGTGACGGCTGGCGGACCGACGAGCTCGGTGAGGATCGGCCTCAGCCCCTCGGCCCACGCTTCGTAGCCTTTCAGGCTCGGGTGCAGCCCGTCCACCGTCATGCCCTCGAACAGCGCTCCATTGGCGTCCGCGAGCCTGGCGTTCACGTCGAGGAAGCGGACCTTTCTCCCGTCGGCGAGCGTCGCGAGGTTGGCGTTGACGCGCGCGATCGTGGGCATCACGGCGGGGTTGTCGTTGCGCGGGAAGATGGCGACGAGGACGATCGTCGCCGCGGGTGCTTTCTCCCGGCAGGCGGCGACGATCGCCTTCACGCCCCGGCTGACGTCGGCCACCCTGGCGTCGTCGCCGGGCTCCTTGCCGA
>DATBSL010000031.1:0-5798 GCA_036559805.1 Vicinamibacteria bacterium
CCGTCGGACAGGTTGACGCCTGCCGCGGCGAGTGTCCGCAGCAGGTGCTTGGCGACGTCCTTGGCCATGCGGTGCAGGCCGCGCGCCGGATCGCCCGCCGACAGCTCCTGGTGCTTGTGGTCGTAGACCTCGGCGAGCTCGACCTGGCACACGCGCACGGGCGCGCGGTGGCGCAAGGCCTCGAAGAGGGTGACGATCTCGAGGCCCCAGTCGCAGGGCAGTCGCATGCGCTCCGCCAGGTCGGACTTGACCGCGAACTCGCCCGAGAGCGCGTAGCGGAAGGACGACAGGTAGCGGATGTACGGGTCGTCGCCGATCAGCCGCGTGAAGGCGGCGAGCAGCGGGCTCAGCAGCAGGCGCGTGACGCGCCCGTGCAGCCGGTCGGAGACGCGCGCGTAGTAGGCCTTCACGAAGTCGAAGTCCACGGTCGGGTCGATCGCCGGCAGCACCAGGCGCGCGAGCATCTCGCGCCGGAAGTTCACGACGTCCGCGTCGAGGAAGGCGACGTACTCGACCCGCTCCTCGGCCAGGATGTAGCCGAGCGCCAGCCAGCACGCGCGCCCCTTGCCCGGCTCGCCCACGTAGAGCCCCGCGGAGTGCATCTGCCGCAGGTACTCGGCCACGGCGTCCGACTCGCTCCAGACGATCACCTTGCGTCCCGGGTAGGGCTTGAAGTAGTCGATCGCGCGCTGGTAGTCGTCCAGGCTCGCCTTGTTGAGCGAGATCACGAGCGAGTCGAGGTAGGGCACCTCGACGAGCTCGGAGAGGATGCCGGCGAGCGCCGGCCGGTCCATCTCCTGCGGCACCATCGGGATCACGAGCGCCACGGGGAATCGGCGCGACAAGCCGAGGATCTTCGACTCGAGGTCGGCCACCGGACGATCCACGAGCCGCGGGAGCGCGGTCACGGGTCCGCTCTGGTGGAAATCGCTCATCTCTGCCTCCTTTGGAGGTGCAGCGCGTGGCGAAGCGGCGAGGCGAGCCGCCGGGCTCGGCGCTCCCCTCGACGGAGACGATCGATGTACGAGTGCGGCGCTCCGCCCATCCTAACCGGAGGAGTTCGCGGCCGACAAGGTCCTTCCCGGGCGGGGCTAGGGCTCGGCGACGAAGACCCGGACCTGGCGCGGCCGCACGTAGAGCTTCTCGCCCGCCGCGGGCCGCAGCGCCTCGAACTGCTCGCGCGAGGTCTCGACCTGGACGAGCCGCGCCTCGGCGTCCTCCAGCTCGAGCTTGACCACGGCCCCCGCGGGGTTCACGTGGCGCAGCGTCGCCCAGAAGCCGCCTTGCGACGCCTCGCGCGCCAGCTCCAGCTCCCAGGGGCGCGCGAAGCCCTGCGCCGGCCGCGGGGCCGCCGTGTCGTGGGCCGGGTAGTCCACCGACAGCGGGCCGAGGTGGGCGCGCCCCGCCTCGACGCGGCCGTGGAACACGTTCACGCTGCCGAGGAAGCCCATCACGAACGGCGTCGCGGGCCTGTCGAACACCTCCTGGGGCGTGCCGACCTGCTCGACCCGGCCGCGGTTCATCACCACCACGCGGTCGCTCACCTCGAGCGCCTCCTCCTGGTCGTGCGTCACGAACACGCTGGTGACGCGGATCTCGTCGTGCAGCCGGCGCAGCCAGCGGCGCAGCTCCTGGCGCACCTTCGCGTCGAGCGAGCCGAACGGCTCGTCGAGCAGCAGCACCTTCGGCTCGACCGCGAGCGCGCGCGCGAGGGCCACGCGCTGGCGCTGGCCGCCCGACAGCTGCGACGGATAGCGGTCGCCCAGCCAGTCGAGCTGCACCAGCTTGAGCAGGT
The DNA here is from genome assembly GCA_036559805.1 of Vicinamibacteria bacterium. Lineage (GTDB taxonomy): Bacteria > Acidobacteriota > Vicinamibacteria > Fen-336 > Fen-336 > DATBSL01. Next base: position 1,796 of record DATBSL010000031.1, read on the forward strand.
CCTGGACCTTGCTGCGGATCTCCGCCTCGCCGGGCCGGCGCGCGCGCGGCCGCACGCGCAGGCCGAAGGCGACGTTCTCGAAGACGCTCATGTGCCGGAACAGGGCGTAGTGCTGGAACACGAAGCCGACGCCGCGCGCGCGCACGTCGCGGACCGTCGCGTCCTCGCCCTCGAACAGCACCTGGCCGCGGTCGGCGCGCTCGAGCCCGGCGATGATGCGCAGGAGGCTCGTCTTGCCCGAGCCGGACGGACCCAGGAGCGCCGTCAGCTCGCCCGTGGGCACGCTCAGGCTCACGTCGTTCACCGCGACGAACGAGCCGAAGGCCTTGGTGACGTTCCTGACCTCAATCGACATCGGGCTTCTCCGCGTGCGAGGTGGCCGACGAGCGTCCCTCGTGCCACTCGACCGCCGTCTTGGCGACGAGCGTGACGAGCGCGAGGCAGGCGAGCAGCGACGCGGCCGCGAACGCGGCCTGGAAGTTGTACTCGTTGTAGAGGATCTCGACGTGGAGCGGCAGCGTGTTGGTCTTGCCGCGGATGTGCCCGGACACGACCGATACGGCGCCTAACTCCCCCATCGCGCGCGCGTTGCAGAGGATGACTCCGTAGAGCAGGCCCCACTTGACGTTCGGGAGCGTCACGCGCCGGAACATCTGCCAGCCGGAGGCTCCCAGAACGCGCGCCGCCTCCTCCTCTTCGGAGCCTTCGGCCTGCATCAGCGGGATCAGCTCGCGCGCGACGAAGGGAAACGTGACGAAGAGCGTGGCGAGCACCAGCCCGGGGACGGAGAAGACGAGCTTCAGGCCGTGGGCCTCGGCCCACGGGCCGAGCAGCCCCTGGCGGCCGAAGAGCAGGATGAAGACCATCCCCGAGATCACCGGCGAGACGCCGAAGGGCAGGTCGATCAGCGTCGTGAGCACGTTCTTGCCGGGGAACTCGAAACGCGCGATCGCCCAGGCCGCGGCGACGCCGAACACCAGGTTGAGCGGCACCGCGACGGCCGCCGTCAGGAGCGTGAGCTTCAGCGCCGAGAGCGCCATCGGCTCGCGCAGCGCCGCGGCGTAGGCACCCAGGCCCTTCTCGAGCGCCTGCGCGAAGACGGCGGCGAGCGGCACGACCAGGAACAGCACGAGGAAGCCGAGCGCCGTCGCTGTGAGGAGCGCCTTGACGAGGAACGGCTCGCTCGTGGCGCTTTCGCGCGAAGGGGCGCGGGCCTGGAGCGGCAGGGTGCCTGCGGCCATGGCTACTCGGCGCTCCCCAGCCGCGCGCTCCAGGACTGGAGGCGGTTGATCGCCAGCAGCAGCACGAACGAGGCCAAGAGCGTCACCGCCGCGATCGCGGTGGCGCCCGCGTAGTCGTACTGCTCGAGCTTGGTGATGATCAGGAGCGGCGTGATCTCGGTGCGCATCGGCATGTTGCCCGCGATGAACACGACGCTACCGTACTCGCCGAGCGCGCGCGCGAAGGCGAGCGCTACTCCCGTGAGCCACGCGGGAAAGAGGGCGGGCAGCACCACGCGCGCAAGCGTCGAGAGCCGGCTCGCGCCCAGGCTCGCGGCCGCCTCCTCGACCTCGGGGTCGAGGCCCTCGAGCACCGGCTGCAGCGTGCGGACCACGAACGGCAATCCGATGAACGTGAGCGCGAGCGTGATCCCGAGCGGGGTGAACGCGACCTTGATCCCCAGCCGGTCGAGTGGCGCCCCGAGCCAGCCGTTCGGTGCGTAGAGCGTCGTGAGCGCGATTCCGGCGACCGCGGTCGGCAGCGCGAACGGCAGGTCGACGAGTGCGTCCATCAGCCGACGGCCGGGAAAGCGATAGCGCACGAGGACCCAGGTGACGATCAGGCCGAAGAGACCGTTCACGGCGGCCGCCGCCAACGACGCACCGAACGTGAGCTTGTACGACGCGACGACGCGCGGCGCGCTCACCGCCGCCCACAGCCCCGCAGGGCCGAGGCTCGCGCTCTTCCAGAACAGCGTCGAGAGCGGAACGAGCACGACGAGCGACAGGTAGACGACCGTGAAGCCCAGCGCGAGGCCGAAGCCGGGGAGGACGCTATGGCGCTTGCCGAGCTTCACGGTCGCTACCTGGTCACTTCGGCTGGTAGATCTGGTCGAACACTCCGCCATCGGCGAAGTGCGTCTTCTGCGTCTTCTGCCAGCCGCCGAAGACCTCGTCGATCGTGATCAGGTTGACCTTCGGGAAGCGGGCGGCATGCTTCTTCGCGACCGCCTCGAGGCGCGGGCGGTAGTAGTGCTTCGCCGCGATCTCCTGGCCTTCGGCCGAGTAGAGGTACTCGAGGTACGCCTGCGCCAGGGCGCGCGTGCCCTTCTTGTCCACCACCTTGTCCACGATCGTGACCGGCGGCTCGGCCAGGATGCTGAGCGACGGCACCACGACGTCGACCTTGTCGGGGCCCAGCTCCTTGATCGAGAGGAAGGCCTCGTTCTCCCACGCGAGCAGCGCGTCCCCGATGCCCCGCTGCACGAAGGTCACGGTCGCGCCGCGGGCGCCCGAATCGAGCACCGGCACGTTCCGGAAGAGCGCGGTCACGAACTCCTTCGCCTTCGCCTCCGTGCCCCCGGGCAGCTTCAGCGCGTAGGCCCAGGCCGCGAGGTAGTTCCAGCGCGCGCCGCCCGAGGTCTTCGGGTTCGGCGTGATCACCTGGATCCCGGGCTTCACCAGGTCGCCCCAGTCCTTGATCCCCTTCGGGTTGCCCTTGCGCACCAGGAACACGATGGTCGACGTGTAGGGCGCGCTGTTGCTGGGCAGGCGCTTCTGCCAGTCCTTCGCGAGGAGGCCGGCTTCGGCCACGGCGTCGATGTCGTACGCGAGCGCGAGCGTGAGCACGTCGGCTTCGAGGCCGTCGATCAGCGCGCGCGCCTGCTTGGCGGCGCCGCCATGGGACTGCTGGACCGTTACGGCCTTGCCGGTCTTCGCCTGGTACTGCTTGGCGAATGCGGCATTGAACTCCTGGTACAGCTCGCGCGTCGGGTCGTACGAGACGTTCAAGAGCTCCTGCGCGTCCGCTCGAGCGGCGAGGCTCGCCGCGAGCACGAAGGCCGGCATGACGACGTTCAGCGGGCGAAGCATGACTGCGTTCTCCTCAGAAGCTCAGCTGGGTGCGGATGAAGAAGATGTTCTCGGACTCGCGGTCGCCGGAGGCGGCGCCGCCCTTGAAGCTCACGTGCTCGAAGTCGGCCATCTGCTTCACGTTCCGGGTCAACGACCAGTTGAGGCCGACTGCCCAGGCCGAGATCTCGCGCGCCGACTTGGTTGGATCGATGAGCCCGTTGTCGACGCTCGCCGCGTCGAGCTCGAGCCCGTGCACGCGCGCCACGAGCTCGAGCGCACCCCACTGTCCCTTCGAGGCGTCGAAGGGACTCGTCGGTCGCAGCCCCGAGTACGAGGCCTTGTCGCCCGTGAGCACGACGGTCAGCGTCGCCTGCCAGGCGCTCGCGTCGAGGTCGTAGCGTGTCCCGTCGGCTTTCTTCACCGCGGAGCTCGACTCGGCGTACTCGGCCAGCAACCCGAAGCGCCCCGAGTAGAACGAGGCTTGCGGCGACCAGCGCGTGCGGGTGCCGTCGGCCGTGATACCGGTCACGATCGTGATCACGCTGATCTGGCCGCCGGAGCGGTACGCGGGCAGCGGCCCCGTCTGCGTGCCGCTCGTGCCCGCGATCCCGAAGCCCAGGTCCTTGAGCGCGGACTCTCCGCGCTTCCACGGCGAGACGAACAGCCGGCCCGCGAGGTCCTTGGAGTCGTTGGTGTCGGAGTCGGCGCTGCCGCCGTCCGGGGCGCCGTCGAAGATCCCGCCGGCGTAGCTCACGACGCCGCCCAAAAACTCCCCGTGCAGCATCACGCCCACGTCGCGATTGGGCACGAGCGCCGTCGGGAACGCGCGTTCGACGAAGCTCGTCGCCGTCGCCGACTGCAGCCGTTCGAGGCCGACCGGCGCCTTGTACTTGCCGACGCGCACCCTGAGCTTCGGCGACGGCTTGAAC
>DATBSL010000032.1:0-10057 GCA_036559805.1 Vicinamibacteria bacterium
CTTGGTGGAGTAGCGCTCGACCCGCGTTCCGCCCGGCAGCCGCAGGGCGTCGAGCTTCTCGTCGAGCGCGAGGATCGCGTAGACCGGGCTCTCCCGTTCACCCGCGAGGTCGCCCATCACGTACGTGACGGGCTTCAGGTCTTTCCGCACGAGCGGCTGCGGCTCCTTGGCGCGCTCCACGCTCGCGAGCTCGCCGATCGCCACCTGGCCGCCGAGCGGGGAGTCGACCCGCAGCCCGAGCCGCCGCTCGCGGCTCGCTCGGTCGGCGGCGGAGAGCCTGACCCGCACCGGCACCGGCTCGCGCGCGGACGGGGCGTCGATCCGGGCCACGTCGCGCCCGGCGCCCGGACCGGCGAGGGTCTCGACGGCCGCGGCGGCCGAGATGCCCTTCAGGCCGGCCTTTTCGCGGTCGACGCTCACGAGCACGCGCTCGCGCTCGGCCTCGGTCGAGTCGTGGACGTCGACCACCCCCGGCGTCGTCTCGAACAGCCCGCGCACGCTCTTCGCCACGGCGTGGCGCACCTGCTGCGTGGGCCCGTAGACCTCGGCGACCATCGTGTCCATCACCGGCGGCCCGGGCGGTATCTCGACCACCTTCACGCGCGAGCCGCGGCGCTCCGCGATCGCGACGAGCGCCGGCCGCACACGCTTGGCGATGTCGTGGCTCTGGGCGTCGCGCTCGTGCTTGGGCGCGAGGTTCACCTGCAGGTCGGCCGCGTGCGGCATCCGGCGCAGGAAGTAGTGGCGCACGAGGCCATTGAAGTTGAAGGGCGCCGCGTTGCCGGCGTAGAGCTGGACGTCCTTCACCTCCGGCACCTGCGTCGTCAGGTACGCGCTCATCTGCCGCGCGGTCTCGAGCGTCACCTCGAGCGGCGTGCCCTCCGGGTGGTCCACGATCACCTGGAACTCGCTCTTGTTGTCGAACGGCAGCATCTTCACCTTGACGAAGCCGACGCCGACGAGCGCCGCCGAGGCGAGCAGCAGCACGACCACGAACGCGAAGAAGCCGAAGCGCGCCGAGGCGCGCGTGACGAGCGCGCCCATGATGCGGCGGTAGAGCTTCGTGGAGAGGCCCTCCGGGCCTGCCTCGTGCGAAGCGTCCTGCCGGTGGTGGCGGAAGACCCGCAGCGCCGCCCAGGGCGTCACGATGAACGCGACCGCGAGCGAGAACAGCATGGCCGCGGAGGCGCCCGTGGGGATCGGGCTCATGTAGGGGCCCATCATCCCGCGCACGAACGCCATCGGCAGGATCGCGGCGATCACCGTGAACGTCGCGAGGATCGTCGGGTTGCCGACTTCGTCGGTCGCCTCGACGGCCACCTGGCCGAGCGGGCTGCCCCGCTTGCCCCGGTGGTGGCGCTCGATGTTCTCCACCACCACGATCGCGTCGTCGACCAGGATCCCGATCGAGAAGATGAGGGCGAACAGCGTCACGCGGTTGAGCGTGTAGCCGGCTACGAAGTAGATGAAGAGCGTCAGCGCCAGAGTGACCGGCACCGCGATCCCGACCACCAGCCCGCTGCGCCAGCCCATCGCGAGCGAGATCAGCGCCACGACCGAGAGCGTCGCGATCAGCAGGTGCTCCACCAGCTCGTTCGACTTGTCCTTCGCGGTCTCGCCGTAGTTGCGGGTGACGTCCACGTGAAGCTCGGCCGGCAGCAGGCGGGGGCGCAGGTGCTCGAGCTTGGCCAGGACCCGCTCGGCGACGGCGGTGGCGTTGGCGCCCGTGCGCTTGGCGATCGCCACCGTCACCGCCGCGTGCTCGCTGCCCGCGGGCGCCCGCTCGTCGGCGCCCGCCGGGCCGGGCGCGAAGAAGACGGCGTCCTGGGCCTCCTCCGGGCCGTCGATCACGCGTGCGACGTTCGAGACGTAGACCGGGCGGCCGTCCTTCACGCCCACGACCACGCGTCCGACCTCGTCCGAGTCCCGGAACAGCGGGCCGACCTCCACCCGGAGCTCGCGGTTGTCGCGCACGGCGGTGCCCGCGCTCTCCCGGCCGGAGGCCGACTGCAGCGCGCTCGTGAGCTGCATCCAGCTGATTCCGGCCGCCGCCATGCGGTCGGGGTCCGGCTCGACTCGAACCACTCGCGGCTGGCCGCCGACGAGCTGCACCCGGCTCGTCTCGGGCACCTCGGACAGCTCCTGCGCCAGCTCGGCCGCGAGCGGCCGCAGCCGATCGCTCGACCAGCCCCCGCCCCAGAGCGTGAGAGTGAGGAACGGCACGTCGTCGATCGAGTGGAGCTCGACGACAGGAGGCAGCGTCCCCTGCGGCAGGATCCAGCCCATCGCCGACTGGCGCTCGTAGACCTTGACGAGGCTGTCCTCGTTCGACTCGTTGACCTCGAAGCGCACGGTCACCAGGCCCAGGCCGGGCCGCGAGACCGAGTAGATGTGCTCGATGCCGGGGACGCCCCACAAGATGCGCTCGATCGGGGCGACGATCCGGCTCTCGATCTCGGCCGGCTCGGCGCCGGGCCACGCCACCCTCACGTCCACCATCGGAACCCGGATCTGCGGCTCCTCCTCGCGCGGCGTCGCGACGAGCCCGAGGGCGCCGAGCCCGAGCGAGGCCGCGATCAAGAGCGGTGTGAGCTTGGAGTGGAGGAAGGCGTGCGCGATCCTGCCGGCGAACCCGACCTGCATCGTGCTACTCCTTCGCCGCGGTCGAGGCGACCGCCAGCACCGGGGCGCCGTCCACGAGGTCGCCCGGCCGCAGCACCACGCGCTCGCCCGCCTCGACGCCCGAGCGGATCTCGACGCTGTCACCGGCCCTGGCCCCCGGGGCCACCCAGCGCAGCCGCGCCTTGGCGTCGGCGACGACGAAGACGCCGGTGAGCCCGCCCCGCTCGAAGACGGCCGAAGCCGGCGCGAGGAGTCGGGGCTCGGACAAAGCACCGGGGACGAGCAGCCGGGCGAAGAGCCCCGCGCGCAAGCCCGGGGCGTGGGGGAGGTCCGCCTTGACCTCGAATCGGTGCGTGGTCGGGTCGCCCGACGGGGCGATCGCCGTCACGCTCGCCTCGAGCGACGTCGGCTGGCCGTCGACCTGCGCCGCGACCTTCGAGCCGGGCCGCAGCGCAGCGGCCAGCTGTGACTCGACGGTGGCCCTGAGCTCGAGGCCGCCCTCGCCCTCGATCTCGACGAGCGGCGTGCCCGGGCTGACGACGTCGCCGAGGTTGACGCGGCGGGCCGCGATGCGGCCGGCGAACGGAGCGCGCAACGCCGCGTAGGACAGGTTGTCCCTCGCAGCCGTGAGCTGGGCGTCGGAGGCGGCCGCCGCCGCGCTCATCTGCTCGAGCTCGCGCGGTGTCGCCGCTCCCTTCTCGAGCAGCGATTTCGTGCGCTCGAGGTCGGCCCGCGCAGCCTTGACTGCGGCCTCGGCCGCCGCCGCCGCCGCGCGCAGGGCGCCGTCGTCGAGCCGGACCACGACCGCCCCGGCCGCCACCCACTGGCCTTCCTGGTACGGGAGCTCGGTGACCGAGGCCGACAGGCGCGCGGAAAGCGCCGCGTGCCGGCGAGCCTGGACCGTGCCGGGCACGGCGGCCGTGCCCGCGCCACCCGTGCGCACCACTTCGGCGGTCGTCACGTTGCGAACCGGGGCGGCGGGGGGCGCGCCCGGCCCGGGCTTCTCGTGGCCCCCGCAGGCCCCGAGGCACAGCGCCAGGAGCGTCAGGGTGGGTGCGACCGCAGTCCTTCGCATCGTCAGATCTCCCCCGCGGCGCGCCGAAGCGCCGCATCCGCCATCGCCACTTCCGCGGCGGCCGTGATCTCCGAGAGGACGGCGCCCAGCGCGGCCGACTCGGTCTCCAGCTCGTCCGTCAACGTCGCGACGCCGGCCTGGCGCCGCTCCTGCACCACGCGCAGGGCCTCGCGGCCCTCCTCGGCCCCGCCAATGGCCGCGGCGTGGCGCTCGCGCGCGCTCGTGGCTCGACGGTAGGCGAGCTGCACCTCGAAGCGCACCTGGTCGGCGGCCGCACGCAGGTCCAGCTCGGCGGCGCGCTCGTCGGCCGAGGCCGCCGCCCGCCGTTTCGAGCGTCCCGGGTCGAGGGGCGTCCAGCGCAGGCCGACGCCCACGGCCCAGGCCTGCGATCCGTCGCCGGCCGAGATGCGGTTGTCCCAGAGCTGGCCGAAGGCGCCGAGGTCGGGCAGGATGCCGCTCCTCTCGTGCTTCGTCGCCGCGGCCGCGGCGTCCTGCTTGCGGCGCGCGGCCTCGAGGATCGGCCGCTGCCGCAGCGCGCGCGCCACCCACGCCGCCTCCTCGCCCACGAGCGGGACGACCGTGGGCGGCGCCTCGGTCGGTGCGTAGCTTGTGCCGTCGGGGGCGCCGAGCAGCCGCGCGAGTCCGGCGAGCGCCATGCGCTCGCGGCTCCGGCGCTCGGCGAGCTCGGCCTCGCGCTCGCGCCGGCGCGCGCGTGCGCGCAGCAGGTCGGCCTTCAGCGCTCCGCCGGCCTCGACGCGCGCCTCGATCTCTCGCTCTCTCGCCTGCGCCACCGCGAGCGCGCGCTCGGTCACGGAGACGGCGCGCGCGGCCACTTCGGACTGCCGGTACGCCTCGACGACCCGCGCGCGGACCTCCTGGGTGGCGTCGCCGGTGCCGGCCGCCGCCGCGTCGCCGTGAGCCGTCATCGCGCTTGCCAGGTTGCCGACCTTGCCGAAGACGTCGATCGGCAGCTCGAGCTGCAGGCTCGTGCCCAGGTGGTCGAGCGCCGCCGGGTCGTTCAGGCTGTCGAGCTCGAAGTCCGCCGCCGCAAACTGGCCCGAGTTCAGCTTGTTGGCGAAGACGCCCGCCGGCAGGTCGCTGCGCGACCAGGCCATCTGTAGGGACGCGCGCGGCCAGCGGCTGCGTCGCACCGAGTCGGCGCGCGCCCGCTGGGCTTCGACGCGCGCGGCGGCGGCCAGCAGCTCCGGGTTGCCCTTCTCGGCGAGGGCCAGGGCTTCGGCGAGGGTGAGCGGCACGTCCTCGGCCCACGCTGCCTGGCCGACCGTCAGGATCCCGACGCCGAGCGCGAGGGCCGCGGCCACAGGCGTCATCGACGCTCTCCCGCGCGGCGCGCCGGCCGGCCCCTCCGCGGCTCGGCCAGACTGTCGCACACCGCCTCGCAGATGCGCAGCACGGTCGGGTCCGCGATCCGATAGAACGCGCGATTGCCGACGCGGCGCGCGGCCACGAGCCTGGAGTGCGAGAGGCTCGCGAGGTGCTGCGACACGTTCGGCTGGGGGCGGCCCACCGCTTCGGCCAGCTCGCCCACGCTCATCTCGCCGCGCTGGAGCGTGGCGAGCAGGCGCAGGCGGCCCTCGTCGGAGAGCGCCTTGAAGCGGGCGGCGATCTCGGGGATGAGCTCGAGGTTCATCGTGGGCGTCCTCTCTATATCTAAACATTCGAATATTCGCATGTACGAATGTAGATGTCAAGCTCGCCGACACTCGTAGCCTCGGGACGGAGGTCGGCCGGAGGACTAGGTGATCGCGCGCGGATCGGCGCGGGCCGTCATCGGCCGATCACCAGCGTCTCGTGGGGCGAGCGCATCTCGTAGCGCGTGCCGCGCCACTCGATGCGCCGCGAGGCAAGGGCGCGAAGCACGCCAGCGGCCGTGACGAGCCCCGCGAGGGGCGCCATGAGCGCGTAGGCCCACAGCAGCCGGCGAACCTCCACACGCCACTGTGGCGCGAGCCGCGAGACGGCGAGCGCCCGCAGACCGCCGGCCGTGATCCCGAGCGCCAGGACGGCCGCCATCAGCGTGAGCGGGAGCGTCCCTCCGACGACGGGCGCGAGAGCGAGAAACGTCGCGGAGCCAAGGCTGTTCGCGGCCGCCAGCCAGAACAGCAGCGGCCAGTAGACGCGGGTGATGCTGATCTGCCGCGCGGCCCACGAGAGCACCGAGCCGAGGCTCGTCGCACTCTCGGAGCCGACGAGGACCTCAGGCACGAACGCCACCCGAAGGCCGGCCCTGCGCACGGCGTGGGTGAGCGCGTAGTCGTCCGAGAGCGCTCCGCGCCAGGCCTCCCGGACCCGCGCCCGCTCGAAGACCTCCCGCCGGATCGCCATCGACCCGCCCCAGGCGAAGTTCCGGTCGTGGTCCCCGAGCAGTGCGAGAACAGACAGGTTCCATACCGAGCGCAGCAGGGTCGGAAAGCCCGAGGGCACCGGCCGGTAGAAGCGATAGCTCGAGGCGACGCCGACCCCGGGCCGCGCGAGCTCGTCGGTGAGGAGCGCGAGCCAGTCGGGCCGAGGCCGCCCGTCGGAGTCGGCAAAGGCGAGCACATCCGCTAGAGGTCCGGCGTCGAGGGCCGCGAGCAGGTTGTGCACCTTCTGTCCGTGGCCGTGGCCCGGGCCGGCAATGACGAGCTCCGATCGTCCCGGGTATCGCTCGCGCAGGCCCTTGATGACGGATACCGCCGCGTCGTCTGCCTCCGCGACCACGAAGCGCAGCGAGAAGCGCTCGTGCTCCTGCTCGAAAAGCGCCGTGAGGTTGGCCGAGAGCCCGTCCTCGTCTCCGCAGCACGGCACGATCAGCAGGACCTGCGGGCGCGTCGAGAAAGGCGCGCTCCGCCGCGGTCTCGCGGCGCGGCGCGCGTAGCGCCAGTAGCGCACGCCGCCCAGGAGCGAGTGGAGCGCTGAGAGCGCGCTCGCGGCGCCGAGGCCGAGGACGAGACTCTGCTCCAGGCTCAACGGGTGTCGCGACAGGGCCGAGGGGGGCAGCGCGCCCCCCTCGGGCAACCGCTCAGCGGATCGCGACGATGACGAACTCGATCGGCCGGCCGCTCACGTTCTTCGACTCGTGCTTGACCCCGCGGCCGATGAACTGCGCTGTGCCGCGCTGCCACTTGGTGACCGCCGGCTTGCCGTCGATCGCGAGCGACATGTCGTTGGCTCCGAGCGAGATCACGACCTGGTCGTACTCGTGCGTGGTCCCGGGGGCCTCGGCGAAGTCCGGCGCCGCGGTGGCCTTGATCGCTACCGCGCGCGGGCTCTCCGCGAGCACGCTGGACTGGATTCCCGGGCGCGCGCTCGGCAGCGTCGCCGTTCCGGGTTCCTTCGTCTTGAACTCGATCAGGATCGCGTCGACGGGCGTCGTGCCGACGTTGGCCGACGCATGGGTGGTGGCGGGCGTGTAGACGGCCGTCTCCTTGCCGATCACGCTGTCCTGGGTCTTGCTATCCGGCAGGGTGAACTGGGCTTTCGAGTCCTGGAGCGACACGAGCATCGCGTCCGGGTGCGAGTGCATCGGGGACTTGGCCCCCGGCGAGACGGCGACCTTCAACACGCGCACGGAAGGGTTGTCGATCAGCACCTTGTACTTCGCGGCGTCGACCTTGACTACGTCCTGCGCGGCCGCCGCGAGCGGCAGCGCCGCCAGGGCGAGCGCGACTTTCAACGTTTTCATGGATCTCCTTCGGATGTTCGCCAGCGACCAACGTCAGAAAAAGCGCCGCGAGCGTCCCGGGAGGCTGGCGCCCCGGCGCTCAGGCATTTGGCTCGACGAGCCATCCCACGGGTTGTTCTTGAGCGGATCACCGGGCGGCCTGTCGGTACCGCCGATCACGGCCGCCGCCCGATGGTGCCGCGAAAGCTCGAGCTGTGGCGGGAAGCGGGCGTATTAGGGTTCAGACCGCGCTCGTAGTCAAGCCCCGCCCCGCGCTCGGTGCGGCCTCGCGGTGTAAGCTGCCCGCGATGAGCGAGCGGGTCGTGGTCTGCCTCACGAGCGCCGAGCAGGAGTACCAGACGCTCCAGGGGGAGGACGCGCGGGCGGCGGCGCTGCGTTTGAATGCGGAGGTCGAGGTCCTCTTCGCCGAGGACAACGCGGTGATGCAGATCCAGCAGCTCTTCCGCTTCGTGCACGCGCCCGAGGCCGAGCGGCCCGCCGCGTTCCTGCTGCACACGCGCGTCCCCGACGGCCTCGAGCGCGTGGCACGCAACGCGGCCCGCGCGGGGATCGCCTGGTTCCTGTTGAACCGCTCGGCGCCCTACGTCGAGCCCTTGCGGCGCGAGCACCCCGGCCTCGCGATCGCCGCGATCACGACCGACCACGCCGCGATCGGACGCATCCAGGCGCGCCAGCTCGAGGCGCTGCGGCCCGCGGCGCGCCGCGTCCTGTTCCTGCAGGGCCCCGCGGACGCCGCCGCGGCGCAGCTTCGGCTCGGCGGCTTCGAGGACGCCGCGCGCGGCCGCGGCTACGAGCTGCGCGTCCTGAACGGCGAGTGGACGGACACGAGCGCCGAGAAGGCGGTCGCGGCCTGGCTGCGCCTGAAGACGGCCGAGCACTTCGTGCCCGACGCCGTCGTGTGCCAAAACGACAGCATGGCGCGCGGCGCCCGGCGCGCGCTCGAGCTGCTGCGGCCGGAGTGGCTCCGCGCCCCGTTCCTGGGCTGCGACGGCCTGCCCGCGAGCGGCCGCCGCGAGGTCGACGAGGGCCGCATGGCTGCGACGGTTCAGATTCCGTCGTGCGCCGGCCCCGCGCTCGAGCTGGCGCTCGCCTGGAAGCGGAAGGCTGTCGTGCCGAAGGCGGAGACCGTGCTCGCGCCTTCGGCCTATCCCGCGATCTGACGGGCTCCGTCCCCGCCCACCGGCGGCTGTATGCGGCCAACCAGGCGATGCTAGGCGATCGACCGGTCAGCCTGCTTGGGCGACGCGCTGGCCGAAGGCCGGGCGTCGCCCCCGAAGCGGATCCCCATCTGGCGCAGGAGGCCGAAGGGAGGCTCGCCGCCTGCGAAGACGAACACGTAGTCGTTCGGCAGCTCGACCGAGCGCTCGCCCATCTTCAGGCGCACGCGATCCGCGAGGATCTCGGTCACCTCGGATCCGAAGAGCGCCTTGGCCCGCCCTTTGCCCATGAGCTCGGAGATGCGCTCTTCGTTCTTTCTCTTGATGCGGACGAGCTTCTCGCGCCGATACGACAGCGTCACCTTGTTGCCGCGCTGGCGCGCGAGCCCGATCGTGGCTTCGACCGCGCTGTCGCCGCCGCCCACGACCAGGATCCGTGCGTCTTGATACGTTGCCGCGTCCAGCAGCTGGTACATCACCTTCGGCAGGTCCTCGCCGGGGACGGCTAGCTTGCGCGGCGTCCCACGCCGTCCAAGCGCGAGGATCACGAAGCGCGCCGGCAGCGCAAGCCCCGATGCGCGCACCTCGAACAGGCCGTTGGCTCGTGTCACCGCGCTGACCTTCGCGTTGAAGCGGACGTTGATGCGGGCCTGCCGCGTGAGCTCCTGGAACATCTCGATCAGGTCCTCCTTCTCGTACTCCCCCTCCTTGAGGGCTCCGAGGAACGGCATCTGGAGCGACTGGACCAGGACCAGCTTGCGGCGCGGGTAGTGCAGGATCGTCCCGCCGAGGTCGGCTTCCTGCTCGAGCAGCACCGAGCTCAGGCCGCGCTCGCGCGCGAGCGCGGCCGCCGTCAGGCCGGCGGGACCGCCGCCAACGATCGCGATGTCGTACACCTTCCCCGTATCCTGCCGGCGCGCCGAGGCGACGCGCTGCGCGATGCGGTCGACCACCTTGCGGCCGTGGATCACCGCGTTCTTCACGAGCGCCATGCCGCTCAGCTCGCCCGCCACGAACATCCCCGGCACGTTCGTCTCCTGCCACTCGTCCATCACCGGCACGTCGTCGCGTTGCTTCAGGTCGCCGAGCCCGACCGTGATCGCGCCCACCGGACAGGCGATCTCGCAGCGCGCGTGGCCCACGCAGCGCAAGCCGTTCACCACCGTGGCGACGCCGCCGACCACGCCCAGCACGTCGCCTTCGGGGCAGGCCTCGACGCAGCTGCCGCAGCCGATGCAGGCCGCGGGGTCCACGAAAGGGAACTGGGCTGGAGGCCGGTCGATGCCGAGTGCGACCGCCTCGGCCTTGCGATCGCGGTCGCTCTTGCGCTGCCGCCTGAAGCTCAGGAAATAGGGCGCGACGATCACCGCCACCACCAGCAGCGACCCGGCCCACGCCAGCTGCTCGATGCTCACGGTCTGCCTAGAACACCGAGCCGAGCTCGATGAAGACGCGCGGGCCTTGCAGGTCGTCGCCCGAGTCGTACTCGAGGTCGGAGACGAAGAAGAAGTGGCGGGT
>DATBSL010000033.1:0-8249 GCA_036559805.1 Vicinamibacteria bacterium
CCGGGCGGTCGTCGAGCCGCTCTCGCCTGGGCGCTACAAGGTCCAGTTCACTGCCAGCGCCGAGCTTCACGACCAGCTCGCGCGGCTCGCGGCCCTCATGCGCTCCGAAGTTCCCGACGGCGACATCGCCGCGATCATCCAACGAGCCGTTGCCGAGAAGCTCGAACGGCTCGAGGCGAGGCGCTTCGCCAAGACAGCCGCTCCCCGCAAGGCTGCTCCTCGCAAGACGGTCTCGGACAGCCACAGCTCGAAGCCCTCGCGCCACATCCCGGCAGCCGTGCGACGCGCCGTGCGTGCGCGCGACGCAGACCGCTGCCGCTTCGTCGACGAGCAGGGCCGACGCTGCTCCGAGCGGCACAGACTCGAGTTCCATCACCGACGCCCCTACGGCATGGGAGGCAATCACAGCCCCGAGAACATCAGCCTGCTGTGCCCAGCCCACAACCGCTACCTCGCCGAGCTCGACTACGGGAAGGCGGCGATCAAGGGGCGCCAGACCTCGCACGAGGAAACATCTAGGGCTCCCGCGAGCCCATGACGGCTGGGCCTTGGCCGGTCGCAACTACGGAGGCCCCCCTCGGCAGTGGATCAGTGCCCCACTGGCCAAGCCCTCAAGGCCGGTCAGCCACGGCCGCCTCCAGCAGCGGGTCTCGCCCCGCCCGAAGGTCGGCGATCGTCGGCTCCACAGCCAGGTCCGGCGCGATCCACTCGGGGTCCGATCCGCCGACGAGCTCGAAGTAGCGGGTCGAGTAGCCCACCTGGACGAGCGAGTTCGGGAGCTGCAGCGTCCGGACGTTGCCGTAGCTGTTGGGCTTGCCCCCGGTCGGGCTGCCGACCAGGACCGCGCCGAGCCGGCGCAGGTCGTCCGCCGTCCACATGCCCGACGAGAAGGTCGGGCCGCCGATCAGGGCATAGAGCCGGCCGCGCTGCCGCCACGCCGAGCGGCCGCGGATCCCGTCGATCAAGTGGTCGTCCACCTGGGAGTCGCCGCCGCCGTTGTGCCGCACGTCCACCACCAAGCGATCCGCGGCGCCCTCGTCCAGGAGACGGAACACGCGGTCCGCCATCGACGAGAGGGATTCGCCCGCGTTCTGGCAGCGGTTGTACTGCAGGTAGAGCGTCCGCGAGTCCGGGACGAGCGTGAACCAGTAGTTCTCGTTGCGGCGCTGGAGGTGGAGCGGCAGCGGCGCTCCGGAGGCCGTCGTCACGTCGATGAGCGCGCCAGGCGCGACGGCAGCGTCCACGCTCAACGCCACCCGCGAGCCGTCGGCCGCCTCGAGATGGACGGTCGCCCTCGCGGCTTCCCCGCTCGCTCCCAGCACGTGCAGCATCTCTGGAATCGCCAGGAGCTGCGGGGCCTGCACGCGCAGCCAGGCCTGGTTCTCGTGGCTGACGTAGCGGGCGGCGCGGGCCTCGAGCTCGGCCACCGGCAGCTGCCCGACCGCCACCACCCTCATTCCGAGCGCGGGCGCGAGCACAGCGCTCGCCGCCGTCACGTACAGCCCGTCGGCGAGACGCGTGAGCGCGAGTGGCAGCTGGCTGAACCGGCTCCAACGGTAGACCGTCGTGTGGCCGTCCCCCGCCACCGCCGCGATCCGCATCAGGCCGGCGACGATCTCGTAGTCGAGCGCCGTGGCGGTCGAGGCGCGCACCTCGCTCACGACCCCGTCGAACTCGGCGCGCGAGGCGCGGAAGAACAGGTTCGGGTGCAGCCGCGGCAGCTCGGCCGCCAGGTAGTCCACGTCCTGCAGCCAACGCGCCTCGCGCGTGGCGGCCGGCGCCGGCGGGGCCGTCGGCACGGGTTGGTTGCCGCCGCAGGCCGCGAGCCCGGCCAGGCTCGCGACGGCCGCGAGGCGCGCGAGGGCCGCGCTACGGCCCGGGCGACGCTCGCGCGCGGACAGCGAGAGCGGCCCTAGTCGGTGAACCTGTACTTCACGAGCGTCCACAGCGCCGGAAAGCCGTCCTTCCACGAGATCTTCTTGCCTTCCGAGTAGTCGCGGCCCTCGTACGTGATCGGCACCTCGTAGACGCGGGCCCCTCGCTTGAAGAGCTTGGCGGTGATCTCGGGCTCGATGCCGAAGCGGTCGCTCTTGAGGGCGAGCGACTTCAGCAGCTCGGAGCGGACGGCCTTGAAGCAGGTCTCCATGTCCGTCATGGTCGTGTTGTAGAGCACGTTCGTGACCAGGTTGAGGAACAGGTTCGCGAGGTAGTGCGTGAACAGGAAGCAGCGGTGGCGGCCGATGAAGCGGCTGCCGAAGACGGCGTCGGCCTTGCCGCGCACGATCAGGTCGATGAGCTCGGGATACTCCTCCGGGCTGTACTCGAGGTCGGCGTCCTGGATCACGATCACGTCGCCCGTCGCCTCGGCGATTCCCCGGCGCACGGCCGCGCCCTTGCCCCGGTTCTTCTCCTGCAGCAGCAGCTTGAAGCCGCGCGCGCGTGAGAGCTCGGAGAGCCGCTCGCGTGTGCCGTCGCTCGAGGCGTCGTCCACGGCGACGAGCTCGATGCGCAGCGGCACCGCCAGGACGCGGCCCACGATCTCGTCGATCGTCGCGCGCTCGTTGTAGACCGGCATCACGACGCTCAGGACCGGATCCGCGAGCGGCGTACGCCGCTTCACGCCCTGGTCGGAGCCGCTCACCGCCGCCCGATGCCCTCGTAGTGGAAGCCGAGGTCGCGCAGCATCTTCGGGTCGTAGATGTTGCGGCCGTCGAACACGGCCGCGTGGCGCATCATCGTGCGGATCTTGGCGAAGTCGGGCTCGCGGAACTCGTTCCACTCGGTGACGACCACGAGCGCGTCGGCCCCCGCGACCGCCTCGTTGGCGCGGCCGCAGAGGATCACCCTGTCGCCGAACTCGCGGCGCGCCTGCGGCTCGGCCTTGGGGTCGTAGGCACGCACCTCGGCGCCGCCCTTCAGCAGGCCCTCGATCACCGCGATCGCCGGCGCCTCGCGCATGTCGTCGGTGCGAGGCTTGAACGCGAGGCCCCAGATCGCGATGCGCTTGCCCTGAAGCCCGCCCAGGTGCGCCGCGATGCGCGGCACGAGGTTGGCCTTCTGGGCGACGTTCGTCCGCTCCGTCGCTTCCACCACCGGCAACGGAACGCCGGCCGCCTCGCCCATCCGGATGAGCGCCTTCACGTCCTTCGGAAAGCACGACCCGCCGTAACCGACGCCCGGGAACAGGAACGACGAGCCGATCCGGCTGTCGGTCCCCATCCCGAGCCGGACCTGGCGCACGTCGGCCCCCACGCGGTCGCAGTAGTTGGCGATCTCGTTCATGAACGAGATGCGCGAGGCGAGCATCGCGTTGGCGGCGTACTTGGTGAGCTCGGCCGAAGCCGGGTCCATGACCAGGATCGGCTTGCCCGTGCGGACGAACGGCTCGTAGAGCTTGCGCATCACGGCCTCGACCTTCGGGTCGTCGGTGCCGATCACGACGCGGTCGGGCTTCAGGAAGTCGTCGACCGCGGTGCCTTCCTTGAGAAACTCGGGGTTGGAGACGACCGCGAACGGGTGCTTCGTGATGCTGCTCACCACCTCGCGCACGCGCGCCGCGGTCCCGACGGGCACCGTCGACTTGTTGACCAGGATCTTCGGGCCGTTCATCGCCTGCCCGATGCCCCGGGCCACCTCGAGCACGTGCTTCAGGTCCGCCGACCCGTCCTCGTTCTCGGGCGTCCCGACCGCGATGAACAGCACCTCGCTCGTGCGCACGGCTTCGTCGAGGTCGGTGGTGAAGCGCAGGCGATCCTCGGCCACGTTGCGCGGCACGAGCTCGTTGAGTCCGGGCTCGTAGATCGGGATCTCGCCCTTGCGCAGGCGATCCACCTTGCCCTTGTCGCTGTCCACGCACACGACGAAGTTGCCGTTCTCGGCGAGGCAGGCGCCGACCACCAGCCCGACATAGCCCGTCCCGACCACACCGATCTGCACGTAGGCTTGATCCCCCGAAGGTCACGAAGGTAACACAGTCCTGCTATCATTCGGCGGCGCATGGAGTTCGGTCTCGACGTCCGCCCGTCGCTCTCACGTCCGACCGGCGTCGGAACCTACGTGCTCGGGCTCCTCGACCGGCTTCCCGCGCTCGCCCCGAACGACCGCTTCACCTACTTCTCGGCCTCGTTCCGGGAGCGCTACCCGCCGCGCGCGTGGCTCCCGAACGCCCGAATGGTGGACCGGCGCATCCCCGTCCGCGGGCTGACCGCGGCCTGGAACCGCCTCGGCTGGCCGCCGATCGACCGGCTGGTGGACCGCACGCTCGACCTCGTCCACTCGCCGACGCCGCTCCTGATCCCGGCGAAGCGCGCCAAGCGCGTCGTCACGATCCACGACCTCTTCTTCCTCAAGCATCCGGACCTGGTGGAGGGCGAGACGCGGCGCGACTTCGTTTCGCTGGTGCGCGACCACGTGAAGCGCGCCGACGGCGTCATCTGCGTCTCCGAGTACACGGCCGCCGAGGCGCGGCGCCTGCTCGACGTTCCCGACGACAAGATCGCGGTCACCCCCCACGGCGTCGACCCGATCTTCCGCGAGACGCCCGCCCCTGCCGAGGTCGACCAGACGCTGCGCCGGCTGCGGCTGCCGCGCGGCGGCATCCTGTACGTCGGCAGCGCCGAGAAGCGGAAGAACCTCGTGACGCTGGTGATGGCCTACATGACGCTTGCCCGGCGCAAGAAGCTGCAGCTGCCGCCGCTCGTGCTCGCCGGCCCCGGCTCCGACTGGGCGCAGGGCGGCAGCTACGTGGGCCCGCAGATCGTCGCGACCGGCTACCTGGAGCGAGGGGACGTCCGCGCGCTGATGGCCGCGTCCTCGACGCTCGTGCTGCCCTCGCTCGAGGAGGGCTTCGGCCTGCCGGTGGTCGAGGCGATGGCCGCGGGCCTGCCGGTGGTCTGCTCGCGCGGCTCGGCGCTCGCCGAGGTCGCGGGCGACGCCGCGAGCCTCGTGGATCCCTACGACGTGAACGGCCTCGCGCACGCGATCGAGCGGATGCTCGAGGACCGCGCGCAGGCCGCGGAGCTGCGCGCGCGCGGCCTCGAGCGCAGCCGCGCCTACGAGTGGACCCACACGGCCGAGCGGACGCTGGCCTTCTACCGGAAGGTCCTTGGCCGCTAGGCCGCTTGTCGTCGGCGTCGACGGACGCGAGCTCGCGGAGCGCCCGACCGGGACGGGCCGCTACCTCCGCAATCTGCTGCGCCACTGGCGCGACAGCGGCGACGAGCTCGTCGTCTACTTCAACGGCCCGCCCGCGCTCGATCCCGTGCTCGACCACGAGCGCGTCCGCAAGCGCCCGCTCGGCGACGGCCGCGCCCGGGGCCTCGTCTACGAGCAGTGGCTCCTGCCGCGCGCCGCGCGCGCCGACCCGCTCGACGTGTTCTTCTCGCCCGCCTATTCCTGCCCGCTCGGGCTTGACGTGCCGCGCGTCACCGCCGTCCACGACCTGTCGTTCTTCGCCTACCCGCAGGATTTCACCCTCGCCGAGGCGCTCCGCCGGCGCGCTCTCGTCGTGCCCTCGATGCGGGCCTCACGCCGGATCCCGGTCTGCTCCGACTTCACCGCGCGCGAGCTGCGGCGGCTCTTCCCCGATCTCGCCGAGCGGGCCGCGCACGTCCCGCTGGGAGCCGACGGCGACCTGGCGCAGTCGCTCCCCCGCGCCGAGGCACGCGCCGCGCTGGGCCTCGGCGGCCCGCTGGTCCTGAGCGTCGGGGCGATCTTCAACCGGCGCTGCCTTCCGGAGCTGCTGCGCGCCGTCCTGCGGCTGCGCGAGCGGCACCCGGGGCTCGTGCTCGAGGTGGTCGGCGACAACCGCACCCACCCGCGCCTCGACCTCGAGGCGCTCGTCGCAACGCTCGGGCTGGGCGGGACGGTCCGCCTGACGGGCTTCGTGGACGACCGCGAGCTCGCGCTGCGCTACGCCGCCGCGGACGCGTTCGTGTCGCTCTCGGAGTACGAGGGCTTCGGCCTGCCCGCGCTCGAGGCAGCGGCCCGAGGTGTGCCGCTCGTGGTCGGCCGCGCGCCCTCGCTCGGCGAGATCTTCAGGGACGCGGCGATCGCTGTCGACCCGCGCGACGAGGAGGCCGTGGCGCGGGCGCTCGACCGCGTACTGCGCGACGGCGACGCGCGCGCGGCTCTGGTCGCGGCCGGCCGCGCTCTCGCGGCGCGCCACTCGTGGGCGGAGACCGCGCGGCTCACGCGCGAGCTGCTCGTCGAAGCCGCCGGGGCATGAGCTCCTCGCCCCGCGTCGCGGTAGTGGTCGTCTCGTACGAGTCGCGCGACACGCTTGCAAGCTGCCTCGAGCCGCTCGGGCGAGACGGCGTCCCGATCGAGACCGTGGTCGTCGACAACGCGAGCACCGACGGATCGGCCGACGCGGTTCGTGCCTTCTTCCCCGCCGCCTCCGTGATCGCCAATCCCGAGAACCACGGTTTCGCGCGCGCCTGCAACCAGGGCGCCCACGCGACGCGGGCGCCGCTCCTGCTGTTCCTGAACCCCGACGCCGCCCTGGAGCGCGGAGCGCTCAAGGCGCTCGCCGCGCTCTTCGACGAGCGCCCGCGCCTCGGGGTGGCCGGGCCCCGGACGCTCGGCGCCCGAGGCGAGATCCAGGTTTCCACCGGCCCGGACCTCTCGCTCGTCTCCGAGTGGCGCCAGCGGCGGCTGGTGCGGGGCGTCGCCGCGCGCCACCCGCGCGCGCTCGCCCAGGCCGAGGCGCTGCACTCGCGGGAGCGCGCGGTCGACTGGATATCGGGAGCCTGCCTGATGGTCCGCCGCGCGGCCTTCGACGCCGTCTCGGGCTTCGACGAAGGCTACTTCCTCTACGAGGAGGACGCCGACCTGTGCCGGCGCGTTCGCGCCGCGGGCTTCGAGGTCGTCTTCACGCCAGCCGCCGTGGCGCGCCACGCCCTCGGCCGCAGCATGGCTCGCGCGCCCGAGCGCGCGCGCCTCGAGTACCAGCGCAGCCACCTGCGCTACTACCGCACGCACCGCGGTCTCGTTCCGAACGCGGTGCTGCGCGTGCTGCTCGCCTTGCGCGCAACGGCCGGCGTCGTGCGGGGAGCGTTGAGCGCCGACGCGTCCGGCAGACAGGAGAGCCTCGCGCTCCTGCGGCTCGCCCTCGCCGGTCGCTGAAGCCGCTTCGGCGACAGGCTTTCTCTTGGGCCGAAAACGGTCCTCATGCTACTGTCTGCGCGGGACTTGGGAGCCTTGAAGATCGCGATCGACGCACGCAAGTGGCGCGACTATGGGATCGGAACCTATGTCCGCAACGTCGTCCGCCACCTCGCGACTCTCGACCGGGAGACGACGTACCTGCTGTTCTGCAACCCGGCCGACGAGCCCACGCTTCGCGACCTCGCCGAGAACTTCGTGCCGGTCGTGGACACGGCACCTGGCTATGGGCTGCGCGAGCACATTTCGATCCCGCTCAAGCTGCGGCGGCTGGGTGCGGACCTGTTGCACTCTCCGCACTACATCCGGCCGCTGTTTTGCCCGGTGCCTTCGGTCGTCACGATCCACGACTGCATCCACCTGCTGTTCCCGCAATACCTGCCCAACCGCATGGCCTTCCGCTACGCGCGCTACGTGATGGGCAACGCGATCCGCAAGAGCGCGCTGGTATACACCGTGTCCGAAGCCTCGCGCGCGGACATCCTGCGCTTCTACCCCGCCACCGACCCGGCCAAGGTCCACGTGGTCCCGAACGCGATCGACGCAGAGCTCCTGCAGGACCCGGGGCCCGAGGAAACCGACCGCGTGCGCGAGCGCTACCAGCTGCGCGGCCGCTTCGTGCTCTTCGCCGGGAACGTCAAGCCGCACAAGAACCTCGAGCGCCTGATCCGGGCATTCGCCCGCGTGCGGGCGCTCGAGGGCAACGAGGACCTGCGGCTCGTCCTGATCGGCGACGACGTCGGCCGCTACGGCTCGCTGCGGCGTACAGCCGACGAGGCGGGCGTGCGCCAGGAGGTGCGCTTCTTCGGCTTCGTGCCGCACCAGACGCTCGCGGCGCTCTACCGGATGGCCACGGTCTTCGCGTTCCCCTCGCTCTACGAGGGCTTCGGCCTGCCGCCGCTCGAGGCGATGGCGTGCGGCACGCCCGTGCTGACCTCCCGCATCTCGTCGCTGCCCGAGGTCGTCGGGGACGGGGCGCTGCTGATCGACCCGTACAGCGAGGAGGAGATCGCGAGCGGGATCGCCCGCATCCTCGACGACGAGGACCTGCGCCGCCGGCTCGTCGAGCGCGGCCTCGAGCGGGC
>DATBSL010000034.1:0-50085 GCA_036559805.1 Vicinamibacteria bacterium
CGCATGTTGTAGTTCGAGGCCATCGCGAAGCCGTAGGCGCCGGCGTCGCGAACCAGCAGCAGCTCGCCCGGCTCGACGCGCTCGAGCTCGCGGGCGCGCGCCAGGAAGTCGCTCGTCTCGCAGACCGGGCCGACCACGTCCACGAGCTCCAGCGGCCGCTCGCGCGTGCGCACCGGCTCGATCCGGTGGAACGCCTGGTACAGCGACGGACGCAAGAGGTCGTTCATCCCGGCGTCCACCACGACGAAGCGCTTGCCGTGGCCCTGCTTCACGTACAGCACGCGCGTCAGCAGCGCCCCTGCCGGCGCGACCAGCGAGCGCCCCGGCTCGAGCAGCAGCGTGAGCGGCAGGCCCTGGAGCGCCGGCAGCACCGCGGCCGCCAGCCGCGACGCGTCGGGAACGCCGGCGCCGTCGTAGCTCACACCCAGGCCGCCGCCGATGTCGATCGTCTCGAGCTTGAAGCCCTCGTCGAGCAGGGTGCGGCTGAGATCCGCAAGGGCGACGGCTGCGCCGGCGAGCGGTGCCGTGTCCACGATCTGCGAGCCGATGTGGCTCTGGACCCCGATCACCTCGATTCCCGTACGCTCGCGCGCGCGGCGCAGGATCGGCAGCGCCGCAGCGATGTCCACGCCGAACTTGTTCTCGCGCAGACCGGTCGAGATGTACGGGTGCGAGCGCGCGTCGATGTCGGGGTTGACGCGGAGCGACAGCCGCGCGCGCATCCTGCGAGCCGTCGCGGCGGCGGCGAGCCTCTCGATCTCGTCCTCGCTCTCCGCGTTCCACTCGCCGATCCCGTGCTCGAGGCCGAGCGCCAGCTCGGCGTCGGTCTTCCCGACGCCCGCGAACACGATCCGCGACGGCGGGAAGCCCGCCCGCAGCGCGGCCAGCAGCTCGCCGCCCGAGACGATGTCCGCACCCGCGCCGAGGCTCGCCAGCAGCTTGAGGATCGCCCCGTTGCCGTTGGCCTTGACCGCGTAGCAGATGCGGTGCGGCACCGCCGCGAAGGCGCGCGCGTATGCGGCGTAGGCCGCCTCGATCGCGGCCCGGCTGTAGACGTAGAGCGGCGTGCCGTGCTCGGCGGCGGCGGCCTCGAGGGACACGCCGTCGCACAGCAGCTCCGCGCCGGCGCGGACGAATCCGGTCACGATGCGGCCGCCCCCGCGCCGACCCGCGCGCGCTCTTCCTCGTCCTTCAGCAGTCGCGCGACGACGCCGCTCAGGCCGACGACACCCACGAGGTTCGGGAAGATCTGCAGCCCGTTCATCAGGTCGCCCCAGGCCCAGATCAGGTCGACGCGCCCCGTCGCGCCGAAGACCACGAGGCCGCTGTAGAGCCAGCGGTACGGCGTCACGACTCGCGGCCCGAAGATGTACTCGAGGAACTGCTCGCCGTAGTACGCCCAGCCGATCAGGGTCGTGTAGCCGAACATGAAGGAGCAGAACGCCACGACCCAGCCTCCCACGACCGGGATCGCCTGGTTGAAGGCCGCCGCGACGGCCGGCGTGCTGGTGAGGCCCGAGCGCCAGACGCCGGTCACCAGGATCGTGAGCGCGCTCATCGTGGAGGTGACGAACGAGATGATGAACACCTCGAGCACCGCGGCGTATCCCTGCAGCACCGGCCGCTCGCTCTGCGCGGTACCGTAGACGACTGCCGCCGTGCCGTAGCCGGCCTCGTTCGCGTACATGCCGCGCGCCAGCCCGTAGCGCATCGCGACCATGATGCCGATCCCCGCCGCGCTGCCGGCGGCCGCGCGGAAGGAGAAGGCCTCCGTCACGACGAGCGCGAGTGTCGCAGGGAGCCTTTCCGCGTGGAGCAGCAGCACCAGCATGCCCCCCGCGAAGTACAGGATCACCTTGGCGGGCGCCAGCTTCTCGGCGACGCGGCCGATCGACTTCACCCCGCCGACGATCACGAGCCACGTGAGCAGCGCCACGCCGATCCCGGTCGCGAGCGGCGGCACGCCCAGCTCGCTCTCCAGCACCACAGCGATCGAGTTGGGCTGGGTGAACGGCGTCGTGGTGAGCGCCGCGATCCCGGCGATGAGCGCGTAGAGCCAGCCGAGCCGCGGCATCCCGAGCCCGTCGCGCAGGTAGTGCATCGGCCCCGCCGAGAGCCGGCCCTCGCCGAGCTGGCGGTAGCGCACGCCGAGCACCGCCTCCGCGAACTTGATCGCGGTCGCCACGATGCCGTAGCACCAGATCCAGAACAGGGCTCCCGGCCCGCCCGAGACGATCGCCGTCGCGACGCCGGCGATGTTGCCGGTTCCGATCGAGGCCGCGAGAGCGGTCGTGAACGCCTGGAAGGGCGTGAGCGCCCCGCCGCCCCTGGCCGGCGCGCGCCGCATCGCCGCGAGCGCCTCGCGCCAGTGGACGAACTGCACCATGCGAAAGCGCAGCGTCAGAAAGATTCCGATCCCGAACAAGAGCGCGATCGTCCAGGGCCCGTAGACGAGGTCGCTCGCCGTGAACACGGCGCGCGAGAAGGCCGCGGCTGCCCTGTCGATCAAGCTGTGCTCGTCCACGCGGCGCGACCTCGCTCCCCCTCGTCGTCCGGCCGCGACATCATAGACCAGCGTGCCGGGGCGGTCTGGCAGCTCTTCATGCTTTTGCGCACCCTCCGGGGGCGGGGCGGGAGTACCATCCACACGGAGACGAAAATGAAGAGCTGGATCGCGACTGGCATCGTGAGCGGCCTCGCCCTCGCGGCACCCGCCTGGGCCCAGCGGTCGGCCACGGCCCGAGAGACGAAAGCCGATGAGCTCAAGGCCAGGCTGGACAAGGGCGAGAAGCTGCTGGTGATCGACGTGCGCAGCGACGAGGAGATCCAGAGCGGCTCCATCCCCGGCGCGCTCCATATCCCGATGGAGCAGCTCGAAGCCCGGATGAAGGACGTGCCGAAGGACGTGCAGCTCGTCTTCACCTGAAACGGCGGCGGCAGGAGCTCCCGTGCTGCGGAGCTCTTCGAGAAGAACGGCTACCAGACCGCGACGTTCTGCCCGCTCAACGACTGGAAGGCCAAGGGGTTCAAGACCGACTCGCCGAAGAAGGCTCCGCCGGGACCCATCAAACCCGATCCGTAGGCGGATAGCTTCAGGCGCCCGCCAGCGGGGGCCGACGAGAGTGCTCTGTTGACAGCGTCGGGCTCAACTCGGGGCGCCCCGAGTTGCAGGGGACTATACTCCGCCACCCATGAATCGAAGAGAGTTGATCGGCGCGGCGGCAGCGCTGGCCGCGACCTCGGCGCTGCGACGCGAGACGGCACTTGCCGCCGACGCGGCGCGCGAGGGGCTCGAGGTCCGGACCGTGCGGCTGCACCTGCGCCACACCTGGACCACCACGATGTCGTCGAGCGAGTACCGCGACACGATCGAGGTGCGGCTCACCCGCGAAGGCGCGACGGGCATCGGCGCCGGCGCACCGATCGTCCGCTACGACGAGAGCGCCGCCTCCGGAACGCGCGCGCTCGAGGCCGTGAAGCCGCTCGCGGCGACGGGCGACCCGTGGCGCGCCGAGAGCTTCCTCGGTGAGGCCTTCAGGGCGCTCGACGGCCAGTACGCCGCGCGAGCCGCGCTCGACATCGCGCTCCACGACTGGCTGGGCAAGCGCCTTGGGATCCCCGTCTATCGGCTGCTCGGCCTCGACCCGGGGGAGGCGCCGCTCACCACGTTCTCGATCGGGATCGACACCCCCGAGCTGACTCGGCAGAAGGTGCGCGAGGCCGCCGAGTTCCCCGTGCTCAAGGTCAAGGTGGGCCTCGAGAGCGACGAGGCGACGCTCGACGCCGTCCGCAGCGTGACCGGCAAGCCCCTGCGCGTGGACGCGAATGAGGGCTGGAAGGACAAGGAGACGGCGATCCGCAAGCTCGAGTGGCTGGCGAAGCGCGGCGTCGAGCTCGTCGAGCAGCCGATGCCGGCCGCGATGCTCGAGGAGGCCCGCTGGCTGAAGGCCCGCTCGCCGCTGCCGCTCTTCGCTGACGAAGCGTGCCTGCGCATCAAGGACATCCCCGCGCTCGCCGAGGCCTTCCACGGGGTCAACATCAAGGTGGACAAGGCCGGCGGCCTGCGCGAGGCGCTGCGCATGATCCACACCGCGCGCGCGTGCGGGCTCCAGATCCTGCTCGGCTGCATGGTCTCGAGCTCGGCCAGCACGACGGCGGCCGCGCACCTCTCGCCGCTCGTGGACTTCGCCGACCTGGACGGCCATCTGCTGGTGAGCGACGACCCCTGGGAAGGAGTGCGCGTGAAGGACGGGCGGCTGATTCTGCCGGACCGGCCGGGACTCGGACTCCTCAAGCGAGCCTCGTGACTCTTCAAGGGGGATCTTGGAAGGGGAACGTCCACGCTTCCGTTCCTTGATCTAGGGGGGCTACCGCCCCCCTAGGACCCCCGAAATGCGGGCCGGTTGCCTCTTGTTTACTTCTGGGCGAGCCGCGACATGTACGCGTCCATCGCGCGCCGCGGGTCGATGCCCACGAGCCGCGCGTACTCCTGCAGGAAGCCGCGCAGGTAGACCGGAGCGGGCAGCAGCGCGAAGCGGTCCTCCTCGAGGTACTCGAGGAAGCGCAGGCCGATCTTGGTCACCGACGCGATGTGGCGCAGCGAGATCCCGCGCGCCTCGCGGATGCGTCTGAGGTCGGCGCCGGCCAGGACGCTCGGCAGCTCGGCCTCGGCGCGGGCCAGATGCGGCGGCGGGAACGGCAGCACGGGCGCGTCGGGAGGCAGGAAGCCCTGCGCCGCGTCGTACGCCTGGCGCCTGGCCTCGTCGCTCAGCACATCGTAGGCCTCGCGCACCCGCACCCGCTCCTGCTCCGATTCGGCCGGCTCGAGCAGCGAGTAGGTGGCGAGGGCGCCTTCGTCGTAGAGCTCGACGCAGAAGCGGTACGCCCGCTCGACCTGCTCGGACGAGGCACGCGGCTCGAGTCCGAGAACGGCGTAGAGGTCCTGTCCCGGCGAGTGGATGTCAGTAGCCATGGCCCAGGCTTTCTCCCTTGACGAGGCCGCGCGTCAGCTGTCGAATCTCTTCCGCGGCGCGCGAGGTGGGCGCGTCGGCCATGAAGAGCCGGCGCCGGCGCACCGCGCGCCAGACGGCGTCGTCGTGGTGCACGAAGCCCGCGTAGGTCGCTCGCAGGCCCAGGTGCCTCCCGCAGGCGGCGACCAGCTGGTGCCCGATCGCCACGTCGGCGACGTCGCGGATCTCGTTCACCACGAAGCGCGGCTGGAACGAGGACATCTCGCGGCGCAGCATGCGTCCGGTCTCGGGGTCCTCGGCCTCGACGCGGGACACGAGCTCGGCCGGCGTGCGGATGCCCTCCGGGTTCTTGGGATCGAGCGCCGAGTCCACGAGATCGCGCAGCGACTCCGTTTGAGCTACCGCGCGCAGCCGCCGGTAGAGCGCGCTCTTGATGAAGCGGTAGCCGTTCTCGATCGACGTCGGCTCCGGCACGACGGCCAGGATCGAGACGTCCGAGAGCAGGAAGAAGTCGAGGATGTTGAAGCTCGTCCCCGCCCCCAGGTCCAGCAACACGACGTCCACGTCCAGGGCACGGACCTGGTTCATCACCCGCACCTTCTGGAGGTGCTTGATGTTCGCGGCCGAGAGGAGATCGGCGGCGCCGCTGATCACGCGCAGGCCCGGCGCCTGCGTGTCGATCAGCACGTCGTCGATCGAGGGCACGCGCCTCTGGATGAAGTCCGAGAGCGTGCGCTCCGGCGGCGGAAGCCCGAGGCAGGTGTGCAGGTTGGCGCCGCCGAGGTCGGCGTCGACGAGCACCACGCGGCGGCCCATGCGCGCCAGCTGCCAGCCGATCGACGCGGCCAGGAGCGATTTGCCGATCCCGCCCTTGCCGCCGCCGATCGACCAGATCTGGCGGCGCGTGGTGGCGGCGCCTGCCCCTGGCAGGACTTCGGACACGCTCAAGGCCATTTCACGCTCTCCGCGAGCGAAGTGAGCAATTTGCGTGCCGGTGTGGACTTCTTCCAGAGGCTGTTCCGGACGTAGGTCACGATGCAGACGGACTCGCCCTTCCCGACGATGGTCAGGTTGCGCTGCCGCCACTTCTTGTCGCCGTCGATGACCGCGTCGTACTCCACGACGAACGCCGAGTCGAGCACGCGACGCCCGTCGACCTCGCCGCCCACGAAGTCGTACTCGTAGCGGACGTCAAGGCTCGTCTCCATCGGGCCCGCCAGCCGCTGCAGCATGCAGTCGATGTGGGTGCTGTCGAGGCCCATCTCGGCCGACCAGCGCAGCAGGCGCAGCCTCATCCCGTCGCCGCGGGCATCGGTCACCTCCACCTGTTGTCCTGACGTGTTGCTCACCAGCCAGCCTTCGGGAGTCTTGAAACGGAGCGTCTGGGACCCGTTCCAGTGGTCCTGGGCCAGCGGAGGCACCACGGGCTTGTCGCCCGCCAGGACAGCGGCGGGAAGCGCGAGGAGGGAGGCGAGGATGACCGCTCGGAGGTCCTTCATTCAGACCTTTGGGCGGTTAGGGTACTGCAGCTAAAGTTTTACTTCAAGTAGTGTCTGAAGTCCTGCCAACTGACATCCGTCCGGGCAGCTCCATGCGCATCGAACGGACAGCGGCTGGGTCGAGGCCCCGACGCACGGCGATCATCTCGGCCAGGATGCTGACCGCGATCTCGTCGGGAGTCTGGGCGCCGATCTCGAGCCCCATCGGGGCGTGGACGCGCGCGAGCCGCTCCCGGGCGACTCCCCGCTCCTCGAGCGCGCTGAAGATGTGAACGACCTTGGGCCGGCTGCCGAGGAGCCCCACGTAGCGCGAGCCGCGCGCGAGCGCGGCCTCGAGCGCCTCGGCGTCCCCCTTGTGCCCGCGCGTCACGACGACGGCGTACGAGCGGGGCCCGAGCGTCATCCGCTCCGCTGCGGCCGCGAAGCCGTCCACCAGGATGAGATCGGCCTCCGGGAAGCGTTCGGCATTGGCGTACTTGACGCGGTCGTCGCACAGCTCGACGCGGAAGCCGCACGCCTTTGCCATCCGCGCGAGCGGCTGCGCCACGTGGCCGGCTCCGAAGAGGCACAGCACAGGAACGCCCTCGATCGGCTCGATGAACACCTGCATCTTCCCCCCGCAGACGAGCCCGTCCTCGCCCGCCTGCTCCGGCGTCAGGTCGTAGGCCGCGAGCCGCGGCCGGCCCGCCTCGATCGCCTCGCGGGCGCGCCAGCTCATCTCCGCCTCGAGGCAGCCGCCCCCGATCGTCCCGAAGATGCGCCCGTCCGCGTAGACCAGCATGCGGGCGCCCGCCCGCTGCGGCGTCGAGCCCTCGGTGGACACGACCGTGACGAGGGCCGCGCGCTCGCCGCGCGCCTCGGCCTCGAGCGCCGCCGCCAGGACTTCACGCACCGCTCAGGAGCCTCAGTGAACCGGCGCGCCGAGCCGTTCGAGCGCCGCTTGCAGCATTCTACGGTCGAGCGGGTGCGGGAGGCACTCGCGGAAGCGCCCGACCGCGTCGTCGGCGGCGCCCAGCAGCAGGATCGGCACCTCGCGCGTCGTGGCCTGCTCGGAGAGCCGCTCGGCGACCTCGTCGGCCCGAAGCCGCGGCAGGATGCGCTCGAGCACGAGCGCCGCCGGCCGCAGCCGCGCCGCCGCCTCGACCGCCTCGACGCCGTCCTGGACCTCGTGCACCGCGAAGCCGAGCGGCTCGGCGGTGCGGCGCACGTCCCGGCGCGTCCCGGCGTCGGAGGTCGCGAGCACCAGCACCGGCATGCGCGACTGGGCCGACGCGCCGAACAGCGGCAGCGTGAAGCTGAAGGTCGAGCCCTCGCCGGGCCGGCTCTTGACCTCGAAGCGGCCGCCGTGGGCGCGCACGAAGCGCTCGCAGATCGACAGCCCCAGGCCGAAGCCCTCGATCCCGCTCGCCTTGCGGTCGCGCAGCCGCGAGAACGGCCGGAACAGCTTGGCGAGGTCGTCCGAGGCGATCCCGATGCCGTGGTCGCTCACGCTCACGACCGCGGTCTCGCGCTCCCGCCTCACCGAGAGCCGCACCTCGCCACCGCCCGGCGAATACTTCATCGCGTTCTGGAGCAGGTTCTCGACCACCTCGGCGATGCGCTCGCCGTCCGCCCACGCCGGCAGCGGCTCGTCGGGCAGCTCCACGATCAGCGGGTGCTCCGGGTCGGAGCGGAACTGCGCCGCCGTCTCGCGCAGCCGCGAGCCGAGCTCGACGAGCCGGAAGTCGAAGGCGAACTGCCCGGTCTCGAGCCGCGTCGTCTCGAGCGTGCGGTCCATGAGCGCGGCCATGCGCGAGGCGGCGCCCACGATCGCCTGCGCCTTGGCGCGCTGGTCCTCGCGCGGCGCGGCGCCGTCCGCGGCCAGCTGCTCCGCCCAGCCCAGGATCGCGGCGAGCGGCGAGCGGAAGTCGTGCGCCACCACGTTCACGAGCTCGCTCTTGGTGCGGTCGAGCTCGACCAGGCGCGCATTCGTGTGCTCGAGCGTCCCGTACAGCTCTGCGTTGCGCAGCAGGATCCCGATCCCGTCGGCGAGCGTCTGCAGCGTGATCACCTGCCCGCGGTCGAAGGCCATCGAACGGTCGCCCTCGACGTACAGCACGGCGGCGACCTCGTCCGCCACCAGGATCGGAACGGCGAGCGCGCTGGCGGCGTCCTTCGACTGCGGCGCAAAGCCGGGATCGCCCTCGCCCGCGACGACCGTGACGCGCTCGCGCAGCGCGCGCCCCTGCGGGCCTTCCGCGAGCGGCGAGCCCGCCCAGCCCTCGTCGCGGCCGCTGCGGCCCGCCGCCGCAGCGATCCGGAACACCTCGCCCTCCGGCACGAGCATGGCGACGAGCCCCGGGCGAAACGCGTCCTGGATCCGCGCCACCGCCGTCCCGAGGATGCGCTCGCGCGACAGGAGCGCGGCCGACTCGCGCAGGACCCCGTTCACGAGCGCGAGCTGATCGCTGCGCTCGCGCTCCGCGGCGAACGCCACGGAGTTGGCGACGGCGATCGAGAGCTGGCCCGCGAAGCGCGTCAGGTACTCGAGGTCGTCGTCGGTAAAGGGCTGCGAGCCCGGTCGCCGGGTCGCGTTCAGCACGCCGTAGAGCACGGTCGCCGAGCGATCGCGGTCGAAGTGCGTGAGCGGCACGCACAGGATCCGCGTGACCGGGTTTTCGCGCGGCACGAAGTCCTCGTGCTTCTCGGCCTCGTTGACGAGCACGGGCAAGAGGTCGCGCGCCACGCGCCCGGCGATGCCCTCGCCCAGCTTGAAGCTCGGCCGAGGCTCAGGCGGGGGGGACGGCTCGCTCGCCCACACGGCGAACAGGCGCAGCAGCCGCTCGCGGTCGTCGTAGCGGAACACGGAGCTGTGGTCCGCGCGGATCAGCCGGCCGGCCTCCTCGGTGGCGCGCGCGAAGAGCGCCTGCAGATCGGTGAGCGCCGACGTCTCGAGGCCCAGGTCGTAGAGCGTCGCCATCTGCCGGGCCAGGTGCTCGGTCGCCGCCTCGCTCTCGGCGCGGCGCAGCGCGAGCGCGAGCTGGCCGCCGAGCGTCGAGAGCAGGCTCGTCTCCTCCTCGTCGAAGGCCCCGGGCCGGCCGCGCAGCACCGTCAGCACGCCGAGCGCGTGCTCGCCCGCGCGCACGGGCACCGCCAGCTCCGTGGCCGCCTCGCTGCGCGAAGCCTCGAGCGGCGCGGCGAGCCGCAGCGCCCAGCGCAGCGCCTCGGGGTCGAGTGTCCCCGGCTCGATCCCCGCCTCGGCCTCGACGAAGAGCGATCCGTCCGGCCGCGGCGCGTGGAACGCCGCGCGCTCGAAACCGAGGTCGCGCTGCACGCGCTTCACCGTCAGGTCGAGCAGCCGCGCGCGCCCCGAGACCGCGGCCATGTCGCCGACGAGCGCCGCCAGGCGCTCGAAGCGCGCCGCCTGGCGCCGCTTCTGGTCGAAGGTCTGGCGGCTGCGCAGGAAGGTCGCGACGGGGCCCGCGAAGGTGGACAGGATCTGGACGTCGCCCTCGCTGAAGCCGCCGGGCTTGTCCGCTGCGCCGAGGAGGCCGATCAGCTCGCCCTCGGCCAGGAGCGGCACCAGCACCACCGACTCGGCCTCGGCCATGAGGCCGATCTCCTGCGACAGCCGCGGGTCGAGCCCGGGCTGGTTGCTGACGTAGGGCCGGCCGCTGCGCGGGCTCCACAGGCTCCGGTACTCGGGCCGCGCGACGTAGCGGAACGCCCTGGCCCGCTCGTCGGAGAGCCCGTGCACCGGCAGCGCCGCCTCCATGGTCCGCGTCGCGGGGTCGTGGAGCGCGATCCCGACGATCGGCGCGCCGATCAGGCCGGAGAGCCGCTGCGTCAGCATGCGGTTGAACTCGGCGGGCTCGGCGATCAGCGACCAGTCGCGGCCGATCTCGTGCAGCCGCGACAGGTCCCGGGCGCGCGACTGCGCCTGCTCGCGGCTGCGCGCGAGCTCGTCGTGGGTCGACTTGAGGCGCAGGAAGGCGCGCACCTTCAGGATCAGCGCCGGGGTGTCGATCGGCTTGTGCAGGAAATCGTCGGCCCCGGCCTCGTAGCCGCGCCGCACGGCCACCGGGTCCCCGAACGCCGTCATCATGATCACGGGCAGGTGCGGCCCGTGCAGCTCGCGGATGCGCGCGCAGGTCTCGAAGCCGCTCATTCCTGGCAGGCGCAGGTCGAGCAGCACCAGGTCGAAGACGCCGGCCGCGAGCTCCTCGATCCCGCGCTCGCCCGACTCGGCGCGCGTCGCCGCGTAGCCGTGCAAGCTGAGGAGGTCGAGAAGCGTCTTGCCGACGAGAGCGTCGTCGTCGACGACCAGCACCTGGGCCATCGGAATCGGCAGTTTGGCCCCCGGGGCCTTGGGCGTCAAGGCGCCGGGTATACTAGCGGTCTCCAGGCGAAGCCAGATGACCCAGGAAAAGCCGCCGCAAGGCGGCCTCGCCGTTCTCGCCGAGGCGTTCCGGTCCAGGCGGACGGGTGTGCTCGTGGTGGGCCAGGAACACGCGGCGATCCGCGTCCAGCTCGAGGCGGGGCAGATCGTCGCGCTCGGGCTTGCGGGCGGGGACGGCGGTAGCCTTCCGAGACCCAGCGATTCGGTGAGGCTGCGGCTCGAGCGCGTGCTCACCGAGATCGGGATGCGCAAGCCGAGCGTCCAGGCCCCGGCCTCGCCTGGAAGCCTGCGCGACAGGCTGGTCGAGCGCCTGGCCGACCTCGAGCACGAGTCGCGCTTCGACGACGGCGCCGAAGCGCCGCAGGGCCTGATGGAGATACCGGTGGCGACCGAGCCGCTGATCCTGGATGCCGTGCGCCAGGTGCGCCACGACGACGCCGTGCGCCAGGCGCTCGGCGACCTCGACCGGCGGCTCGTCGCGACGGCGGCGCTCGCGGACGAGCGCACGCTGACGCTCACCGAGGGCTACCTGCTGTCCCGCATCGACGGCATGGTGTCGGTGCGCGACGTGCTCGAGCTGGTGCCGCTCGACCCGCAGGAAGCCGAGCGGGCGCTGCTCGGACTCGTGCTCACGGGCCGCGTCGAGTTCCGCGCGGCAGGCCCCAGGCTCGCGGGGCCGGAACCGCTGGCCGAGGTCGCGGCCCCGACGGAGCCCTTCCGCCCCCTCGCGGCCACGGCGCCGGACGCCGCGGACACGGAGCCTCACGACGCCCCGGACATCATCGCCGAGGCGGACGATGACGACCCGCTGCCCGTCGAGGCGGTGCCCGACGACGAGCCCCCCAGCTCGCCCGCCGAAGCTCCCGAGGCTCCGCTCCCGGTCCAGGCGGCGAAGGTGCCGCTCGACCCCGCCACGATCGAGAGGCGGCGCGAGATCCTCGAGTTCTTCCAGGCGCTGCCGCTCAAGAACCACTTCGAGGTGCTCGGCGTGGAGCCGGGCTGCACCGACGCCGACGTGCGACGCGCCTACGTCGCGCTCGTCAAGAGATTCCACCCGGACGCCCAGCGCGACGCGCGCATCCAGGACATCAGCGACATCCTGGAGGCCATCTTCATCCGGGTGGGCGAGGCGTGGGAGGTGCTGGGTGAGGCGCGCAGCCGGGCCTCCTACGAGTCCCGCTCCGGCATCGTGCGTCGCACGAGCAGCGTGCCACGCCAGCCGGCGACGGCCGCCAGTACCCAGGTCACGCCCACGCCGCCCGTGGCGCCGGCTCCCGAGGAGGAGCCGGGCGCCTACGTGCCCCCCGAAGAGATCCTGATGCGAGCGAAGCGGCTCCTGACGCAGGCTCGCTACTGGGACGCGATCCAGATGCTCGAGTCGGCCCTGCCCCGGATGGAGCCGCGCAGCCAGCAGCACCGCGGCCGTCTGCTGCTCGCGCGCGCCTACTCCAAGAACCCCAACTGGCTGAGGCGCGCCGAGGAGACGCTCCACCAGCTGCTGCGGGAGGATCCCACGAACGCGGACGCGCACTACGAGCTGGGCCTCGTCTACAAGGCCAGCGGGCTCGACGCTCGAGCCCAGGGCATGTTCAAGCGCGCCGTGGAGCTGCGGCCCGGCCACAAGGACGCCTCGGCAGAGCTGGGCATCCTCCCCGGCGAGGGCGGCAGCCTCTTCAAGCGGCTGTTCAAGCGGGGCCAGGCTTCTTGACGGGGCGGAGCGCCCTCCGCCTCCTGCCGATCGTCGTCGCCCTTGCGCTGGCAGCCGTCGCCCTCGGCGCGCCGCGCTTCACCTGGGCCAACGAGGGCGTGATCGTCGACCACCCCTGGACCCACCCGGCGGCCGCCGTGGCCGGCGCGCTCGCGGCCGGCACTGCGGCGCTCCTGTCGCGGCCACGAGCGCTGGCGGCGACTCTGGGCTGCGGCGGCCTGCTGCTGCTGGCTCTCGCCGCCTCGCAGGTCCGCTACCGCATCGACGCGCTCGAAGCCGGCTTGCAGAAGCGCACCCTCACGGGTGCTATGCGCTTCGCGTGGGGCGAACTCGAGGCCGTCGAGCCCCGCGCGAACGCGATCAACCTGCGCTCCCGCGACGGCCGCTCGGTCGTGATCGAAACGAGCCGCTTCGCGCCCGAGGACCGCAACCGGCTGGAGCGCACGATCGCCCGGCGCGTCAAGGAAGCAGCTAGATAAACAGGTGCTCGTCGTCCTCGTGGCTCTTGCGGCGCGGCACGGGGTGCACGCCCTGGGGCCGGCCTCCGAGCTGGAGGAAGACCTCCATTCCCTTCTGCACGCCCCTGATCATCGCCAGGATGCTGCCCACGGGCTTGAGCGGGCGCACCACGAACTGCTGGATCACGCCGGTCGTCTCCTCGATCTTGTCGATCGTGTCCGCGAGCAGCAGGTCGAGCCTGCGCGCCTGCAGCGTGGCCAGGTCCGAGATCTCCGCGGCCGCGCGCGACACGCGCGTGAAGTTCTCGAGCGCCGGCGTGACCTCGCGATCGAGGCGCGTCTGGATCGCGTCCATGCGCCGGGCGAGCTTCAGCCCGGCCACCACGAGACCGATCAGGAATCCCGCCTGGACGAGCGAAGCGAGCGCTATGACACCAAGGAAGACGATCCCCCAGGGCTCCATGGAGCGTTACATCTTCTCCTTCTCGTCACGGTAGGCCTGCCTGCCAGCCTCGACCGCCGATGCGAGGCGGTCGCGCCGCTTCTCGAGCGCTTCGCGCTGCCGATCGACGTAACGGGCGGCGTCGTCGGCCACCTCGCGCCCTCGCTCGATCGCCCGCTCCCCCGCCTTGCGGCTGCGATCGCCGGTCTCGCGCAGCTTCTCGCTCAGCAGATCACGCGTCTCGCGTCCCGAGCGCGGCGCGAACAGGACGGCGAGCGCGGCGCCCGAAAGCGCCCCGACCAGGAAAGAAAGGACGACACCCGACGCCCCGTTCCGGTCTTCATGGCTCATGGCTACCTCCCGCCCTCCCGGAGCTTAGTCCAGCCTCGCGGGCACCCGCAAGGACTTGAGGCGAACTCCAGCCCTCGAGAGCCGCCTCCGACCCGGGCTCCTGCTCGGCCTTCCAGGCCAGGATCCGGAGCGTCACGGAGGACACGAGCGCCAGGTAGTCCATCGCCATCTCGAAATTGTCCTCGAGCAGATCCACGAGCACGTCGGGCTGAAGCTGCAGGGCCACGACCGGGGTGAGTGCGCGCGCCGCGTACCAGCGCGGCGTCTGCGCGAGCGCCTCGAGCGCGCCCAGCGGGAACCCCGGCCCCGCCTGGAAGGCCACCTCGCCCGAGCCCGAGGCCTGGACGCGGCCGCTCGAGATCATCACGATGCCCTGCGACGGCTCGCCTTCCTGCCACAGCTGCGTCCCGACCTCGTAGCGCACGTTGGCCATCGTGCGCGCGAGCTCGGCCAGTGCCGTGATCGAGGTGCGCCCGAAGACGGGCATACGGCGCAGCAGCAACAACCGGTCCACGAGGTCGAGCCCGCCGTCTTCCTGCAGCGACACCGGAAGCTCGGGGGCGAACAGATTCGGGTCGAGCCGGTTCCGCCTCAGCAACTCGAGCGCCTGCCGGCTCAGCTCGCGGAGCAGGTACTGGACGATCTGGAAGCGATCCTCGAGCACCTCGGCGACCGCGTCCGCGTCGATCTCGAGCGTGAGCGTGTCGCTCTCCGCGACGGCCCGCGACGCCATGGCGGCCCGTGCCAAGAGCGGCAGGGCCCCGAGCCCGCCGCCCGGGCCCACGAGGCCGACACGGCGGCCCTGCCGCTCGTGCGCCAGCGCGCCCTCCACCACGAAGTGCATCGAGCTCGCCCTGTCGCCCTCGTGGAACACCACGCTGCCCTTGGGGAAGAAGCGCTCGCTCGCCGCGTCGGCGATCGTCAGCAGCTCGGAGGCGGGCAGCCCGGCGAGGATCGGGATGCGCTTCAAGTACAAGAGCCGCTCGAGGGGCGGCATCGTGCGCGCCTCAGGCATGGGCCGTCCCCGGCACGCTCGAGAGCCGCGCGAGCGTTCGCTCGAGCACCCGCGACAGGAAGAACCCGGGGTGGCCCGCGGAAAGCGCCTCGAGCCGCGGCCGC
Source organism: Vicinamibacteria bacterium (assembly GCA_036559805.1). GTDB lineage: Bacteria > Acidobacteriota > Vicinamibacteria > Fen-336 > Fen-336 > DATBSL01. The sequence goes on from DATBSL010000034.1 coordinate 14,926, forward strand.
AGCGCGACGAGGCCCAGCTCGCCGACGAGGTGAGCGGCGATGCAGCGCAGCGACTCCCCGCCCTCGGCGAGGATCCGCCCGAGCGCCGCGTCGTAGTCGAGCGCCGTCAGCGCGTAGAGCTCGCCGGCGCCCGCGAGGCGCGTCGCGTCCGAGTCCTCGCTCACGATCGCCAGGATCGGGGCGCGCAGCGGCGGCCGCAGCAGGTTCTCGAGCAGCTCGCGGCTGCTCGAGCGCTGGCGCGCGTCGCTCGAGCGCAGGCCGCGGTAGATGTCGCGGAAGTCCTCGCTCCGGTGCTGCAGCGCCAGCAGCCGCAGCAGCCGCTCCTGCGCCTGGGCCTCCTTGTCCTTCAGCAGCTGCACCAGCAGTCCGTGCCCCTCCGTGCGCCGCGCCGGCTGCGCGGCCGCCCCCGCCTCGAGCACGCCGCGCCAGTGCAGGACGCGGAAGACGCCCTCCGCGGTCGCGCGCGTCGCCTGGCCCAGGAGCCCCCCGTCCAGCGCGACCTCGGGCGAGGCCGCGACGATGCGGTTGAGCCCGCGCAGCATCCGGTAGCGCAGCGCGCCCACGCGCTCCTGGATCAGCCGTCGTTCCAGGACCTGCGCGGCCGCGGCCGGCTCGAAGAGCGCGATCGTTCGCGGCAGGTGCCGGCGCAGCTCCAGCGGGAGCGCCTCGTCCGAGAGCGCCTGCTCGAGGAACGCCAGCCCCTCGCCCTCGTACGCCAAAAGCGCGGCGCGTGCGTCGCTCCTCACCTCGCGCTGGGCGAGCAGCTCCAGCAGCACGTGCTGGAAGCCGGGGCTGCGCGCGGCCCCCATCGCCCGAGCGACCTGGACGAGCGTCTGCGACGTGCCGCGCTCCGCGAGACGCAGCAGCACGCCCTCGAAGGCGGGCGACGGCTGCGCGGCGATCGCGCGCGCGAGCGCCACCTGCGTCTCGTCGCCGGCGGAGTCGACCAGGCCGTCGAGCGCCCGTCGCGCCGTCTCGACCTCGAAGCCCCCCGCCACGCAGCCCGCCACGGCCGTCGCCCGCACGAGCGGGCTCGGGTCGGCGAGCGAGCGCAGCAGCAGCTCGCCGTCGGGACGCACGCTGGTGCGCGCGCGCAGCGCCGCGGCGCGGATCTCGGGGTCGGAGTGCTGCAGCAGCCGGTCTGCGGCCGGCAGGAAGTCGGTCCGGCCCTCGCGCGCGAAGAGCTGCAGCGCCTTCAGCACGACTGCCTGCGACGGATGGTACAGGATGAGCGCCGGCACCAGCCGCGCGCGGCCCTCCACCTGCAAGAGCTCGATCGCCGCCAGCACCTCGTGGTCGTCCGAGCTGTTGAGCGCGCCGATCAGCGCCTCGAGCGAGGCGAGGTCCACGGGCGGCAGGTCGATCGCCGGCCGCAGCGTGCCCTCGCGCAGCGCGACGCGGAAGACGTCGAGGTAGAGCGCCTTGAGGTCGGCCACGAGCGCCACCCAGACGAGCGCCGTCGCCGCGGCCGCGCCCGCAAGCACCACATCTCCGCGCGCCAGCATGCTCTCGGAGAGGATCAGGATCGACGCGACCGCCTGTCCGCCTCGCTGGCCGACGATGTCGACGAGCGGCTTGGCTCGGTTGCGCACCCCGGGCTTCAGCGGAACGAACAAGAGCTCGGTGCCGGTGCGGTGCAGCGAGTTGCGCAGCGACCCGTCGACGCCCTTGAGCAGCAGGGCGGCGACGAGGCCGCCCCCGAGCGCCAGGCCGGCGGCGCCCAGGAAGAGGAGCGACGGCAGCACCCAGAGCGCCCGGTGCAGGCCGATCGCCTGGAAGAGCCAGCCTCCCAGCACGAGCTGCGCGACGAGCGCGATCAGGTTGAGCACGGCGTAGAAGCCGCCAAAGAAGGCCCCGAGCTCCTCGGGCGGGACCGCGCGCGCCACCGCGCTCTTGAACACGTAGTCCGCGAGCGTGAGCGCGATCGTGGACACCAGCATCAGCACCGCCAGCGCTCGCAGGTACGCGTCGCCACGCAGCAGCTTGAGGCCGTCGACGAGCGACGCGGACACACGCGGGCGCGAGCTCACGCGCGCGGCGGCGCGGCCGAGCGCCATGGCGGGGCCCATCGCGGTCACGCCCAGCACGAGGGCGGCGGCGAGCACCAGCGCGCTCGCCGGCGCGTTCTGCGCCAGCATGCGGGCGCACGCTGCGCCCGTCGTCGCTCCGAGCAGGCTCCCCAGCCACACTCGGCTGTAGAGCCGCTTCGCCTCGCCGAGCGTGTACAGGTCGCCCAGCACCATCCAGAACTGCAGCACCGCCAGGCTGCCGAGCAGCCCCGTCCACACGTAGAGCGCGTAGATCTCGGCCGGGTGCTGGCCGCGCAGCAGCAGCCAGAAGCCGAATGTCACGAGCGCGCCGCCTCCGAGCAGCCGGCTGAGCCCGAAAGGCCCGCTCGCCCGCCGCCGTCCCCACGGCGACTGGCTGGCCGCGACCGCGACGATGGCGATCGCGAAGTAGACGAAGGCGAGGTGCGAGGCTGGCAGCCGCGCGAGGAACAGCGCGTCGCGTGCGGTCTCGAGCAGCGTGTGCCCGGCGAGCGTGCCGAAGATCGTGAGGAACGCAGCGCGCGTGCTGCGGCGCTGCTCCGGGTGCAGCTCCGAGAGGCCCATCAGCGGCTCATTGCTCCTCGCTTCGGCATGCGGCTTCGGTTCCGGAGCATCCATTATGGCTATACTGGCGGCGGATGCCGAAGCTGGTCGCGCTCGTCGACGACCTCTTGTTCCTGAGCCGGATCCGCGAGGCGGGCCGCGCGGCGGGCGTCACGGTGGCCTCCGCGCGATGCGCTACGGACCTCGTCGCCGCCGCCACGAACGGCGCCAGCCTCGTGCTGGTGGACGCCGACAGCGAGCGACTGCCGTGGCGCGAGGCCGTCGCCGCGCTGCGAGCGCTCCCCGGGCTCGAAACGCTTCCGGTGGTGGCCTTCGTGAGCCATGTCCGCGCGGACCACGCCCAGGCGGCGCGCGCCGCGGGAGCGAGTCAGGTGCTCGCGCGCTCGGCCTTCGTCGAGGAGCTGCCACGGCTGGTTTCCGAGGCCGGCGCGTCGTCTGCGAGCGATCGCTCCTGAGGCCTTTGGGGGCGCGTCGCACGGGGCGACGTTTGGCCCGAAGCATGAGGGACTGTCATCACCGAGGCCCCAGGCACAAAAGCCTGTCAGTATTGACAGGCTTTCAGGGATATGTATCCGTGTGATAGCCTCCCGAAAGAGGGTCGGGTGCTTCCGTCCCTTGTTCGCTTTTTCCTGTTTTGACGACGGACGGGCGGGACCTTGAGCCCGTGGTACCGGCGTCGCCGTGCAACGGAGGACGAGACATGAGCAGGAAGTTCACGGCCAGCATCGCCGCTGCCCTCACCCTGGGCGCCTTCGCGATCAGCGAGGCCCAGCAGCACAAAGCGACCCGGCTGGGGAACCCGGCCACGCGGTTCGCGAAACCGCTGAAGAAGCCCGACGATCTGCGCGTGCTGCTGCGCGCCGAGAAGTTGAAGGCGGACGTCGCAGCCGTCCTCGCCGAGGTGGGTTGGGCAGGCGACGTCGCCGACCTCGATCGCGCCGCGGCCAGCACGGAAATCACCGCGATCCAGGTCCCCTCGGGGACGCGGCTGCCGTTCATGGCCGCGCGCAAGAAGGGCAAGGCCTACGCGATGCGGGACGTGCTCTGGGCCGGCAAGCAGCCGATCGACGCCTTCGGCTTCGAGTTCTCCTCGAAGTGCCGGCGCTATCGGCTCGTCACGCCCAAGGCGTGCAGCAACTTCTGGGTTGAGGACATCGGCGCGGACACGGTCGACCCGGCGTGCGTCAAGAAGCCCGAGCTGCCGCCCGTCGTCAGCCTGAGCGGCGCGCGCGAGACCTGCGTCACGCAGCCCGTCGACTACGCGATCACGGTCCAGAACCCGCCCGCGGACAACGACATCAAGCTCTTCGTGAACGGCAAGGAGGCGGTTTCCGACAAGCTCACGAACGGGAGCTTCCGCTTCACGTTCACGGGCGCGGCCACTCCGGGCACCTACGAGGTGAAGGCGGTTTCCGGCAGCCAGCAGGCGACGACGACCGTCGTGGTGAAGCCCTGCGTGCCGACCTGCGGCATCACGGCGAGCCCGCTTCCGGCCAAGGCCGGCAAGCCCCTCACAGTGGACGTCAGCGGCTCGCGCATCGCAGCCGGCGTCAAGGGCGGCGTGAAGTCCGCCAAGATCGAGGTCCTCAACTCCAAGGGAGAGGTCGTCGACACCTTCGAGCTGCCCGGCACCGCGCTCAGCCGCAACGACGTGGTGATCAAGAAGGGCGGCATCCACACGCTGCGTGCCGTGGTGACCGACGACGCCAACCAGGTCTCGACCAACGAGTGCACGGCGCAGGTCGACGTCAAGGGCGGCCTCCCGATCTTCGTTAGCGGCTACTTCGGCAAGGAGCGGATGACTCACGACGACGCGGAGGACCACGAGGACGTCTTCCTGGCCGGCGCCGCCTTCTCGCGCTGCGCGCCGCTCGTCGGGTTCGACATCGGCTTCCAGCCGATGATCGGGGACAAGACTCAGCTCGAGCTCGCGCTCGGCGTGAAGTTCCCGATCGACGAGGACGACGCCCACACCGCGATGTTCGGCAACGTTGCGGTCAACCGCGTGCTCGGCGGCGGCTTCTTCGGCGCCGGCATCTCCTGGTGGGAGTTCGGCCAGGACTCGGGCGGGCTCGGGCCGCTCTTCCAGGGCGGCTTCGACCTCGACAAGGACGGCAAGTGGCAGCTCGTCGGCCAGGGCCGCCTGATCTTCTCGGAGCTCGACAACATCGACAACAACTACCAGCTCTGGGGCGGCGTGCGGTTCCGTCCGAACGCCTGGAAGTAGTCGGCTAAGCCAGCCGTTCCCGAAAACGCCCTCGCCGGCTCGTCCGGCGGGGGCGTTTTCTTTTGGGGGCTCGGCTGGCCGTTCGAGCTCCCACGCGAACCTCGGCCGCCGCGTCCGTCCAAGAGGTGGGGATCCGCGCGGGGCGAGCCATCGATGATCCGCCCGAGCCCGGGCCCGAGCTTCGATGATCGAGGAGACACGTGCGGTGGCCGGCGGGCCGCGGATGCCGAAGCGGCCCGGACCGCTTCGGCGCTTGCTGGACCGCCTGCGGCGCAATGCGCGCGGGCGAGCCTCGCCGTACACGATCGGCCGCTACCGCGTGTTGCGCAAGATCGGCGAGGGCGGAATGGGCACGGTCTTCGAAGCCGAGGACGAGGTGCTCGGCCGGCGCGTGGCCATCAAGCGCCTGAAGGCCGTCGACCACTCGGCCAGGCGCCGCTTCTGGCGCGAGGCTCGCGCCGTGGCGCGGCTCAGCCACCCCAACGTCTGCCCACTCTACGAGGTCGGGGAGGACGTGAGCGGGCCTTTCCTGGCGATGGAGCTCCTGAGCGGCGAGCCGCTCTCGATGCGCCTGCGCCGCCAGCCGATGGAAGCGGCCGAGGCCGTCTCGCTCGGCACGGGCATGCTGGCAGCACTCCAGACGATCCACGCCGCGGGCTTGGTGCACCGCGATCTCAAGCCCTCCAACGTGTACCTCACGCCCTACGGTCCTCGGCTGCTCGACTTCGGTCTGGTCGGCTCGCTGAAGGCCCAGGACGCCCAGCTGCCCGCCTCCGAAGCGGCGACGCCGGGATCGCCGATCAGCCACTCGGAGCTCACGGGCGGCGGCGTCCTGATCGGCACGCCCGGCTACATGGCGCCCGAGCAGATCCTCGGCGGGGACGTCGACGGCCGAGCCGACCTCTTCGCCACTGGTGCCGTACTCTACGAGGCCCTGGCCGGAGCCCGGGCGTTCGCGGGAGCCCGGGTGGTCGAGGTCCTGACGGCGACGCTGCACCAGGAGCCGCCGCCGCTCGCAGCGCCGCTCGGGCGCATCGACTCCGTGCTGCGGCGCTCGATCGCCAAGACCCCCGAGCAGCGCTACGCGACCGCCCAGGAGATGGCCGAGGCCTTGCACGCCGCGAGCGCGGCTGCCGCCTCCCCGGCTCCCCACGCGCGCGAAGCCCGGTCCGACGCGACGCATCTCTTCGCGGGGCGACGCTCGGAGCTGGCGTGGCTCGAGCAGCGACTGGACGCGACACTCGCGGGGTCGGGCGGCGTCGTGTTCGTGACGGGCGAGCGAGGTGCGGGCAAGACCGCGCTCGTCGGCGAGCTGGTCCGCCGGGTCCGCGCGGGAGCCGTTCCGACGACGATCGTGGGCGGACGCTGCCTCGAGCGGCAGGGGCCCGGCGAGGCCTTCCAGCCCTTCCTCGACGCTCTCGGGCGGCTGTTCGCGTCGAGCCGGGGGCGAGAGTTTGCAGTCGATCTCGTCAAGACCTGGGCGCCTACGGTGGGCGTGTTGCTGCCCGCCGCCCTGGTGCCCGACCCGGACGGCTCGCTCCACCGCCAGACTGCCGGGGCGACGCAGGAGCGCATGATCCGCGAGGCTGGCGACTTCATGGAGGCGGCCACACGTCTATTCCCCGTGGTGCTGCTGATCGAGGACCTGCAGTGGGCCGACGCCGCGAGCGTGGAGCTGCTCCAGCACCTCGGACGCCGCAGCGCACGCCAGCGCATTCTGTTCCTCTGCACCTGCCGGGCGTCGGAGGTCGAGACGCTCAACCCATCCCTCTATCACGCAATGCTCGAGCTGCGAACGGCGGGCCAGGGTCGCGAGCTGGCGCTCGGTCCGCTGGGCGTAGACGACGTGCTGCAGTGGCTGGAGCGGCGTTTCGAAGGCAACGACTTCGCCGCCGGGCTGGCGCCGCCACTGCACGCGCGCTCCGAGGGCCTGCCGCTCTATGTCCGCAGCCTGCTCGAGCTGCTCGCCGGGCGCGGCGACATCGCCCCTGGCAGCGACGGCTTCCGCCTTGCGCGACCGCTCGAGGAGCTCGACCTCGAGCCCTCGAAGGACGTCAAGGACCTGCTCCGCGCGCACCTCGCCACGTTGCCTGCCGCGGAGCGCGAGCTGCTCGCCGTCGCGAGCGTCTTCGGCAAGGAATTCTCGAGCGCGCTCGCGCGAGCGCTCGCCGGCGGCGACGAGCTCGAGGTCGAGGAACGTCTGCAGCGGCTCAGCCGCGTGCACCGAGCCCTGGAAAGCCTGGGCGAGGAGGACCTGCCTGACGGCACGCTCGGCACCCGCTACCGCTTCGCGCACGGCCTCTACCGGCGCGTGCTCTACGAGGACCTGGTCGCGCCGCGCCGCGCGGAGCTGCACCGCCGCGCCGGCGAGCTGATGCTGCGCTGCTTTGGCGAGAACGCGCACACGCGCGCCGCCGAGATGGCCGAGCACTTCGAGCGCGCACGCGACTTCGCGCGCGCCGCCCGCTTCCGAACCCTCGCCGGCGAGCACGCGGCGCGGCGCTTCGCGAGCGCCGAGGCCGTCGAGCACTACTCGGCCGCGCTCGGGCTGATCGAGAAGCTGCCGCGCGAGGAGGCGCAGCCGCTGGAGGTGGCGCTGCTCGGGCGGCGCGCCTCGGCGCGCCAGATGCGCGGGCGCTTCGACGACTGCGCGCGCGACTACGAGGCGATGGCCGGGAAGGCGCGGGCCGCCGGCCTACGCAACGCGCAGTGCGAGGCGCTCAGCCGCCTGTGCACGGCCCACTTCTTCGCGCAGCGGCTTCCCGAGATGGAGTCGTGCGCGAAGCAGGCGCTCCAGCTCGCCGAACGGCAGGTGTCGGCGCACCTCATCGCCGAGGCGCGCGCGCGGACGGCTCTCGTGCTGATGGTGCGTGGCCGGCTCGACGAGGCCGCCGCTACTTTCGACGCCGTGATCACGGGCGCGCGCCGCAGCGGCTCTGGCGGCGCGCGCCAGATCGGCCTGAGCCTGCGCGGCTTCGTGCACTACTGGCAGGGCGAGTACCGAGCGGCGGAGGAGCGGCTCGTCGAGGCGCTCGTGCTGTGCGAGGAGCGCGGCGACGGCTTCGAGGCGTTCCTCGCGCGAATGTTCACCGGGCTGGCGCGCGCCAACCAGGGACGGATCTCGGAGGCGCTCGTCGACTTCGAGAACACGATCGTTCTGGCTCGCCGCAACGACGACCTGTTTTGGGAGCCGCGGCTTCTCAACCACCTCGGCTGGGTCCACCGCGAGCTCACGGTCGTGGAGAAGGCGCGCGGCTACGACACGCGCGCGCTTGCGCTCGCGCGCGAGAACCGCGAGCCCTGGGCCCCCAACGTCGACGCGCTGCTCAACCTGTGCGTGGACGGCGTTCGCACAGGGGACTCCGAGGGAGCGGGCGCGCTGCTCGGAACGGTCGAGGCGGGAATCAAGGCCAGCGAGTGGATGAGGTGGATGAACGATCTGCGGCTCGAGGCCGTGGCGAGCGAGCACCACGCGGCCCGGGGAGCCTACGACCTGGCCGTCGAGCGCGCCGAGCGGCTCGCGAGGCTCGCCCGCAGCCTGGGGGCTCGCGGCTACGTGTGCACGGCGGCCAGACTGACCGGCGAGGCCGAGCTCGCTCGAGGTGCCGACGTCGGCCGGCCCGCGGCGCGGCTGCAGCGGGCGCTCGGCGCGCTCGACCAGCACCCCGCGCCGCTCGAGAGCTGGAAATCACAGCGCGTTCTGGGCCTGTTGCGGCGCCGCCTCGGCGACGACGCCGCGGCGCAACGCGCGTTCGTGGCCGCGGCGGGCGACGTCCGGACGATCGCGGGCGGCGTCGACGACGACGTCCTGCGCGAACGCTTCCTGTCGAGCGCTGCCGTGCGCCAGGTGCTCGCCGAAGCCGGCCGGCCCTGAAGAGGATGGGTGGGGTCAGGTCCCCTATTCGTCTCGGTGCACCGTCCCCGGCGCGAAAGCCGGGACGCAGACGGCCACGTACTCGGCTCCGTCCGCACCGGGCGTGCTGTAGCGCACCCACTCCCCGCGCGGCGCCACAATGGCCTGGCCGGCCCGCACGTCGAGCGTGCCGTTGCGCGTCTCGACCCGGAGCGTCCCGCGCAGGACCAGCGTGAACTCGTCGAACTCGGGCGTCTGGCCCGGCTCGACCCAGCCCGACGGGCTGGTCATGCGCGCGACGCTTGCCTCCGCGGTGCCCGAGTTGACGAGCCCGACGAACTCCTCGATCCGCTTCGGCTTGTTGCCGGCGGCCTGGACGATCGTCGGCGTCTCGATCAGCCGGGCCACGAGCTCTAGCCGTTGAAGTAGAGGTACGCCACCAGGATCAGCACCAGCGTCAAGCCCGACCACGCCACCTCGGCCATGCCCCAGCTCGCGCGCGACTCGCGCTTGTGCTCCTCGCTGAGCGTCGCGAACGTGAGGTCCTTGAGCTGCGCTTCCGGCGGCGCCTCGGTCATGTGGCTCACGATCACCATCGCGGCCGCCGAGACCAGGAAGATCAGCACGCTGTAGTACTGGAAGTAGATGTTGTTGACGATCCAGAGCAGCGAGCCCTCGGCGTAGCCGTCAGCGTAGCCCGCCATCCCGAGCGTCACGGGCGTGTCGACCGCGAGACGAAAGAGGCCCATCAGGAAGCCGGTGCCGAGCGCGGCGAGCGCGCCCTTGGCGTTCAGGCGCTTGAAGAAGACGCCCAGGAAGAAGACCGTGAAGATCGGCGGCGCCAGGTAGCCCTGGACGCCCTGCAGGTAATCGTAGAGGCCGCGGGCGCCCTGGATCACGGGGATCCAGACGATCGCGACCAGCACCATCACGGTCGTCGCGACGCGCCCGATCCAAACGAGCTGGGCCTGCGTCGCTCCCGGCCGCAGCCGGTTGTAGAAGTCCATCGTGAACAGCGTCGAGCAGGCGTTGAAGGCGCCCGCGAGCGAGCTCATCAGCGCGGCGAGCAGGCCCGCTACCACCAGCCCGCGGATGCCCACGGGCAGGATGTGCTGGACCATCAGCGGGAACGCCGCCTGGGCCCGGGCGTTGACGACCTGGCCGTTCGCGTCGAGGAGCGTCTGCTGCAGCGCCGGGATCGCCCCGGTAGAAGCCAGCGCCACGGCCAGCATGCCCGGGATGATGAAGATGAAGACCGGCAGCAGCTTCAGCAGCGACGCGAAGATCGTGCCGCGGCGCGCCTCCCGCTCGTCGGGCGCGGCGAGCGTGCGCTGGACGATGTACTGGTCGGTGCACCAGTACCAGAGGCCGATGATCGGCGCGCAGAACAGCATGCCCAGCCACGGGTAGTTGCCGTTGAAATACCAGGCGATCCGGCCGGCTTCCTTGACCGGCGCCCAGGTGCCTTCCATGCCCGCGGGCACGAGCGGCTTCCAGAGGTTGAACATGTCGGAGGGCAGCGCCGCGCGGAACGCGCCCCAGCCCCCGATCGCCTCGAGCCCGTACCAGGTGAGCACGGCCGAGCCGAGCACGAGGATCGCCGTCTGCACCGCCTCGGTGTACGCGACCGCGCGCATGCCGCCGAGCACGGTGTAGATGCCGGTCAGGATCACGACCGCCAGAGAGCCGATCCAGAAGCTGTCGAGCTCGAGGCCTCCGAGCGACAGCCGCCACTCGGGGATGAGCGTGCCCGACACGACGCCGCCCGCGTAGATCCCGACGGCGATCTTGGTCAGCACGTACGCGACGAGCGAGATCACCGAGAGCACCGTGCGCGCGGTGCCCGAGAAGCGCCGCTCGAGGAACTCGGGCATGGTGTAGACGCGCGAGCGCATGTAGAAGGGCACCATCACCCAGCCGAGCACCAGCAGGCACCAGGCGTGCAGCTCGTAGTGCGCGAGCGCGACGCCGCTGGTCGCCCCGGCGCCCGCGAGCCCCACCAGGTGCTCCGAGCCGATGTTCGAGGCGAAGATCGACGCGCCGACGACCAGCCAGCCCAAGCTGCGGCCGGAGAGGAAGTAGTCCTCCGCGGTCGCCTTGTTGCGCAGGATCACCCACCAGGTGATGCCGAGCAGCAGCAGGAAGTAGCCGGTGACGACGATCCAGTCGAGTGTTGCCATGTCAGCGCCCCCTCAAGCCGCGGTCTTCTGTTCGGCCTTCCCCCCGTCGAAGAAGAAGGCGAACAGCAGGATGATCACGAACGCCATCGATGCCGGCCACAGCCAGATCGCCGTCCAGTCGTGGCTCACCAGGCCGCCGCCCTCGGCCGCCCGCGCATAGCGGTCCACCACCGGCCCGGAGACCCAGGACCCGATCAGCATCCCGACCCCGTACGTGACGAGGGTGATGAAGCCCTGAGCGCTCGCCTGGATCGACTTGGGCGCGGCCTTGTCCACGTAGATCTGGCCCGTGACGAAGAAGAAGTCGTAGCAGACGCCGTGGAGCAGGATCCCGCCGTAGAACATCCAGACGAGCTCCTGCGCATTGCCGTAGGCGAACAGCAGGTAGCGCCCGGCCCACGCCGCCATCCCGACGATCAGCATCCACTTCACGCCGAGACGCCGGAAGAAGAACGGCATCACGAGCATGAACAGGACCTCGGACACCTGGCCCAGGCTCTGCTTCGCCGCCGCGTTCTCGAGCCCCATCTCGTTCAAGAACGGGTTCGTGAAGTTGTAGTAGAACGCCAGCGGAATGCAGATCAGCAGCGAGCCGAGCACGAAGATGGCGAACGAGCGGTCCTTCATGAGCGAGAGGGCGTCGAGCCCCAGCACGTCGCGGACGGTGACTTTGCGCCCGAGCGACTTGGGGGGTGTGTGCGGCAGCGCGAAGGCGAACAGGCCGAAGACGACCGAGGCCACCGTCGCGATCAGCAACGGGGTCGCGGTCGCCTCGACGCCCAGCGAGCCGACGATCAGGCCCGCTACGATCCAGCCGATCGTGCCGAAGAGGCGCACGCCCGGGAACTGCTTCTCGGGGCTCGCCATCTGGTTGAAGGCGATCGCGTTGACGAGCGCGAGCGTCGGGTTGTAGCAGAGCGCGTAGAGCAGCAGCACCCAGAAAAACGCGGTGGGCGTCGTGACGGTCGAGACCCAGTAGAGCAGGGCCGCTCCCACCAGGTGAAGCACGCCGAGCAGCTTCTCGGCGGCGAAGAAGCGGTCGGCGATCATGCCGATCACGAACGGCGCCACGATCGCGCCCCAGGGCATCGTGCTGTAGGCGAGCGCCGTCTCGGTTCCCGTGAAGCGCAGGCCCTGCAAGAGGTAGGTGCCCATCGTCACGAAGTAGGCGCCCCAGACGAAGAACTGCAGGAACATCATCGCGGACAGCTTGACGCGCACGGCGGGCGCCAGGGTGAGCTCAGGGGTCATGCCGGAACCGCCTCCTTCCACGCCTGTAATGGCTGCTGAGATGCCGTGGCCGTACCGGCCGGGCGGCGACCGGGCGAGACCTTACCACAAGCCGGGAGCCCGCCGCGCGGCCGCTCTTGCCGAGGCCCGCCCTCCGGCACTAGCATCCGGAGTCGAGCCAGCGCATCGTCTCCAGGGAGGCCATCATGCCGAAGCGTTCTGCCGTGTGGAGCGCGACGTTCGCCGTCGCGGGCCTGGTCGTCGCCGGCACCGCCCGTTCCGCAGAAACCGGCTCCGTTCCGATCTTCAACGGCCGGGATCTCTCGGGCTGGGAGGTCCCCGCCGGCGACAACGGTCATTGGAAGGTCGTCGACGGCGTGATCGACTACGACGCGGCCAGCGAGGCGACCGGAGACAAGAGCCTCTGGACCCAGAAAGAGTACGGCGACTTCGTGCTGCGGCTCGAGTGGCGCATCAAGGAGACGCCCTACGTCAACCCCAACGTCCCGATCATCCGCCAGGACGGGAGCCACAAGAAGGGTCCGGACGGCAAGGAGATCAAGCTCCAGGTGCCCGACTCCGACTCCGGCGTCTACCTGCGCGGCTCGAGCAAGTCGCAGGTCAACATCTGGTGCTGGCCGACGGGCTCGGGCGAGGTCTACGGCTACCGGATGGACACGAAGCTGCCAGCCGCGGTGCGCGCCGGCGTCACGCCGCGAGCCAACGCCGACAAGGACGTGGGCGAGTGGAACACGTTCGAGATCACGATGAAGGGCGACCGGCTCACGGTCGTCCTGAACGGGATCACGGTGCTCGACAATGCCCAGCTCCCCGAAGTGCCAGCCAAGGGCCCGATCGGCCTGCAGCACCACGGAGACAAGAAGAACGGCGTCTGGACCAGCCCGCCGGCACTCGTTCAGTTCAGGAACATCTCGGTGCAGGAACTGAAATAGGCAACGGATCGACAACCAACAACACCCGCCGTCCGGACCGCCCCGACAAGCCACAACAACTCAGGGGGGCATGGGGGGACGAAGTCCCCCCATCTCAAGAACGCAAGCGTGGACGCGCCCCTTCGAGAGCCCCTATTGAGGAGTGACGGGCCGACCAGGCCTGGGACCGACGAGCCGAAGTAAGCGAACAGACCGACCACGCAAGCCGACGAACCATGCGGGGGGTTTCAGCACCCCCCGCACCCCCCGCTAGCCTAGGGGCACAGCTGCGCCACGCGGTCGACCTGGGTCTTGAGCGTGTCGAGGATCTGGTGGCTCGCCTGGGCTTTCGCGTTCTGGCGCGCCTCGTCGATCTGGCGGTAGGCCTCGGGGACGAGCGGCTTGGCGACCGCGCAGTCCGTCGCGTTGCGGATCACCTCGTTCGCCGCGGCCGAGGCGGCCTTGACGACCTCGTTGTCGGCGGCGAGGTTTTCCATCTTCGCCTGCTTCTCCTCGCAGCCGAGGCAGCTGATCGACAGGAGCGTCGCTACGAGAGCTCGCTTCATGGGTTTCCCTCCGATCTCATGAGACGCTGAAGATAACCCGCCGCCTTGACCCGCGGCCAGCCCATCGCGACACTCTCCCCCGCTTGAGAATCCTGCTCCCCGCTGCGTTCGCCCTTCTCTGCCTGGCCAATGGCGGCACGCCCCAGGCCACGACTCCGCCCCGGGTGGCCACCCCGGCGCAGCCGCGGTTCCGCCTGACCGACGCGACCGCCGGGTCGGGCCTCGACTTCGTTCACTTCAGCGGCGCGCGGGACCGCAAGGACTACATCTTCGAGGCCAAGGGCGGGGGCGCCGCGGCCCTCGACATCGACAACGACGGCTGGCTGGACGTCGTGTTCGCGCAGGGCTCGACGCTCGAGCGGCACCGCTCGGGCTCGAGCCCCGGGCCCGCCGTCTACCGCAACCGGGGGGATGGAAGCTTCGAGAACGTGAGCGCGCGCGCCGGCCTCGCGGCGCGCGGCTGGGGCATGGGCGTCGCCGCCGCGGACTACGACAACGACGGCTTCACGGACCTCTACCTCACGAACCTGGGGCCCGACGTCCTCTACCGCAACAACGGCGACGGCAGCTTCAGCGACGTCACGGCGCGCACGGGCCTGAGCGTTCCCGGCTGGAGCGCGTCGGCAGCCTTCTTCGACGCCGACCGCGACGGCTTCCTCGACCTCTACGTCGCGCGCTACCTCGACGTCGGCCCCGACGCGCTGCCCCAGGAGCGCGGCGGCGGCAGCTGCAGCTACCTCGGCGTGAGTGTCCTCTGCGGTCCGCGCGGCCTGCCGGGCGCCCCGGACGCGTTCTTCAGGAACCACGCCGGCGGGCGCTTCGAGGAGCAGAGCGAGGCCTCGGGCCTCGTGGACCGCGAGCGCTACTTCGGCCTCGGTGTCGTGGCGAGCGACCTCGACGGCGACGGCGACACGGACCTGTACGTGGGCAACGACGCGACGCCGAGCCTGCTGTTCGTGAACCGGGGCGACGGCCGCTTCGACGAGCGCGGGCTCTCGAGCGGGCTCGCGCTCTCCGGCGACGGCAACGAGCAGGCGAGCATGGGTGTCGACGCCGCGGACTACGACAACGACGGCCGCCCCGACGTCTACGCCACCCACTTCGCGAGCGACTACTCGACGCTCTACCGCAACACGGGCGGCCTGCAGTTCGACGACGTGACGCTGCGCGCCCGTATCCGCGACACCGCCTACGTCAGCTGGGGCACCCGCTTCGTCGACCTCGACCACGACGGCTGGAAGGACCTGGTCAAGGTCAACGGGCACGTCTACCCGCACCTGCGCGGCGCCGCGAGCGGAGAGCGCTACGAGCAGCCGGCGCTCACCGTGTACCTCAACGAGCGCGACGGCACGTTCCGGACGGCGAGCGGGGAGATCGGAAAGGACGCCTCGAAGCCGGTCGTCGGCCGCGGCGCCGCATTCGCCGACTTCGACAACGACGGCGACGTGGACGTGCTGGTGGCGTGCCTCGACTCGCCGCCGCTCTTGCTGCGCAACGACCAGGCCGCGAAGCGGCACTGGCTGATGCTGCGCACCGTCGGCCGGCGCAGCAACCGTGACGGCATGGGCGCCCGCGTCAGCGTCCGCACGGGCGCGCTCGAGCAGACCTGGGAGATCAAGCGCACGGTCGGGATCTTCTCGGCCAGCGACCCGCGCGCCCACTTCGGCCTCGGGGACGCGACGAAGGTCGACCTGCTGCGCATCGCCTGGCCGAGCGGGAAGCTGGACGAGTTCAGGGACGTGGCCGCCGACGCCCACTACCTGGTGGACGAGGAGAAGGGCCTCTCGCGCGAGCCGATGCGCGGCCGCTGAGCTCCGCCGCTCAACTCGGGGCGCCCCGAGTTGCAGCAGGCGTTACCGGCGCCACCAGGCTCAAGCCCCAGCCGACGACGAGGACGACCGTGGCGCCGACCACGTTGTGCCAGAGGAACGAGATCTCCGGCCGGCCGAGGGCCACGCCCGCGACCGCGGCCATCCCCGCCAGCAGGCCGACGAAGGCGGCCGTACCGCTCGCGCGCCGGACGAGGACCGCGAGCGCGAAGACGCCCAGGATCGAGCCGTAGAAGAAGGACCCGAAGCGGTTCACGACCTCGATCAGCGACCCCAGCGTGCTGGCGTAGACCGCAACGAAGCAGGCCAGTACTCCCCAGAGCGCCGTCGCCACCCGCGCGGCTGTCAGGTAGTGTGCATCGTCCGCGGCGGGCCGGAAGTGCCGCTTGTAGAAGTCCACCACCGTGGCTGTCGCGAGCGAGTTGAGCTCGGCGGCGATGCTGTCCATCGCCGCGGTGATGATCGCCACGATCCAGAGCCCCACCAGCCCCACCGGCATGGCGGTCAGGATGAACGTGGGAAAGATGTAATTGACGTCGGTGAAGCTGCCCGACCCGCTCGAGCGTCTCGCCAGCTCGAGCGCCCGCCCGCGCGCCGCCACGACCTCGGCCTCGCACCGCCGCAGCTCGTCGGCCGCCTGGCGTAAGCGCTCGGGTGCTCCCTCCGCCCGCGCCCGCTCGAACTCCCGCGCCGCGGCTCGCCGCATGTCGTGGGCGGCCCGGTGCTCCGCCTCGATCGCGAGGTACCGCGGAGCCTCGGCACCCGCCCGCAGCCGCGCGTCGGCCGCCGGGTGGAACAGCACGGGCGGCCGGTGAAAGACGTAGTACGCGAAGGTGAGCACGCCGACCGCGAGCACGAGCGCCTGCAGCGGGATCTTCCAGTAGGCGCTCATCAGCAGCGACGAGCGCGCCTCGCCGAGCGAGCGCGCGGTCAGGTAGCGCTGCACCTGGCTCTGGTCGCAGCCGAAGTAGGACAGCATCAGGAAGAAGCCCCCGAGCATGCCCGACCAGAAGGTGTAGGTTTCGTCGAGACGGAAGCTGAAGTCGAAGGCGTCGAGCCGCCCGGTGGTGCCGGCGACGTGGAGCGCTCCGAGCGCGCCCACGCCGTCCGGCAGCCCCAGCAGCAGCACCACCACGGCGGCGACCAGGACGAACACGGTGAGGCCCATCACCTTCACGTCCGTCCACGTCACGGCCTGGACCCCGCCGAGCATCGTGTACACGACGGCCGGCGCACCGATGGCGAGAGCCGTGAGCGTGACGTTCCAGCCCAGCATCACGGCCAGCACCACCGCGGGAGCCGCCACGATCACGCTGCAGGAGAGCCCCCGCGAGAGCAGGAACAGCAGGCTGGTGAGCGCGCGCGTCTTCGCGTCGAAGCGCCGCTCCAGATACTCGTAGGCGGTGTAGACGCGAGCCTTGTAGAAGAAGGGCACGAGCGTCACGGACAGAACGATCATCGCCAGCGGCAGCCCGAAGTAGAACTGCAGAAAGCGCACGCCGTCCGAGTAGCCCTGCCCGGTGGTCCCGACGAGCGTGATGGCGCTGAGCTGGGTCGCCATCACCGAGAGCCCCACGGCCCACCACGGCAGGCTGCGGTTGGCGAGGAAGAAGCTCTCGGTAGTGCGCTCGAGGCGGGTGCGCTTCGCGCCGTCCCAGACGAGCCACGCGATGTAGCCGACGACGATCGCCCAGTCGATCGGGTGCACGGGGCCGAGCCGCCGTCAGGCCGAGCCGAAGTAGCGGCCGGCGGCCCAGAGCGCCAGCAGCACGAGGATCTCCAGCGCGAGAACCTTCGCGACCGTCCGAGTCAGGAACGCGCTCCCGCTTCGACCCGCTCGCTACTGGACCTGGACCCAGTGGCGGCCGGCGTAGAGCCGGCTCGCAGCGTCCTTGGTGACCACCTGCAGCGGCACCGGCCGCTCGATCGCGGCGTCGTGGGCTGCGGCCGTCTCGCCCACCTTGGCCCCGCCGACGTCGTAGACGAGAAGCGTGGCTGCGCTCTCGGGCGTCTGCCCCTTCCTGAGGCCGAAGCCGTAGGCGCCCGCCGGGATCCTGGCGTCTCCGAGCGTCACCGGCCGCTCGAAGATCAGCATGCCGATGTACTTCGCCTGGATCTCGGCGCTGTAGCCGGTCGTGTCGAGCAGCGAGAACACGAGCCGCTTGCCGGCCTGGTCCTTGAGCATCACGGTGTTCCGCTTCTGGGTCGGAATCGAGTTGCCTTCCAGGTAGAAGTCACGGACGTACGCGCTGTCGAACGGCTTGCCAGCGAGCTTCTCGAACTGCGCCGCTGCCGGCGTAGCGAGCGCCAGCGCCGCCACAGCGGCCAGCGTCACGGCGCCTGCCGACGGGAGTCTCTTCATTTGTCTCTCCTTGGTTGCGCGGACCACGAGGATACCTCTATCGCTCGACCACCGTGACGCTCAGCCGCTTCTCCGCTCCGCCCCGGCTCAGCACGACGGCGACGGTCTGACCCGGAGACAGCGCGCGCAGGATCGCCGAGTAGCCCGGGAGATCGGCGACGTCCTGGCCGTCGAGCTGCAGGATCACGTCGTTCTCCAAGACGCCGGCCTTCTCCGCGGGAGAGCCGGGCACGACGCTCGCCACTCTCACGCCCGGGCCCGGGAACGCGAAGTCGGGCATGGTGCCGAAGCTCACGCGGCGGCCCTGGCTCGCCCCCGGGGGCACCGCGGGTGCCGTGCTTTTCGAGCTCGCGGCTTCCGGCGCCTGCGGCGATGCGCCTTTCATCGAGCCGATCGTGTTCGTGAGCGGCTGTGGCCGCTCTCCCAGATAGGCGATGCCTTCCTTCACGTAGGTCGCGACCTTCACAAGCCCGGGGCCGTCGATCCTGTCGGCGCTGTCGCCGGGGCGGTGGTAGTCGGTGTGCGGCTCGGTGAAGATCTGAACCGCCGGCACGCCCTTGTCGATGAAGCTCTTCTGGTCGGAGGAGTCGAGCCCGTCCGGGATCATCCGGCCGTCGACGCCGGTGACGAAGCCGGCCCCGCGGAAGATGTGCTGCCACTCGGACGCGCTGCCCGTCGCCAGCACCGAGACCTTGCCGCTGCCCAGCCGCCCCACCGTGTCGAGGTTGATCACGCCGATCGTCTTGTCGAGCGGGAAGGGCGGCTTCTCGACGTAGCGGCGCGATCCCAGCATGCCGGCCTCCTCGCCCGCGAACGCCACGAACACGAGCGTGCGCTGCGGCCGCTCGCCCGCCGCGAGCGTCTTCGCGAGCTCGAGCATCACCGCGACGCCGCTGGCGTTGTCGTCGGCGCCCGGGTGCAGCCGGCCCTCGTCGCCCTTGTGCACGTCGGGCCAGCCGGAGCCCAGGTGGTCGTAGTGAGCCGTGAGCAGCGCCGACTGCCCTGCCCACTCCGGCTTCGACCCTGGTAGCACCCCGATCACGTTGCGCAGACGAACCGGCGCACCCGACGGCGAGCGGCTCGACTCGAACGATTGGAAGTACGTGCCGGAGTCCCCGCTCGGCTGCAGCCCGATCGCCTGGAACCGGGACGCGACGTACTCGGCCGCCGCCTCGAGGCCCTTCGTCCCGAGGCCGCGGCCCTCGCGCTCCGGCGCCGCGAGCCAGGCCACGTGCTCGAGAAGCGCCTTCTGCGAGAAGACGGGCGGCAGCTCCGCGAGCGCCTTGCGGGGCTCGGGCGCGAGTGCTGCGAGTGCTGCGACGCGTGCGGCTTGCGGCCGCAGGTCCACGCGCAGCGGCGAGTCGGTGGCCGTCCACTGTCCCTTCAGGTCGTTCGCCGGCTCGTCGCCCTCGAACGCCAGGTACGAGTACTTGCCGTAGTGCGGCAGCTTGCGGCCGAGGCCCGGCAGGGCGGCGAGGCGGTCGGCGAAGACGAAGCCTACGGCCTTCTCGAGGTTCGACGGGTGACGGCGGACGAGGACAAGGGCGTGATCCGCGAGCGGCACGCTCTCGCGGTCGGCCGTGAGCCTCGTCTCGTCCAGCGTGTAGTCGGCGCCGGAGGCGAAAAGGCGCGAGGCGAAGGCGTTGCGGCTGCCGAGGATCCAGACGGCGCGGTCCTTCGGCAGCTCGCGAACCTCGGCGTCGGTGCGGATCTCCGGCTGGTGGCTGTCGCTGCGCCAGCCCTCGACCAGTGCGCGCCACGCGGCCTGCTCGGCGGCTGTTGCCTTGGCCGGCAGCAGGGCCAGGACCTTCGGCTCTCCGAAGATCTGCCCGATCGAGGCCGGGGTCTCGCGCGGGTCGAGCAGGCGAAAGACGTCGAAGCTGGGGTCGACGTGCAGCGCGAGCGGCGCCGCTTCCGCCGGAATGCGGAAGTCCAGCTTCGCTCCCTCGAGCCGTAGCGTCGTCCGCGCGGGGGCGCCCGCCGTCTGCACCACGAGCGGCACGTCGAGCGCGAGCGGCGGTCCCGGCTGCGTCTGCTCGAGCGTGCCGGCCACCTCGTGGCCGCCCGCGCTCGTCCCGGCCACCCGAGCCGAAACGCGCAGGACGGCCGCCCCGGCCCGCGTGACGTGATCGGCGAAGAGCCGGCCGAGGTCCTGCTTCGAGACGCTCTCCATCCCCTTGCGGACGTCGCTCCACGAGGCCTGCCGGCCGCGGTTCTCGCGGTAGAAGCGGGCGGCCCACTGCCGGAAGCCGTCGTCGCCGAGGCGCTGGCGCAGCATGTGGAAGAGCATGAGCGTCTTGCCGTAGCCGACCGCCTCGGTGGCGGCGCTCTCGCGCGAGCGGAACTCCGCGAGCGGGAAGTCGCGGCCCTCTTTCACGTAGCTCCGGTACTTCGCGAGCGTGTCGCGGCGGTACTCGTCGCCGCGCCCGCGCTGCTCCTGGATCAGGTAGTCCGCCAGGTAGGCCGTGAGCCCCTCGGACCAGTTCCCGCTCGCGTAGTCGACGAAGACGCCGCTGCCCCACCAGTTGTGCAGGATCTCGTGGGGATAGGAGGACGTCAGGATGAACGGGAAGCGGATCACCTGGGGGCCGAGCAGCGTGTAGGAGGGCATGCCGTAGCCCGTCTCCCAGAAGTTCTCGACGAGCGCGAACTTGCCGTAGGGATACGGACCGACGAGGCCGCGGTACATCTCGAGGTACTGCGCCGTCGCCTCGAGGTACTTCGCGGCGAGCGAGTCGTCCTTCTGGCGCAGGTAGGCGAGCGTCTCGACGGCCCCGGCCGACTCGCGGTACACGACGAGCGGGCCGCCGACGAGCGTGATCTCGTCGACGGGTCCCTGCGAGTCCCAGCGCGCGCGGCCGTCCGCGTCGCGCGAGCGGCCCTTGCCCGGAGCGATCAGGTGCCAGCCCTCGGGCTGTGAGGCGACGATCTCGAACTCGACGAGCTCCCGACTCAGGTACGGGTACCAGAACCCGCTCCCGGCCAGGTACAGGCCGTCCTTCGAGACCATGCCCGAAGTCTCGCGGAAGCCGCGCGTGTACTCCTCCTTCTTGTCCGAGAGCCCGAAGTGGAACGGGCCCTCGTAGGCGAGGCGCACCGAGCCTCCGGCCGCGGGCAGGGCCAGCCGATAGCGCTTCAGCTTCCCCTTCCTGTAGAGATCCTCGTCTCCGCCGCCAATGCCGAAGAAGCGCTCGGCGGCGGCTGCCTCGAACGGCAGCTCCACCGCGGCGGGATCGGAGGACGTGAGCTTCAGCGCGCCGTGCAGCAGGAACTGCAGCTCGCCCTTCGCGACGGCGGCGGCCGGAACGCTGATCACGTCCGTCGCGGACAGCCAGCCGCGCGCGGTGTCGAACTTCACGTCGAGCGCGTGTCTCGCGCGCGATCCGGCGCCGGGACCGGGCACGGGCGGCTCGTGCGCAACGCTTGCGGGAGCCGGCGCCGCGGGGAGAGCGCTCCCGGAAGCTGCGGCAGCCGGGCCCGGCTTCGGTCGGTGCCTCCGCAGCAGCACCGTGAGGTCCAGCGCCTTGCCTCCGCGGACGACCTGATACGCGACGCGGTCGCCCCAGCGCTTCTCCGCCATCAGGCGATTGGCCGTTTCCTTGTCGGCGTAGGGCACGCCGTCGATCGAGACGAGCTCGTCGCCTTTCTGGAATCCCGCCGCGGCCGCAGGCGAGTCCTCGGCGACGGCGATCACCCTGTACCGCTCGCCGGTCTTCTGCTCCGGCGTCGAGAGGCCGACTACCGGGTAGAGCGGCTCGGTCGAGGGTGGCAGGCCCCAGACGAAGTCGGCGTACGAAGCCTGCACCGCGTCCACGAGCGGCTCTCCCTCCTCCTCGCGGATCGGGATCGGGACGACCGAGGCCGTCTTGCCGGAGAACCAGAGCCGCGCCTGGCGCTCGGCGCCGAGGCCGTAGGCGACGTGGCCCGAGCCGACGAGGACGACCACGATCGCCTTCTCTCCGCCGTGCGTCTTCAGGGCCTGGAGCGCGTTCCACCCCATCGCCGCGTCCCACGCGCACTGGGCGCGATAGATCCCCTGGAAGAGCGCCTCGGGCAGGTTGCCGTGGAGCGCGTCCGAAGCGCCGAAGAAGGCGCGGAAGAGGCGCTGGTGCTCGGCGCTCTCCGTGTCGATGCGCTCGGGCATGAGCGCCTTCTGCTCGGCAGTCAGCGCCTCGAAGCCCTTCGTGCGCACGGTCTGCACCACGTCGCGCGGCACGTTCACCCCGAACATCCGGATCCCCTGCTCGCGCGCGAACAGGAAGATGTCCCGGTAGTAGTTCCAGTGGTAGCCCCAGCTCCGATACCAGCGCGACTCGGCGAGAAACGTCGCCTCCGAGAGCTCCTTGTCGGAGCTCCAGCGCTCGAGCCACGCCTGCTCCGCCGCGGTCGCGGGGTACATCTCGAGCCCCACCAGCACCTGGCGGCCGCGCGCGTGCAGCTCCTGGATCACCCGAAGCTGCACGCGGTGGAACTCCATGTCGGTGTGGCTTTCGCCGACGAAGACGAGCGACACGCCGTCGAGACGCGCGGCGAGCTCCGCCGGCGTGATGGCGTCGCCGCGCGCGGTGTCGGTGATGCCGTCGACGACGAGCGGCGCCTCCCGGTCCCGGCGCGCGGGATCACCGATCGGAAGGCGCAGCGCGCGCTCGTCGGCGCGCACGACGGCGCTCGTCAGCAGGAGCGCCGCCCACGTGCCGAGCCGGGTCGAGGAAGACACTGCGATCAGAATGTTAGGCGAAGACGGGCTGGGATAAGATCCGGCGCGCCGCTCGACATCACGGAGGCACGATGGCTCGTTCGCGATCTCTCCTGGCGCTCCTCGGAGCCGCGCTCGTTTTCACGACGGCCGGCGCGCCCGGCGCCGACAAGCCTAAAGCGCCGGCCGCCACGCCTGCGCCGGCTACCCCGGAGGCGAAGCTCATCGAGGGTTTCTCCTGGCGCGAGATCGGGCCGTTCCGCGGCGGGCGCGTCACCGCCGTGGCCGGCGTCCCGGGCCAGCCGCTCGTCTACTACATGGGCGCGACCGGCGGCGGCGTGTGGAAGACGACCAACGCCGGCGCGAGCTGGTCGCCCCTGACCGACGGGCAGGTCAAGACGGGCTCGGTCGGCGCCGTCGCGGTGGCTCCGTCGGACCCGAACGTCGTCTACGCGGGCATGGGCGAGAGCTGCATCCGCGGCAACGTCTCGCACGGTGACGGCGTCTACCGCACGACCGACGCGGGCAAGACCTGGTCGCACGTGGGGCTGCGCGAGACGATGCAGATCGGCCGCATCCAGGTCCACCCGAAGGACGCCGACCTCGTGTACGTCGCCGCGCTCGGGCACACCTGGGGTCCGAGCACCGAGCGCGGCGTCTTCCGCTCGAAGGACGGCGGCAAGAGCTGGTCGAAGCTCCTCTTCGTCGACGACAAGACGGGCGCCGTGGACCTCGCGATGGACGCCGCCAATCCCCGTGTGCTCTATGCCGCGACTTGGCAGGTGCAGCGCACTCCGTGGAGCCTCGAAAGCGGCGGGCCCGGCAGCGCCCTCCACAAGACGACCGACGGCGGCGACAGCTGGAAGAAGCTCGACGGGAAGGGCCTGCCGAAGGGCCCCTGGGGACGGATCGGCGTGAGCGTCTCCCCCGCCCGGCCGGAGCGCGTCTACGCCGTGATCGAGGCCGAGGAGGGCGGCGTCTTCCGCTCCGACGACGCGGGCGCCACCTGGCAGCGCACCAACGACGACCGGCGGCTGCGCCAGCGTGCCTGGTACTACACGCACGTCTACGCCGACCCGAAGGACGCCGACACGCTTTACGTGCTCAACGTCGGGTTCTTCCGCTCGAAAGACGGTGGCAAGACGTTCCAGTCGATCCGCACGCCGCACGGCGACAACCACGACCTGTGGATCGCTCCCGAGGATCCGCGGCGGATGGTCGAGGGCAACGACGGCGGCGCCAACGTCAGCCTCGACGGCGGCGAGAGCTGGTCGTCGATCGACAACCAGCCGACGGCGCAGTTCTACCACGTGATCGCCGACGACCAGTTCCCGTACCACGTGTACGGCGCGCAGCAGGACAACTCTACCGTCGCGATCGCGAGCCGGACCGGCGGCCCGGGCATCGGCGCGGGCGACTGGCACGAGGTCGCGGGCTGCGAGAGCGGCTACATCGCGCCGAAGCCGGGCGATCCCGAGGTGACGTACGCCGGCTGCTACGGCGGCTACATCGGCCGGCTCGACCGCCGCACGGGACAGGAGCGCGCGATCACGGTCTGGCCCGAGAACCCGATGGGCTGGGGCGCCGAAGGCATGAAGTACCGCTTCCAGTGGACGTTCCCGATCGTGGCCTCGCGCCACGACAAGGAGCTGCTCTACGCCGCCGGCAACGTGCTCTTCCGCACGCGCAACGAGGGCTCGAGCTGGGAGGCGATCTCGCCCGACCTCACGCGAAACGACAAGGCGAAGCTCGGCCCGTCCGGAGGACCGATCACCAAGGACAACACCAGCGTCGAGTACTACGGCACGATCTTCGCGCTCGCCGAATCGCCGCGCGACGGCAAGCTGCTGTGGGCGGGCTCGGACGACGGGCTCGTGCACGTCACGCGCGACGGCGGCCAGACCTGGACGGGCGTCACGCCCAAGGGCCTGCCGGAGTGGTCGCGGATCAGCCAGATCGACGCCTCGGCGCACGATCCGGGCACGGCGTGGCTCGCGGTCAACCGCTACCAGCTCGACGACTACAAGCCGTACGCGTACGTGACCACCGACTACGGCGCGAGCTGGCGCGCGGTTGCCGCGGGCCTCCCGGCGGACTCGTTCGTGCGCGTGGTCCGCGAGGACCCGCTGCGCCGCGGCCTCGTCTTCGCCGGCACCGAGACGGGCGTCCACGTGTCGTTCGACGCGGCCGCTTCGTGGCAGCCGCTCCAGCGCAACCTTCCCGTCGTCCCGATCACCGACCTCGTGATCAAGGACGACGACCTGGTGGTCGCGACCCAGGGCCGTTCGTTCTGGATCCTCGACGACATCGCGGCCTTGCGCCAGGCGAAGCCCGAGCTCGCGTCGGCCGCGGTGCACCTGTTCCCGCCTTCGCCCGCCTTCCGATTCGGCGGGGGCGAGGGCCGTGGCGCCGTCGGCAAGAACCCACCCTACGGCGCGCGGCTGCGCTACCTGCTGAAGGACGCTCCGAAGGAGGGCGAGGAGATCAAGCTGGAGATCCTCGACGCGAAGGGCGCGGTCGTCCGCTCGTACTCCTCTAAAGAGGAAAAGAAGGAGGACGGCGCAGGCGGTGGGGATGAAGACGGCTTCGGGCCTTCGCCTGCCAAGCCGCTCCCGGCGAAGGCCGGCCTCAACACGTTCTCGTGGGACCTGCGCTCCAAGGAAGCGACGCGCTTCAAGGGGCTCATCCTCTGGGCCGGGCAGACGGCCGGACCGCGCGTCCCGCCCGGGCGCTACGAAGCGCGGCTCACGGCGGCGGGCCAGACGGTCAGCCAGCCGTTCGAGGTGCGCAAGGACCCGCGCCTTTCGACGAGCGACGCCGACTTCGCGAAGCAGCAGGAGCTGCTGCTGAAGATCCGCGACAAGCTGACGGCGTCTCACGACGCGATCGAGCGCCTGCGCGGCGTGCGCGAGCAGGCGAAGACGGCCGCGGAGCGCGCGAAGGGCGCCGAGCCGGAAAAAGCGATCCGCGACGCTGCCGACGCCCTCTCGAAGAAGCTGACAGCCGTCGAGGAGGCGCTCTACCAGACGAAGAACCGCTCGAGCCAGGACCCGCTCAACTACCCGATCCGGCTCAACAACAAGCTCGCCGCGCTCGGGGGTACCGTGGCGAGCGCGGATGTCGCGCCGACCGCGCAGTCGTACGCGGTCTACGACGAGCTCGCCGCGAAGATCGACGCCGAGCTCCAGACGCTCGAGCGCGTGCTGGCCGAGGACATCCCGGCCTTCAACCGCCTGGTGCACGAGCAGGACGTGCCCGCGATCCGGGTCGCCAAGCCCTGAGCGCGAGCGGAACCTCCCGAGTGCTGCTGCGCCGACGCGACTTCCTGGGCCAGGCCGCTGCCGCCGCGGGCGGCGCCGCCGCCTGCCGCGGGCGCGCCAGCGGGAAGATCGTGCTCCGCCTCTCGCACTCGATGGCCTCCGGGCCGACGGCGCTGCACTCGTTCGCCGAAGCCTTCCGCGAGCTGGCCGAGGCGGCGACCGCCGGCGCCATCGAGGTGCGCGTGTTCGCGAGCGGCACGCTCGGCCACGAGCGCGAGGTCGTCCAGCAGCTCCAGGAGGGCCTCGTCGACTTCATGATCTCGGGCACGGCGATCTGGGGCAGCGTCGCCCCGAAGCTGCAGCTCTTCGATTTCCCTTTCCTGTGGCGCGACGTCGGACACCTGCACGGCGTCGTAGACGGCGGCGTTGGCCGCGAGGCGGCCGACTACATGCAGGCCAGCGTCCACGTCAGGCCGCTCGCGTGGGGCGACTCGTTCGGCTTCCGGCAGGTGATCACGCGCTCGCGCGAGGTGACCGAGCCGGCGGACCTGCGCGGCCTGAAGATCCGCACGATCCAGTCGCCGATCTACGTCAAGGCGGTCGAGCTGATGGGCGCGAGCCCCACGCCGATGGCATTCGGCGAGGTCTACACCTCGATGCAGACTGGGGTGATCGACGGCTACGAGCACGACGCCAGCACCACGCTGCAGCAGCGCTTCTTCGAGGTCGCGCGCTACATGGCGCGCACGCAGCACATCGCCGGCCTGCTGGGCCTCTTCGGCTCGGCCGCGGGCCTGAGCCGGCTGCCGGCCGAGCTGCGGCCGAAGCTCGAGGCCGCGGCGCTCGAAGCCGCGGCTCGCCAGCGAGCCATGGGCGCGCGCGAGGACACGGAGGCGACGCGGCAGCTCGCCGAGCATGGAATGACGATCCACGAGATCGACCGGAGCGCGTTCCGCGGCCCGGCCGAGGCGCTCTGGCAGGAGCAGTCGCGCGCGCTCGGAGCCGAGGCATGGCTGCGCGAGGCACTCGCCTCGTGAGCGCGCACGACGCCGCGCACGAGCCCGCGCGAAACCGCTCGGCCGCCGGCCGCGTTCTGGACTGGACGACCGGCTTGCTGGTGGCGGCGCTCGCCGCAGTCGTCGGCCTGCAGGTCGTCGGCCGCCACCTGCTCCACACCCCCTGGCCGTGGACCGAGGAGATCGCCCGCCTGCTGCTCGTGTGGCTGATGTGCTTCGGCGGCATCCGGGCGCTCCAGGACGCGGAGCATCCGCGCGTGACGGCGCTCGTGCGCCGGCTCGCGCCCGGGCGGCGCGCAGCTGTCGACCGCGGCCTTCGCCTGGTGCTGCTGGCCTTCTTCGGCTGCCTGCTGGTTCCTGCGTGGCGCCTCACGCGCTCGAGTGCTTCGGAGACGCTGCCGGCGAGCGGGGTCTCGGGAGCGGCGCTCACGGCGGTCCTGCCGCTCGCGCTCCTGGCGATGTGCCTCGTGCTCGTGCTGCAGCTCCGGCGCGGCCAAGAAGGGGCGAGCGTCGCCTGGTCGCTCGGCACGGCCGGGCTGGTGATGGCGTCGGTCCTGGCGCCGCTCCTCGCCGGCGCCGCGCCGCTGCTGGTGCTCGTGATCGGCTTCCTGGTCACGGCCGGGCTCGGCCTGCCGCTCGCCTTCACGCTCGCGCTCACGGCCGCGACCTACCTCGCCGGCATCGGCGGCGTGAGCCTCACGATCCTGCCGATCAAGCTCCTGGGCGGAGTCGACTCGTTCGTGCTGCTCGCGATCCCGCTCTTCATCCTGGCCGGCGCGCTCATGGAGTCGGGCGCCATCTCCGAGCGCATCGTGGACCTGGCGATGGCGATCGTGGGGCGCGTGAAGGGCGGCCTGGCGATGGTCGTGGTCGTCGCCGAGGTGCTCTTCTCCGGCATCTCGGGCTCGACGGCCGCCGACGTGTCGGCGATCAGCTCGCTGCTGATCCCCTCGCTGCGCAAGGCCGGCTACTCCGGGCCCGAGGCCGTGAGCGTCGTCTCGGCCTCCTCGGCGATGGGAATCCTGGTGCCGCCGTGCCTGACGATGGTGGTGCTCGGCTCGCTCGTGAACCTGTCGATCGTGACCCTCTTCCTGGCCGGCTTCCTGCCGGCCTTCCTGCTGGCCGGAATGCTGCTGCTGCTGATCGCGGCGCGCGCGCGCCGGCAGGGTTGGCCCGTCGCGGAAAAGGCCTCGCGCGCGGACCTCGGCCGCGCCGCCCGCCGCGCGATCGTCCCGCTCGGACTGCCGCTGCTGCTGTTCGGCGGCATCTTCAGCGGCATCACGACCGTCACCGAGGCGGCGCTCATCGCCGTCGTCTACGCGCTCGTCGTCGGGATCGCGACCGGAGGCCTCACCCGCGCCAACCTGCCGCACCTCTTCGAGCGCAGCGGCGTCGTCACCGCCACGACGCTCTGGGTGCTGGCGGCCGCCTCGGCCTTCGCCTGGATCCTGGTCCGCGAGTGGGTGCCGCAGACGCTCGGCGAGTGGATCGCCGGCATTGGCGCCAGCAAGGCGCTGTTCCTCGCGCTCACGCTCTTCGTCTTCGTCGTGATCGGGGCGCTCCTCGAGGGGCTGCCGGCGCTCTTGATCTTCGGGCCGATCCTGTTCCCGATCAGCCGGGCGCTGCACGTGGACCCGGTCCACTACGGCATCGTGATCGTCGCGGCGATGGGGATCGCGTTCTTCCTCCCGCCGGTGGGTGTCGGCCTCTCGATCGCGAGCGCCATCGCGCGCCTCGACGTGGACGAGGTGACGCACAGCTACTGGCCCTACCTGCTGGTGCTGCTCGCCGGCCTCGCCCTGATCGCGGCCTGGCCCGGCCTCACGTTGGCGCTGCCCCGGCTGTTGCTGGGCTACAAAGGATAGAAGATGACCCGGATCTGCCGCCTCACCGTCGGTGTCCTCGCCGTGTCGCTCGTCGCCCGAGCCCAGGAGCCATCCGCACCCGTCGTCCGGCTCTGGCCAACCGGCGCGCCAGGCTCCGAAGGCAAGACCGCGCCGGAGAAGGTCGAGAACGGCCGCGTGACGAGCGTGCACCAGCCGTCGCTCACGGTGTACCTGCCGCCGAAGGAGAAGGCCACGGGCGCCGGCGTCGTCGTGATCCCCGGGGGCGGGCACCGGATGCTCGCGATCGATCACGAGGGCTATGCCGTCGCAAGCTGGCTCCGCGACCGCGGAATCGCGGGCTTCGTCCTCAAGTACCGTCTGGCACGCGAGGAGGGATCGACCTACACGATCGTGGACCACGCCCTGCGCGACACGCAGCGCGCCCTGCGGCTCGTCCGCAGCCGCGCCGCCGAATGGGGCGTGGATCCCGCGCGAGTCGGCGTCGTCGGCTTTTCGGCCGGCGGCGAGCTGGCGCAGCTCGTGAGCCAGCGCCCCGCTGACGGAACCGCGGACGACGAGGACGCGGTCGAGCGCCAGAACCCGCGCCCGGCGTTCCAGGCGCTGATCTACCCGGGACGCTCGCAGGACATCGTTCCCATGCCCGACTCGCCGCCGGTGTTCCTCGCGTGCGGCTACAAGGACCGGCCCGACATCTCCGAGGGGCTGGCGAACGTCTACCTGGCATTCAAGAAGGCTGGCGTGCCCGCGGAGCTGCACGTCTACGCGGGCGCCGGCCACGGCTTCGGCATCCGCGAGACCGACAAGACGCCGGCCGCATCGTGGCCCGATCGGTTCCGGGAGTGGCTCGTCGACCGCGGCTTCGTGGCGTCCTAACAGCCCCTGACAATCGCCTGACATTCGGGCGACCGTTCGAGGCGATGATGGGCGCGATGACCCGCCTGACCGAGCCGCTGCTGGCCGGGCTCGCGCTCACGCTCCTGGCATTCGGCGTCATCTCCGACCGTGCGCTCGCCGAGCGGGCGCGCCGCGAGCGCGATACGGCTCAGGCGGCGGCGGTCGAGTCGGCACGGCTCACGGCGCTTTCCGTTCGCGCGGCGCTCGCGCAAGTCGAGCAGGCCGTAACGGTCGAGCGGCCTCCGGTGGGCGTCGCGGTCGATCGCCTGGCCGGGATGCCCCCCCTCGCCGCCCAGGCCACGACGGTTCCCTACTCACGGCGCTCGCGCCCGGAGCTGGCGCGCCTGCTCTCGTCGACGCGGGCGACACCGAACGGCCTTCCCGAGGCCGTCGTGGCCCGCATCGCCCTCGGCGACTCGCCCGTGAGCCTCGGCAGCGAGGCGCCGCCCGACGTCGGGGAGCGCCTGCTGTCGGGACGCCTTCCCGTCCGACCCAACGACCTCCCCTACCTCGCGGCGCAGCTCGGACTCGGAGCCGACCCTCGAGTCGCGAGCCTGCTCGAGCGCCTGCGTCGAGCGCCCGCGGGCGGGCTCCCGTCGCTTCCTGCGTTCCGCAGAACCCGGACGGCGCAAGACCGGGTCGAAGGCTGGTCGCAGGCGGCAGACGACCGCCTCTTCTACTCGATTCCGGTCGCGACGCTCGTCGCGCGCGCCGGCGTCGCGCAGCGGCTGCTCGCGCCCGGCGCGGCCGTCGGCCTGGCAGCCGAGGTGCCCGACGTGGCTGGACTGACCCTGCGCGTCGCTGCCGACGCGCACGCGGGCACGGGCGGCGAGCGCCTGCGGCTCGCGCTGTGGGTTGCCGTCGTGGCGGGAGCCCTCGGCCTCGTGGCGGTGCGGCGCGCGCTCGTCCGCGAGGCGAAGGCGACCGCGCGCGAGAAAGCGTTCCTCGCCGGGGTCACACACGAGCTGCGCACGCCGCTCTCCGCGATCCGCCTCTTCGGCGAGACGCTCGCCGGCGGCCGCGGCGATCCCAGGGAGTACGGCGCGCTCGTGGCTCGCGAGAGCGAGCGGCTCGAGAGCCTGGTCGAGCGCGTGCTGGCCGTCACCCGCGTGGACGAGGCGCCGACGTTCGCGCCGGTGACTCCCACGGCCCTCGTGGCCTCGGCCGTCGCCCTGATCCGCCCGCGGGCCGAGCGGCGCGAGGTGACGCTCGAGACCCGGCTCGGCCCGGGCCTGCCCCAGGCGCAGTGGGACGAGGAGGCCGTCAGGCGCGCGCTGCTGAGCCTCCTCGACAACGCGGTGACGCACGGCCGCGAGCGCGGCCACGTGACGGTCGTGGCGGTCGAAGACTCGGGCGTCGTCAAGGTCTCCGTCAGCGACGACGGTCCCGGCATCGCGCGGCGCGACCGCGGGCGCGTTTTCGGGCGCTTCGTGCGCGGCGCGAACTCCGCTTCGGGGACCGGACTCGGCCTGCACCTCGCAGAGCAGGTAGCGCGCGCGCACGGCGGCCGCATCGACCTCGCGACGGAAGCGGGGCGCGGCACCACCTTCACGCTCGTCCTGCCGCTCGTGCCCGCCGCCGCGCGCGCCGGCCAGCCGGGAGCCAGCTCGTGAGCGCGCGGCTGCTGCTCGTGGAGGACGAGCTGTCGCTCGCGCGCGGCCTCGTCGACAACTTCCGGGCGGAAGGCTACGACGTTCGCCACGTCGCGCGCGGCGACCTCGCGATGGACGCCCTCCGCGAGTTCGATCCCGAGGTCGTGCTGCTCGACATCATGTTGCCGGGGCGCTCGGGGCTCGATCTGCTCGTGGAGCTCCGCCAGGCGGGTGAGCGCGTGCCGGTGCTGATGCTCACGGCCAAGGGCGAGGTGGTCGACCGCGTCGTGGGCCTCGAGTTGGGCGCCGACGACTACCTGGCCAAGCCTTTCGCGCTGCGCGAGCTCCTGGCCAGGGTGCGGGCCCTCCTCCGGCGTGCCACGGCCCCGGCCCGCGAAGTCGTCGCCGAGCTGGAGCTGGGCGGCGTGCGCTTCGACTTCCGCGGGCTCACGGCCACGGGCGCCCGCGAGCCGGTCGTACTCACCACCCACGACATCCTGGTGCTCAAGGTGCTCGCCGAGCGCCGCGGCGAGGTCGTGCCGCGCATCGACATCGTCGAGGAGGTCTCCGGCCTCGACTCCGAGACCACGCTGCGCAAGGTGGACAACCACGTGGTGGCGCTGCGGCGCGCGATCGGCGACGACCCGCGCCGGCCGCGCCTGATCCACACCGTGCGCGGCAGCGGCTACCGCCTCGCGCGCGCCGACAATGGCTGACACGCGGCAGACGTGCGCAAGACGCGAATGCTTCAGATTCCTCCCGTGGCGTCCGGCACGGACGCCCGCGAACGGATAGGAGGAACGAAATGCACGTACGACGGTGCACGACGCTCGCGGCCGCCCTGGCGCTCGCCGCCAGCCTGGCGGCGGCACAGGCGACCGATCCCGGCGACCGGATGGCTCAAGGCAAGCTCCAGGCCGACCTCGGCCACATGAGCGAGGCCGCGGCGGCGTTCGACGCCGTGGCCCAGGATCCCCGCGCCAGCGACGCACAGAGGTGGGAGGCGCTCGTGCGCCTCGGCGTCGCCCGGCGGGCGACGGGAGACGATGCGGGGAGCGTCGCGGTGTTCCAGAAGGTGATGGCCGACTTCGCTGACGACCCGGAGGCCGTCCGGTTCCTGGTTCTGTCGGTGGGTGGCGCCTTGCCGGGCCGCGACCGCTGGGACGCGATCTGGCGCGACGTGCGAATCGAAGTCGAGGGCGCGCGCAGCGGCCGGCCGCAGGCCGTCGTGGTCTGGCCGGGCGTGGCTCGGGCGCTCCCTTCGACCACCGGCAAGACGATGGACGTCGACTTCGAGCAAGCCGAGCTCCGCGAGCTTTATCGCTTTTTCGCGGACTTCACCGGCCTGAACGTCGTCGTCCAGCCGGGCGCGCTCGGGCAGGCTACGATCCGCGCGCGGAAGGAGCCGTGGGAGCGCGTGCTCGAGAGGATCCTGGCTCCCAACGGCCTCGCGTATCGCCTCGAGGGCAACGTGCTGTGGATCGCCCAGGCCTCGGTCGTGGCCGGATGGCCGGCGCGGGCTTTCACGGGAGAGGCCGTCGACGTCCTCTTCCAGAACGAGGACTTGCGCGACGCG
This sequence comes from Vicinamibacteria bacterium, assembly GCA_036559805.1. GTDB lineage: Bacteria > Acidobacteriota > Vicinamibacteria > Fen-336 > Fen-336 > DATBSL01. The sequence continues at coordinate 47,598 of DATBSL010000034.1, forward strand.
TTCGGCTGGTTCGCCCGCCAGGGCGGGCTCGAGCTGTCACTGTCGCCGGAGGTCGCCGGGCACGTGACGCTCCGGCTCGAGCGGGTGCCATGGGACCAGGCGCTCGACGTCGTGCTCCGCGTCAACGGCCTGGAGCAGCGCCGCCAGGGCTCACGAGTGGAGATCGCACCCCGACGAGCGGCTCCGCGAAGCTGAGGCTGCGCGCGAACGAAGGCCACGGGGACAAGTGTCCCCGTGGCCCCGTCGTCTACGGGGTCGCTTCGATGGTGTACGTCGCGCAGATGTCGTCGTGCAGCGGCGTCCGGGCGGCGTTGCGGTCGTGGACGCAGATGACCGGCTTCCAGGTCCCGACCGCATAGGTGCGGTCCGCGCGGCAGTGAAATCCCGTGATGCCCCCGAAGTCGAACTTCTCGTCGCCGTCGAAGTCCATCAGGAAGTAGAGCTCGTCGTCCTCCGGGTCGCTCGTCGCACACATGGTGAAGTGCACGGTGAAGGGCGCCGTCCCCGTGATCCTGCCACCGACCTCGCCGGGTGTCGTCCTGAAGACGGCGACGGGCGGCTTGTTTCCGCCTCCCGAAGGCGTCGCGGTTCCGGTGACGGTCACCGCGGCCGAGCAGCGCGCGGTCTGGGTCGCCGTGCGCACGTCGAACGACGCCGTGTAGCTGCCGCCGGCCGCGTAGGTGTGCGGCGCGTCCGGATTCGTTCCCGATTGCCCGTCGCCGTAGGTGATCGCCACCGTGGGGGCGCCCTCGGCGCCGGCGATGTTGAGCAGGAAGGTCACGGCGAGCGGCGCCGGCCCGGAGGCTGGCCGGGCCTCGCACGTCGCGGTCAACGCCGGGGACACCGGCGTCTCGTCCTGACAGGCCGACAGCGTCAGCGCCAACAGGCACACGAGGGTCGTCGAAAGCGCGCGTTTCATCGTTCCCCCTCCTCCACCTAGCATGCCACGCCGCTTGACCCCGCGGATAGCGGCGGCTACCCTCCGGCCTTCCGGAGGCCCTGATGCGCGAGGTGAACGTCGCTCTCGTCGGCTACGCCTTCATGGGGCGGGCCCACAGCAACGCCTGGCGCCAGGTGAGCCGCTTCCTGTCGCCCAAGCTCACGCCGCGGCTCAAGGTGATCTGCGGGCGCGACCCGGCGAACGTAAAGCGCGCCGCCGCGCAGCTCGGCTGGGACGAGTGGGCGACCGACTGGCGCGAGGTGATCGCGCGCCCCGACATCGACATCGTGGACGTCTCGACGCCCGGCGACAGCCACGCGGAGATCGCGATCGCGGCGGCGCAGGCGGGCAAGGCGATCCTGTGCGAGAAGCCGCTCGCCAACGACGTGCGCGAGGCGAAGGCGATGTGGAAGGCCGTGAAGAAGGCCGGCGTGCCGAACATGCTCTGCCACAACTACCGTCGGATCCCGGCCGTGATGCTGGCGCGCGACCTCGTGGCCTCGGGCAAGCTCGGCCGCATCTTCCACTACCGCGGCACCTACCTTCAGGACTGGTGCATCGACCCGGCGCTGCCGCTTCTCTGGCGCTTTCGCAAGGAGAAGTCGGGCTCGGGATCGCTCGGCGACATCCTGTCTCACTCGCTCGACCTCGGCCGCTACGTCACGGGCTCCGAGGTCACCGAGGTGTCGGGCGCGCTCGAGACCTTCGTCAAGCAGCGTCCGCTGCCGGAGAACCCGAAGAAGAAGGGCAAGGTCACGGTGGACGACGCGGCGCTCACGCTCGTGCGCTTCGCGAACGGGGCATTGGGCTCGATCGAGGGCACGCGCTTCGCCGCCGGCCGCAAGAACTACAACCGCTTCGAAGTGAACGGCTCGAAAGGCAGCGTGGCCTTCGACCTCGAGCGAATGAACGAGCTCGAGTACTACTCGCGCGAGGACGCCCTTCCCGAGCAGGGCTTCCGTCGCATCATGGTCACCGAGCCCAGCCACGCGTTCACGGGCTCGTGGTGGCCGCCGGGCCACATCATCGGCTACGAGCACACCTTCACGCACACCGTCCACGACTTCCTGAACGCGGTCGCGACCGGCAAGCGCGTGCGGCCGGACTTCGAGGACGGCGTGCGGAACCAGCTCGTGCTCGAGGCGATCGAGAAGTCGGCGCGCGTGAAGCGCTGGGTGGCGGTGCCCGCTCTGTAGCCTTGACCCACACCGCCCGTCCAACACCTGGAGGTCGCCCTTGAGCGCAGCGGGCCCGTCGTCGAGCCTGACTCCTTCGAGCCGGCTGGGTCCTTACGAGATCATGGCTCCGCTCGGCGCGGGCGGGATGGGCGAGGTCTACCGCGCCCGCGACACGCGGCTCGATCGCGACGTGGCGCTCAAGCTGCTGCCGCCGCTGCTCGCGTCCGACCCGCAGTTCCGCGCGCGCTTCGAGCGCGAGGCGAAGAGCGTCTCGGCGCTCAACCACCCGCACATCTGCGCGATCCACGACGTCGGCAGTGCGACCGTCCAGGGCACCGAGCTGCACTACATGGTGCTCGAGCTCGTCGAG
>DATBSL010000035.1:0-22164 GCA_036559805.1 Vicinamibacteria bacterium
CCTGATCCTGCGCGCCCTCTTCTCGGCCGGGCGCTTCCAGGAGATCGCGGCGATGGCCGACGCCGCCCTCGAGGCGTGCGGCACCGACTACAACGTGTACGTGCCGATCACCAACGCGCTCGACGCGCTCGGGAAGAAGGATTCGCTCGCCCAGATCCGCCAGCGGGAGATCGAGACGCTCGAGTCGCACCTGCGGACCGTCCCCGAGGACGCGCGCGCGCGGCTACTGCTGGCGGCCGACTACGCCGCCCTGGGGCATCCGGAGGAGGCGATGCGCGAGGCCAACCTCGGCATGGCGCTGCGGCCCAACGAGGCCAACGTGCTGTACAACGCCGCCTGCGTCTTCTGCCAGCTCGGCAAGAAGGACGAGGGCATGACCGCGCTGCGCAAGGCCTATGCCGCCGGATTCATCGACCCCGACTGGGTGCGCCGCGACCCGGACCTGGCGCTGCTGCACGGCGACCCCGAGTTCGAGAAGCTCTACCCGACGGACGCGAGTTAGGCAGACGGGAGCGGCGATGAGCGCCTGGACCCGCGAGGTGCCGCGCGTCGGACAGAAGGCCGAGCGCTCTCGCGTCGTGCGGCCGGAGGACATCCGGCTCTTCACCGACTTGAGCGGCGACCGCAACCCGCTGCACTACGACGAGGCCGCCGCCAAGGCGTCTCGCTTCGGCGAGATCGTGGTCCAGGGCGGCGTCACGAGCGCGATCCTCAACGCGGTCGTGGCCGAGGACCTGCCGGGCCCCGGCACCGTGTTCCTGCAGGTCGAGTGGAAGTTCACGGCACCGGTGCGTCCGGGCGACACGATCACGGGGGCCGTCGAGGTTCTCGAGGTACGCGAGGACAAGCCGATCACGAAGCTCGCCACGAGCGTGCGCCGCCAGGACGGGGTCGTGGTGCTCGAGGGCACCGCGGTCTGCTACACGATGGCGCTCGGTGGCGCCTGAGGTAGCGCCTGGCTCGCACGGCGCCCGCACCGCCGCGCTCACGGCGGGGGCGATGGCTGCCTTCGCCGCCAACTCCCTGCTGTGCCGTGCCGCGCTCGCGGGAGGCCATGCCGACGCGGCGAGCTTCACGACGCTTCGGCTCGCTTCGGGAGCGCTCGTGCTCGGGCTCCTGGCCCGCGCTCGCGAGCGCGCACCGGCCTCGAGCGGCGCGTGGGGCTCGGCGCTCGCGCTCTTCGCCTACGCCCTGCTGTTCTCGCTCGCGTACCTTCGCATCCCCGCGGGGACCGGGGCGCTCCTGCTGTTCGCGGCGGTCCAGCTCACCATGGTCGGGGCGGGGCTGCGCGCCGGCGAGCGCCCGCGCGCGCTCGAGTGGACGGGCCTCGCCGTCTCGCTCGCCGGGCTGGTGCTGCTCGCCCGGCCGGGGCTCGCGCGGCCCGATCTCGTCGGCGCCACGCTGATGCTGGCCTCGGGAACGGCCTGGGGGGTCTACTCGCTGCACGGCCGAGCGGCCGGCGACCCGGTCGCCCGCAACGCCGCGAGCTTCGCGCGCGCCGTGCCGCTGGCCCTGGCCGCGAGCGCGGCCTTCGCCCTGCTGCAGGCCCCGCGCGTGACGCCGGTCGGTGCGGCGCTCGCGGTCGCATCCGGCGCGGTCACCTCCGCGCTCGGCTACGCGCTGTGGTACGCGGCCCTGCGCGGACTCGGCGCGACCCAGGCCGCCGTCGTGCAGCTGTCGGTCCCCCCGCTCGCGGCGCTCGGGGGTGTGCTGGCGCTCGGTGAGAGCCCTTCGCTGCGGCTGCTGCTCGCTGGCGGACTGATCCTGGGCGGGATCGCGCTCGCCGTCGCGGGCCGACGCCGCTGACTGCGGGAGCGGCGGCTCGATCGATATGGATCACTTGGCCCATATGCGCGGATTGACCCTTCCGGCCCCGGCCGGGTAGAAACGTCGTGGACATGGGCACGCTCGCCGTCGAGACGATCGGGCTCAGCCGGCGCTATGGCCGGCGCTGGGCGCTTCGCGACGTGAGCTTGAGCGTCCCGCAAGGCTCGGTCGTGATGCTCGCGGGGCGCAACGGGTCGGGCAAGTCGACGCTCTTGCGCGTGCTCGCGACCGCGCTGCGTCCCGATCACGGCAGCGCGCGCGTGGCGGGACACGACGTGCAGGCCGGGCGCGACGGGGTGCGGCAGGCGGTCGCGCTGCTCGGACACCAGTCTTTCCTGTACGAGGCGCTCTCCGCGCGCGAAAACCTCGCGGTCGCGGCGAGCTTGCTCGGCCGGCCGCTGGACCCGGGAGTGCTGGCGCGCGTCGGGCTCGCGGCGCGCGCCGACGATCCCGTCTCGAGCTTCTCGGCGGGCATGCGCAAGCGGCTCTCGCTCGGGCGCGTGCTGCTGCAGCACAAGCCCGTCGCTCTCCTCGACGAGCCGTACGGAGAGCTGGACCCGCCCGGGTTCGAGCTGCTCGACGGGGTGATCGCCGAGCTGCGGGCGCGCGGCGCGACGGTGGTGATGGCCACCCACCTCGTGGAGCACGGCCGGCGGCTCTGCGACCGCGCGCTGCTGCTCGACGAGGGGCAGCTCGTCTGGAGCGGGCCGGCCGCCGAGATGCCGCTGGATGCGCTTCGGGGAAGCGCCGCCCCGTGAGCGTCTTCCTCGCGGCCCTGCGCAAGGACCTGCTGCTGCAGTGGCGGACGCGCGCGCAGCTTGTCGCCGTCTTCGTGTTCGGCGCCTCGGCGCTCCTGCTGTTCAGCTTCGCCGTCGGTCCCAACGCGGGGGTGCTGCGCCAGCATGCCGCGGGGTTCCTGTGGCTGGGGCTGCTGCTCGCCTCGACGCTCGCGCTCGCGGACAGCTTCGAGAGCGAGATGGCTCAGCGCGCGCTCGAGGGGCTGCTGCTGCTGCCCGCCGACCCGCGCGCCCTTTACTACGCCAAGGCCGTCGCCAATGTGCTGCAGCTCACGCTGCTCGGCGTGGCTCTCGTACCGGTGATGGTCGTGCTATACGATGCAGGAACGGCCAGGGTCGGGGCGCTCGTCGTCGTCGTCGCGCTGGGAGCGGCCGGTCTTTCGGCGCCCGGCACCCTCTACGCCGCGATGACCGCGCAGGCACGCGCGCGGAACACGCTGCTGCCGCTGCTGCTGTTCCCGCTCGTGGTACCCGCGCTGCTCGCGGCGGTGAAGGCGACCTCGCTCCTGATCCTGGGCGATCCGATGGGCCAGCTCCGGGCCTGGACGCTGCTGCTCGTGGCGTTCGACGCGGTCTACTGGTCGCTGTGCGGGCTCTTGTTCGAGCGTGTCGTCGAGGATTGAGGAAAACGTGATGGGACAGGGGAAATGGCCGTTCGTGGCCGTGGCGTCGGGGCTCGCGCTCCTGGCGTGGGGCAGCAGCTGGGGGCTAGCTTTTGCGCCGCGCGAGGCCTACATGGGCGACGTGCAGCGCATCATGTACGTGCACGTGCCGACGGCCTGGAACGCGATGCTGGTGCTCACGTTCGCCTTCGCGTGCGCGGTCGTGTCGCTCGTGCGCGGCGGCTGGAAGTGGGACGCGCGCCTCGAGGCGGCGGTCGAAGCGGGCGTCGTGCTCTCGGCGCTCGTCTGCGCGCAGGGCTCGATCTGGGCGCGGCCGACGTGGGGCGTGTGGTGGGACTGGGACCCGCGGCTCACGACGACCGCGGTGCTGCTGTTCGCCTTCGGCGGCATCATGGCGCTGCGGCAGTTCGTGGACGACCCGGTGAAGCGCGCCACCTGGTCGGCCGTCGCCACCGTGATCGCGTACGTGGACGTGCCGCTCGTGTACTTCTCGGTGCGCTGGTGGAACTCGCTGCACCAGATGCAGTCGACCCCCGAGACGGTGTCGCGGGCGTTTCACTGGCCGCTGCGCATCAACGCCTTCGGCGTGCTGTTCCTGCTCATGGGCCTCGTCGAGCTGCGCGCGCGCACGGCCTTCCTGCGCCGCGAGACGGAGCTCGAGCCGCCGCCTTCGCGCGCGGCGGCCGCCGTGGGAGTCGCGTCATGAGCGGAGTGATCCAGGGCGGATGGGAATTCGTGATCGCGGCATACCTCGTGAGCGCCGCTATACTGCTGGGGTATGCCTTCTCCGTCGTCCGGCGCTACCGGAGGGAGCGAGCCCGCCGTGACGGACGCTAGCCGCGGGCCGCTGCCGCCGACCGGCAGCTTCGTCTGGGGCGGAAAACGCGGCCGGCTGACGCTCGCGGCGCTGGCCGTGGCGGCGGTCGCGCTGCTCTTCCTCAGCATCGGGGGGATCGGCGAGAACCTCGTCTACTACTGGGGGCCGAGCGAGCTGCAGGCCGCGGGCGACAAGGCGATCGGCGCCACGGTGAGGCTCGGCGGCCTCGTAGCCGACGGCTCGATCAGGCGCGGCCCCGGCGCCTCGGGCGTCGAGTTCGACGTGGTCGACCGCGCGGGCGCCGTCACGCACGTCAAGTGCAGCGGCGTGCCGCCGCAGATGTTCCGCGAGCGTATCGGTGTCGTGGTCGAGGGAACGCTCACGCGCGCGGGCCACTTCGAGGGGAACCGCCTGATGGTCTCGCACGGCAACGAGTACCGCGCGCCGAGCGACGGCGAGCAGGCGGCGATCGACGACCTCATGAAGAGCGTGCGCGAAGGCGAGGGCCGCACCGGCGGACCCGCCGCGGCCGCCAGCCCGTCGCCCCGGCCGTGACCGCCGCGCTCGGGCGCAGCCTCGTCCTCCTCGCGCTGCTCGCGTCCACGCTGGGCGCGGTGGTGGGCGGCGCCACTGCCGTGCGCCGCTCGGCCGCGGGCTGGACTCTCACGCGCCGTTTCGCGTACCTCTTCGCGGCCGCGATGCTCGCGGCCAACGCGCTCATGGTGTGGGCGCTGCTGGCGCGCGATTTCAGCGTTTCGTACGTGGCGCAGGTCGGATCGCGCGCCGTCCCGAACTGGGTGGCTTTCGTCAGCCTGTGGTCCTCGCTCGAGGGGTCGATCCTGTTCTGGGGCCTGGTGATCGGCGGCTACGTGGGCGTCGCGACCTGGGCCAACCGCGACAAGCACCCGGAGTACATGCCGTGGGCGGTCGCGGTGTGGCTGGCGTGCGGCGCCTTCTTCAGCTTCCTGCTCGCGGGACCGGCGCAGCCCTTCGCGAGCGTCTCGCCGGTGCCGCCCGACGGTCCGGGGCCGAACCCGCTGCTGCAGAACCACCTGCTGATGGTCGTGCACCCGCCGTTCCTCTACCTGGGATACGTCGGCATGACGATCCCGTTCGGCCTCGCTTCCGCGGCGCTGCTCACGGGCCGGCTCGGCCACGATTTCCTCCGCCCGCTGCGCACGTGGCTGATGCTGCCGTGGACCTTCCTGACGGTGGCGATCGTGCTCGGCGGCTGGTGGGCCTACGAGGTGCTCGGCTGGGGCGGCTACTGGGCCTGGGACCCGGTGGAGAACGCGTCCTTCCTGCCATGGCTCACCGCGACGGCGGCGCTCCACTCCGCGGTTCTCACCGAGCGCAAGGGCGTCCTCAAGGGCTGGACCGTCACGCTCGTGCTCGCCACGTTCCTGCTCACGATCCTCGGCACGTTCATGACACGCTCCGGCGTCTTCAACTCGGTTCACTCCTTCACGCAGAGTGCGATCGGGCCGACGATCCTCGTGTTCCTGGTGCTGGCGCTCGTCTGGTCGGTGGCTCTCCTCGCGCTGCGCATCGACCGGCTCGAGGCGGACGGGGCGATCGAGCCCGTGCTGTCGCGCGACGCCCTCTTCCTGGTCAACAACCTGCTGTTCGTGCTGTTCACCTTCACCGTGCTGCTCGGGACCGTGTTCCCGCTGCTGGTCGAGGCGACGCGCGGCGTGCAGATGAGCGTCGGCCGCCCCTACTTCGACCGCATGGCGGTCCCGCTCGGCGTCGCGCTGCTGCTGCTGATGGGCGTGGGCCCGGCGCTGCCGTGGGGCCGCGCGACGCCCGCGCAGCTCAAGCAGGCGCTCGTGCCGCCGCTCGCGGGAGCGGCGATCGCCGCGGGAATCGCTGCGCTCGTCGGCGTGCGCCAGCCCTGGACGCTCGTGGCGCTCGCGTTCGGCGGCTACACCGCTCAGGTGACGCTGCGCGAGCTGTGGCTGCCGCTCGCGCGCCGCCGCGCGCACGGCGAGCAGCTTGGCCGCGCGCTCGCCGCGACGGCGTGGGGCAGCGGCCGGCGGCGCTTCGGGTCGTACGTGGTCCACGCCGGAGCCGTCATCGTGATCGTGGCGATCGCCGTGAGCAGCACCATGGGGCAAAGCCGCGAGGCACAGCTGCGCGTGGGCGAGAAGACCGAGGTCGGCGCCTACACGCTCACCTTCCTCGGCATCGACCAGCTGCGCGAGCCTCACCGCGACGCGGTCGTCGCGCGCGTCGGCGTGTCGCGTGGCGGCCGCGACCTGGGTGTGCTCAGCCCGCGCATGAACCAGTACGAGCGGCAGCGCGAGCCGGTCGGCACGCCCGCGGTGCGCAGCTCCCTGTTCGAGGACCTCTACCTCTCGGTGATGAACATCGATCCCGCTAACGGGACGCTGGGACTGCTCGCGCTCGTCAACCCGATGGTCGGCTGGATCTGGGGGGCCACGGCACTCATGGCGCTCGGCAGCCTGGTGGCGCTCGTGCCCGTGCGCGTGGGGACGCGGCCGTGAGCAAGGGCGCCGCGGAAGCGAACCAGCCGAGCCCGCTCAACCGGCGCGTGCTGCTCGTCGGGCTCGCGGTGGTGGCGCCGCTCGTGGCGGTGCTGTTCATGAACCTGGGGCGCAACCCGCACGCGATCGGCTCGCCGCTCGTCGGCCGCGCGGCGCCCGACTTCGCGTTGCGGCCGATGGGCGGCGGCGAGCCGGTGACGCTCGCGAGCCTGCGCGGCCGGCCCGCGGTCCTCAACTTCTGGGCCACCTGGTGCGTGCCCTGCTTCGAGGAGCATCCGCTGCTGGTGCGCGCGGCCCGCAGCCTGGGCGACCGCGTCCAGTTCGTGGGCGTGATCTACGAGGACAGCGAGGAGCAGGTGCGCGGCTTCCTGGCGCGGCAGGGCGAGGCGTACCCGTCGCTCGTCGATCCCGGCAGCCGCGCCGCGATCGCGTACGGCATCTTCGGCGTGCCCGAGACCTACTTCCTCGACGCCGAGGGGCGTATCGCGGCCAAGCACGTCGGGCCGCTCGACGCGGCGTCGCTCGCCGCGAAGCTCCGCCTCGTGGGGCTCCAGCCGTGACGCCTCCGCTCGGCCCGCTCCGGCGCGCGGCCGGCCTGGCGCTCGCCGCCGTCTTCCTCGTCGCGGCGCACGCGCCTGCCCAGGAGCCGGCCGGGCCTGCCGACCCCTCGCGCGTCGTCGGGCCGCCGCGCGGCCACGCCCCCACGGCCGAGGCGCTCGACGCGCGCACCGACGAGGTGGCGGGGCTGCTGCGCTGCCCGGTGTGCCAGGGCCTCTCCGTGGCCGACTCGCCCGCGACCATGGCCGTGAACATGAAGGCGCAGGTGAAGGAGCTGCTGGCGGAGGGCTACGACGAGGATCAGATCCTCGCGTACTTCGAGCGCTCCTACGGCGAGTTCGTCCGGCTCCAGCCGCCGCTGCGGGGAGTGAACTGGCTCGTCTGGCTCGCGCCGCTCGCGGCGCTCGCCTTTGGCGCGTGGGCCGTCAAGCGCGCGCTCGGCGCGCGGCGCGCGTCCGGAACAGAGCCCGCGTCGCCTCCGCCAGGCCCCGACACGCTGCCTGAAGACCCGAAGCTCGCGCGCTACGTGCTGCGCGTACGCGAGCTGGCCTACGGCTGGGGCGGCGGGCGCTCGCCGGCGTCGACCGACTGATGCCGGCGAGCCAGGTCCAGTGGCAGCCGGCGCTCGTCGTGCTGGCGATCGCCGTCGTGCTCGGCGCGCTCCTGGTCGTGTGGCTGCGCCGGCGGGGCGGCGGGGCCACGCCGGCCGCACCGGAGGGCGCGCCGCTCGAGCTGCGCGACCTCGACGGCCGCGTCGCCTCGCTCCTCGCCCAGCTCCGCGAGCTCGAGGCGACGGCCGCGAAGCGCACGCCGGAGCAGCTCGCACGCGAGCGCTACGCGCTGGAGCTCGATGCGGCGCGCGCGCTCCAGGCGCGCGACTCGCTCGGGGCGAAGGCAGGCACCGCCACGGCACGTCCCGTGGCTCCCGCCGGCGCCGCTCGCGGCTTCCTCTGGGGAGTCGGAAGCACCGCGGCGGTCGCACTGCTGTTCGTCCTCGTCTGGCAAGCGGCGTCGCCCCGGCCCGAGGGCGGCAGCGTCACGGGCAGCGTTCCCGACGTCGGGCAGGGCGCGGGACCGAGCGCGGCGCCGGGTGGCGCGCCGGCCGCCGACCCCCACGTCGCCGAGCTGCGGGCAGTGCTGGAGAAGAACCCGGACGACCACGACGCGCGGCTCGAGCTCGCACGGCTGCTCCTGCTGCAGCGCGACCTGATGGGCGTGTGGAACGAGACGCAGCAGGTGCTGACGCGTCAGCCGGGCCACCCGCGCGCGCTCGCGTACCAGGCGCTGGTGCGGCTCGCGATGGGCCAGGGCGACATGGCGGTCGCGATGCTGCAGCAGGCGATCGCCGCCGATCCGGAGCTGCTCGAAGCGCGCCAGAACCTCGCCTTCGTCTACGCGAGCCTGGGGCGGGCGAAGGAGGCTGACGCCGCGATCGCCGAGGTCGCGCGCCGTGCGCCGGAGGAGGCCGAGCGGCTGCGCCGCGCGCTCGCGGACGTCTCCCGCGAACGCGCGCAACGCCCCGCCGCCGCCGCCGACCCCGCCGAGAACCCGCACGAGGCTGTCGCGCCCTCTCCCTCGGGCGCCGCCCCGTCCGAGGCTCGAGCCGGCGCAGCTGCTTCGGGCATCTTCGGCTGGATCGACGCCGACGCCGCGGTCGGCGCGCGCATTCCCGCCGGCACGGTCGTCTTCCTCACCGTGCGTCCGGCCGGTGTCGCGCAAGGCCCGCCGGTCGCGGTCAAGCGTCTGGTGAGCGAGGCCTTTCCGCTGCAGTTCGAGCTGGGCGCGAGCGACTCGATGATGGGACAGCCGCTGCCCGAGCGCGTACGGATCGACGTTCGCGCCGACTCCGACGGCGACCCGATGACCCGCCCGGCCAGCGACCCGGCCGGCTACATGGACGGCATAGCACTCGGCCGGACCGGCGTCCGGATCGTCCTGCGCTAGCCGGCGGTGTAGCATCGAGCGCGTGCGTGCTCCCGGCAGTTCCCGGTTCGCGGCGCTGCTGATCGGTCTCGCGCTGGTGCCGAGCGGGGCGCGCGCGGCCGAGTCGGCCGAGGCGCGCGAGCAGGCGCGTCTCTGCGAGCGGCGCAGCCTTGCGGCGGGCGCCGAAGCCTGCCGCGCCGCGCTCGCGCTCGGCATCGGCCCCGAGCGGCGTCCAGCGATCCGCGAGCAGCTCGCGCGGCAGCTCGTGGCGCTCGAGGACTGGGACGCGCTCGCCGAGTTGTTTCGCGAAGACGTCAGGCTCGACCCGCAGAGCGCCCGGTCGTGGCAGCGCCTCGGCCTGACCCTGCTGTTCGCGCTCGCGCAGCCGGCCGACGCGCTCGGCGCGCTCGAGGAAGCCGTGAAGCTGGCTCCGGCGGACGCCGAGGCGCGCCTCGGGCTGGCGCAGGCGCTGCTGGCCGCTGGCCGCACGGCCGAGTCAGTGGGCGCGTTCGAGGCGGCGCTGCGGCTCGACGCCGCGGCTCTCGACGGGCGCCCTGCGGCGCGGGCGGCCTTCGAGGCTGCGCGCCGTGGAGCCGCGTGGCCTTGACGCGCAACCCGGCGATCGCGTCGCTCCTCCTGCAGCTCGACGAGGGCTTCGACCGCCGCTCGTGGCACGGCACCAACCTGCGCGGCAGCCTGCGCGGCATGAGCGCCTCGCGCGCCGCCTGGCGGCCCGCGCCGGGCCGGCACAACGTGTGGGAGATCGCGCTGCACGCGGCCTACTGGAAGTACGTGGCGTGGCGGCGGCTCACCGGCGAGAAACGCGGCGCCTTCGCGCGGCCGGGCAGCGACTGGTTCCCGACGCCCTCGCCCGCGTCGGACGCCGCCTGGCGCAAGGACGTGGCGCTGCTCCGGCAGTACCACCGCACCCTGCGCGCGGCGCTCGAGCGGCTCGTCGACGAGGACCTCGAGCGGCGGCCGCCGGGCAGCCGCGAGACGATCGGGCGGCTGGTGCGCGGCATCGTGGCCCACGACCTCTACCACGCCGGCCAGATCCAGCTGATCAAGCGGATCTCAGGGCCGGGGGGGCAGCGCTCGTAGCCCGTTGTCTGTCGGCCTACTCCGGCTCGACCACGACGTAGAGCAGCCGCCGCTCGCGCTCGACGTGGAGCACCAGCGGCTGGCCGGGCGCGGCGCGCGAGACGGCGGAGCGCAGCTCGGCGAGGCCGAGGACCGACACGCCGTTGACCGCGTAGACGACGTCGCCCGCGCGCAGCTCGGCGGCCTCGTCGGAGCCCGCCGCCCGCGCCGCGACCAGCACGCCCTCGCGGCGCCGCAGCGGCCCGGCCGCGCGGCGCAGCTCGTCGTCGAGCTCGAGCGCCAGCACGCCGAGCCGTGGGATCAGGTTCTTCTCGGGCGTCACCAGCGCCAGGAAGCGGTCGTCGTCCTCGGGCCGCGCGACGACGGAGGCGGCGAGCTCGAGCGGCCCGGAGCCGCGGTGGAGCGTGAGCCGCACCGTGTCGCCGGGCGCGCGCCGGTAGAGGTTCACGTCGAACTGGCGCGCGTTCTGCATCGGCTTGCCGTCGAGCGCGAGCACGACGTCGCCGGGCCGCAGCCCGGCCGCCTCGCCGGGGCCATCGGGTGTGACGTCGGACAGCACGACACCGCGGTCGTGCGCCAGGCCCAGCCCGGCCGCGAGCGAGGGCGTGATCGTCTGCGCCCGCACGCCGATCACGCCGCGGCGGACGCGGCCGCTCTTGCGCAGCTGCTCGTAGACCGAGCGGACGATGTTGCTCGGGGCGGCGAAGCCGATGCCCTCGTTGCCGCCCGACTGCGACAGGATCAGCGTGTTGAGCCCGACCATGCGGCCGTCCGCGTCGACGAGCGGCCCGCCGCTGTTGCCCGGGTTGATCGAGGCGTCGGTCTGCACGTAGATCATCGGGTCGTCGGGCTTGAGCTGGCGGGCGACTGCGCTCACGACGCCGAGGCTCGCGGAGTTCTCGAGGCCGAGCGGGCTGCCGAACGCCATCACCAGCTGGCCCTGGCGCAGCGCCTCGGAGTCGCCCAGCTCGAGGGCGGGCAGGCCGCGCTCCTCGACCTTCAGCACCGCGACGTCCGTCTCGCGGTCGAGCCCGACCACGCGCGCCGCGAGGCGCCGGCTGCGCGGCCGCAGGATCGAGCCGCCCGCCGCCGCGGCCTGCGGCTGCAGCAGGTCGACGCGCACGCTGCGCGCGTTCTCGACGACGTGCGCGTTCGTGACGATCCAGCCCTCCCCGTCCACGACGACGCCGGAGCCCGTGGCCTGGCCGCGCGCCAGGAGCGTGCCCGGCGCCGTGGTGTAGCCCGTCGCGAGCACTTGCACCACCGAGAGCGCCACCTTTCGCGAGAGCGCGTCGAGCTGCGCATCGAGCGCACGCAGCTCGGAGGTGGCGGGGGCACTCGCCGGCTGGGCCGCTGCGGAGGACGGCGCTACGGCGGGCGCCACGCCGGCCAGCAGGACGATCGCGATGCGCGAGAGACGGGCCATGGCCGTTAGCGCCCGATCGCCGCCCCGTCCGGCTTGCGGCGGTCGCTGCCACCCTCGAGCAGCCCGTCGCGCAGCGCGATCCCGTGCGCGCGGCTCCACTCGCCCGCCGGGCGCTCGTCCAGCCTGTGCCCGCGCGCCCGCAGCGCGTCGGCCGTGTCCGCCGAGAGCCCGAACGGCTCGTAGAGGATCGCGTCGGGCAGCCACTGATGGTTGATGCGCGGGGCGTCGATCGCCTCCTGCACGTTCATGCCGAAGTCCAGCGCCGCGAGCACGATCTGCAGCACCGTGCCCGGGATCTTGCGCCCGCCGGCCGCGCCCACCACGAGCAGCGGCAGGCCGTCCTTACTCACGATCGTTGGCGTCATGTTCGAGAGCATCCGCTTGCCGGGCGCCGCGAGATTGGGCGCCGTCCCGATGAGCCCGCTCGCGTCCGTGAGTCCCGGCCCGGCGTTGAAGTCGCCCATCTCGTTGTTGAGCAGGAAGCCGGCGCCCGGAACCACGATTCCGGAGCCGTAGCCGTCCTCGAGCGTGTAGGTGAGCGCCACGGCGTTGCGCTCGGCGTCGACCACCGAGAAATGGGTGGTCTCGCCGCTCTCGGTCGGCCAGTCGAAGCTCGACGGCGACGAGACCGAGGCGCGCTCCGCGATCGTGCGCCGCAGCGACGCGGCGTACTCCTTGGAGACGAGACGCTCGAGCGGCATGTCGGCCACGAAGCCGGGATCGCCGAGCCAGCGCGCGCGGTCGGCGAAGGCCCGCCGCAGCGCCTCGGCGACGTGGTGCAGGTAGCGCGACGAGCCGAAGCCCATCGCGGGCAGGTCGTACCCCTCGAGCAGGTTCAGGCACTGCACCAGCGCCGTGCCGCCCGAGCTCGGGGGCGGCGGCGCCAGCACCTCGTGGCCGCGGTAGCTGCCGACGAGCGGCGGGCGCCGGTAGACCGTGTAGGTCTCGAGGTCTGCGCGCGTGATCAGCCCGCCGCGCGCCTTCATCTCCTTCTCGATCAGTTCCGCCGTCGCTCCCCGGTAGAAGCCGTTCGGTCCTCGCTCGGCGATCCGCTCGAGCGTCTTCGCCAGGTCGGGCTGCTTCAGCAGGTCGCCCATCTCGTAGGGCTCGCCGGAGCGCGAGAACTGGGCGAGCGATGCCGGATGGCGGCGGAAGCGAGCGAGCTCGGCCCGCAGCCCGCGTGCGAGGCCATCCGAGACCATGAACCCTTCGCGCGCGAGCGCGATCGCTGGCTCCAGCAGCTGCCGCCAGGGGAGCCGCCCGTAGTCCTTCCAGGCGGCGTGGAGACCCCCCACGGTGCCGGGCACGCCCACGGCGAGGTGGCCCTCGTGGTGGCGCTCGCGGTCGTAGCGGCCGTCCACCAGGAACATCTTCGGCGACGCGCCGAGCGGCGCCTTCTCGCGGAAGTCGTAGAGCGCGGCTTCCCCGCGCGCCGGGCGCACCAGCAGGAACCCGCCGCCTCCTATGTTGCCGGCCTCGGGGTGCACCACCGCGAGCGTAAACGCCGTGGCGACCGCGGCGTCCACGGCGTTCCCGCCGGCCAGCAGCACCTCCATGCCCACCTGCGAGCCGATCGCGTTCTGCGACGCGACCATGCCGTTGCGGGCCCGCACGGGCACCGAGGCCGCCGACGCCGCGACAGCAGAGAGCAGCAGCAGCGTTGCCGTTGGCGCGGGGCGGGCGAGCTTCATGCCGGTGAGCGGAGGCTATCACCGGCGGCGAGCCTCGTTCAAAAAGGCTCGCGCCGGCCTCGAGCGGGTGCCTCGAGAGCTATGATGGCCCTGACCGTGAGCGGAGCGCCGAAGGACGAGGGCCCCAGCCTCTTCGTGCACAGCCTGCCCGGATCCTTCTCGGATCTCGGGCCGCTCGGGCGCGAGCTGCAGCTCGACGCGGGGACGGTGCTGTGGAACGAGGGCGACCCGGGCGACCACGTGATCCTGCTGGTCGAGGGACGGCTCGAGGTGTCGCACCAGACGCCCGACGGCGACGTGATCACGATCCGGCACCTCTATCCGGGTGCCGTGGCGGGGGAGATGGCGGCGCTCGACGGACAGGCGCGCTCGGCGACGGTGCGCGCCCACAGCGCCTCGCGCGTGCTGACGATTCCGGCCGCGAGCTTCCGCGACTTCCTGCGCGCGCGCCCCGACATACTCGAGCAGCTGTTCTGGCTGCAGGTCGAGAGAGTGCGCAGCCTGACGTGGCGCGTGAGCCGCACGCACCACAAGGCGATCACCGACCCGCTCACCGGGCTCTACAACTACGGCTTCTTCCGCGAGCGGCTGGCGCTCGAGCTGGAGCGGGCCCAGCTCACGGGCGATCCGCTGGCGCTCGCGATGTTCGACATCGACCACTTCAAGCACTACAACGACTGCCACGGACACCAGGAGGGCAACCGCGTGCTGCAGAAGGTCGCCGAGCTGCTGCGCCAGACCGGCCGGCGCGGCGACGTCGTGGCGCGCTACGGCGGGGAGGAGTTCGTGGCGCTGCTCTACGGGGCGAACGCGTCGGACGCCTGGCGCTTCGCCGAGTCGTTCCGCCAGGCGGTCGGGATGCACGGCTTCTCGGGCGAGGATTCCCAGCCGCTCGGCCGGCTGAGCGTGTCGAGCGGCGTCGCGACCTTCCCGCTCGACGCCCAGGACGACATAGCACTCGTGAAGGTGGCCGACTCGCGGCTGTACCAGGCCAAGGACCAGGGCCGCAACCGCACCATGGGGCCGGGAGCCGAGCCGAGGTGAGGTGCCTTGTCGCCGCGGCGTTCCTGGCTACGGCCCTGGCTCGGCCGCTCGCGGCGGGCGAGATCCCGGGCGCGGCGCTGGTGCTCGAGACCGCTCCCGGCAGTCCGGGCAGCGCTGCCGCGGGAGCGCCGCCGCGCTTCGTGCTGCTGCGCGACGGGCACGTGTTCGTGGGCGGCACCTCGCGGCTCGAGGCCGGCCGCCTCGAGAAGGGCGAGGCGCAGGCGCTTCTGAAGCGCGCCGAGGCGCTGCGGAAGATCCCCGGCATCGGCGCGCCGCTCGCGCTCGGGGGCCGCGCCGACCTCCCGCTGCGGCTGCGGCTTATCGACGACGACGCGCTCGAGGTCAACGCGACGGGCGATCCCGCGGCCGCGCCGCCGGCGCTCGCGCCGCTCGCGTCGCTCGTGCAGGACCTCGCCCGCTTCACCCATCCGAGCCTGCAGCCGTACGTGCCGGCGTCGTACGCCGTCAGCGCGCGCGAGGCGCGGCTCCCGGGAGGCTGCCGCGGCTGGACGCTCCCGGTCCCGATCGCCGAGGCGCTCGCCGGCGCGCGCGCGCTTGCCGCGGCCGACGCCGAGGGCTGGCCGACGGGCGCGCTGCCGGCGTCGGTCTGCGTCGAGGACAAGCGCTACGCGGTGACGCTGAGGCCGCTGCTGCCCGAGGAGCAGCCTTGACGGCTCGCGCGGTTGCGAAGCGATCCTCGTGTCGACTTCGGCACTTGACAGAGCGGAAGCGAGGCCGCATAGTCGGAGGCCGGAGGAGACGATGAACCATCCGCGGTGGGTGGCCCTGCTGTGAGGCACGGGCGCCACTCGCGGCGCCATCGTCACCATCGACACGGCGGGCCCGGAGGACCTCAACAGGGTCAGAAGGGTCCGAGAGATCCCCGCCAGGCCCCGATTCCGACCGAGGGGCCGACCACGCCGGTTTCGGGCGTCGTCGAGCTCGCCGAGGGGGCGGGGGGATTCGTCAGGCAGGCCGCACAGAACTATCTGCCGCAGCGCGACGACGTCGTGGTCCCGTATGTCGTTTCACGGGACAGCGGCTTGCGCGACGGCACAGAGATCGAAGGCCTGGCCCGCGATGGTGGCAACGGACGTCGCGTACTCGTAGAAGTCACACAGGCTGGCGGCATGGAGCCCGAGAAGTATCGGGCGCTGCCGCACTTCGCGGACCTCGTCTCGATCAACCCGACCGAGGCGTTCCAGCTCTCGGGCGAGGGCTCCGAGATCAGCCTGCGCGTGATCGATATCATCGCCCCGATAGGCAAGGGCCAGCGCGGCCTGATCGTCTCGCCTCCCAAGGCGGGCAAGACGACACTGCTCGAGCACCTCGGCAAGGCGATCGTCCAGCGCCACCCGGACGTGCACCTGATCCTGCTGCTCGTCGACGAGCGGCCGGAAGAGGTCACTCACTTCCGTCGCGTGGTGCCGGCCGAGGTGCTGGCGTCCACCTCCGACTCGAGCTCCGACTCGCACATCCGGCTGTCGCGGCTCGCGATCGAGCGCTCCAAGCGCCTGGTCGAGGCCGGCCGCCACGTCGTGATCCTGCTCGACTCGCTCACCCGGCTCGGGCGCGCCTCGAACCGTGAGATGGGGCCCGGCGGGCGCACCATGTCGGGCGGCGTCGACAATCGCGCGCTCCAGTTCCCGCGCCAGTTCTTCGGCGCGGCGCGCAACTGCGAGGGCTCCGGCAGCCTCACGATCCTGGCGACCGCGCTCGTCGACACCGGCTCGCGCATGGACGAGGTGATCTTCCAGGAGTTCAAGGGCACCGGGAACATGGAGCTGATCCTCGACCGCGCGATCGCCGACCGCAGGATCTTCCCGGCGGTCGACGTGCTGCGCTCGGGGACGCGCCGCGAGGAGCTGCTGGTGCCGCCCGAGGAGCTGCAGAAGCGACACCTGCTGCGCCGCGCGCTCGCCGACCTTTCGGCCGTCGAGGCGGCGCAGTTCCTGATCGAGAAGCTGCAGAAGACGCCGTCGAACGCCGTGTTCCTCGGCAACCTGGTGGCGCCGTCGTCGATGGCGCAGCCGGCGAGACGTTTTCGTTAGGGGGGACACTGCGTCGTGTCCCCCCTCACGCCCCCCCGCTGGGCTCGCCGGAGTGAATCCGGCTCGCTTCGCAGCCCGTTGCTGCTGCAGAGAGCCTGACACGATGAAGGTGGAGCACCACGTCTGGCACTCGCCCCGCCTCGGGCGGGAGATGGGGATCCGCGTCTACGGGCACTGGGGGCCGCCCATGCTGGCCTTCCCGACGAGCGGCGGCGACGAGCGCGAGTTCGAGGGCCAGGGCATGATCGACGCCCTCGGCCACCACATCGACGGCGGGAAGCTCAAGCTCTTCTGCGTCAACTCGGTCAACAACCAGAGCTTCTACGACAAGGGCGCGCACCCGCGGCACCGCTCGTACGTTCAAGCGATTTACGACTCGTACCTGGTCGAGGAGGTCGTGCCGTTCGTCCACAACGAGTGCGGGACGCCAGGCATCGCGATCACCACCACGGGCGCGTCGTTCGGCGCGTACCACGCCGTCAACAGCCTGCTGAAGCACCCGCAGCTGTTCCGCCGCTGCCTCGGGCTCTCCGGCGTCTACGACCTGCGCCGCTTCATGGACGGGGATTACGACGACAACTTCTACTTCAACAACCCCGTCGACTACGTGGCGAACCTCAACGACCCCTGGTACCTGGAGCAGCTGGCGCAGAACGACATCCGCCTGGTGACCGGCAGCGGCCCGTTCGAGGACTCGCGCCCGAGCTACCAGCTGTCGGGGGTGATGTGGGCGCGGGGAATCCGCCATTCGGTCGACGATTGGGGACCCGAGGGCGGCCACGACTGGCCCTATTGGAAGAAACAGCTCGACGAGTACATACGTAGGTTGTACTGAGGCCAGCGGGCATTGCTTTCTTTCAGCCAGGCGCTCACCGGCCGTTCCGCCCTGTTCGCCGATTCTGGCGACCGGCGGGTGCCGGTGTTTCGTAACGGACGACGGGTAGCGGGGGCTCACTTTCGAGGCCCCGCCCCCCGCTTGTTCCGTGTCTGCTGCGGGGGGTGGGGCCGAGAGGAAGCCCCCGCGGAAAGAGTGGCCTTGGACGGTCGTCGAGTGGCCGGAGACAGTCGTCGACGCCAAAACGACAGGAGCAGATCGTGACGGACCTGAAGGGCGAGCTCGCCTCGCTGAAGATCGACCGCAACAAGAAAGCCGCGAGCCCGTGGCGCTGGCCGCTCATGCTGATGCTGCCCGCCGCGATCGGGATCCTGGTGCTCTACGGGATGCGCGCGCGCCAGGCGTTCTCGGCGGTCGAGGTCGAGACCGTGACGGTGGCCGTGAGCAAGGACGTCGCGCCGAGCGCCGGGACACCGATCCTGACCGCCTCGGGCTACGTCGTGGCGCGGCGGAAGGCCGTCGTCTCCGCGAAGATCCAGGGACGCCTCTCCGAGCTGCGCGTGGAGGAGGGCTCGATCGTGCGCGAGGGGGAGACGCTCGCGCGGCTGGAGTCGATCGACTACGAGGCCGGGGTCGCGCGCGCCAGGGCCGCCGTGCTGCGCGCCGAGGCCGACCTCGCGGAGTTCAGGCGCCAGCTGCGCCTGTCGGACGATCTCGCGAAGCAGAAGATCGTCGCGGAGGACCAGCGCGAGGCCGCGGCGAGCCGCGTGCGCATCGCCGAGGCGCAGGTCGCGCAGGAGCAGGCGGACCTCGCCTTCTCCGAAGCGCAGCTCCAGAACACGGTGATCCGAGCGCCCTTCAGCGGGGTCGTGGTCAAGAAGATGGCCGAGGTGGGGGAGAGCGTCGCGCCGATCCCGCCGGGCGTGAACATCTCCACCTCGTCGGGCGCGATCGTCGCGCTCGCCGACCTTCAGACGCTCGAGGTCGAGGCCGACGTGGCCGAGGCCAACGTCGCCAAGGTCGCGGGCGGCCAGCCGGCCGAGGTGACCGTCGAGGCGATCCCCGACCGCCGCTACAAGGCCGTGCTGCGCCAGGTGATCCCGACGGCCGACCGCACCAAGGCGACGGTGATGGTGAAGGTCACGATCCTCGACAAGGACAAGGACCTGAAGCCCGAGATGAGCGCCAAGGTGACGTTCCTCGAGCCCGAGAAGGAGAAGAAGCCCGAGGCCGGCGCCGCGCAGCCGGTGGTGCTGGTGCCGCGCGCTGCCGTCGTGAGCCGCGACGGCAAGACCACGGTCTTCCTGGTGCGCGACGGCAGGGCGCAGGCGCGCGGCGTCGTGCTCGGGACCGAGCGGCAGGGGCAGGTGATCGTCGAGAACGGCCTCGCGGGCGGCGAGACGATCGTGGCGAAGCCCGGCGACACGCTGAAGGACGGGTCTCCGGTCAGGGTAAAGGGATAGGGTGACGGCAATGGCGATGGTGGACGTCCGCGGGGTGACGAAGGTCTACAGGAAGGACGCCGAGGAGCTCGTAGTGCTGAACGGCCTGAGCCTCACGGTCGACGAGGGCGACTACGCGGCGCTCATGGGGCCCTCGGGGTCGGGCAAGTCGACGCTGCTCAACCTGATCGCCGGGATCGACAAGCCCACCTCGGGCGAGGTGTTCGTGGCCGGCACCAACGTGGCGCAGCTCAACGAGTCGCAGCTCGCCAGCTTCCGCAGCCACAACGTCGGCTTCATCTTCCAGTTCTACAACCTGATCCCGGTGCTGTCCGCCACCGAGAACGTCGAGCTGCCGCTGCTGCTCACGAACCTGTCCAAGTCCGAAAGGCGCGAGCGTGCGCTCACGGCGCTCAAGGTGGTCGGGCTCGCCGACCGTGCCACGCACTACCCGCGCCAGCTCTCGGGCGGACAAGAGCAGCGCGTCGCGATCGCGCGCGCGATCGTGACCGACCCGAAGGTGCTGGTCGCTGACGAGCCGACCGGCGACCTCGACGCGAGGAGCGCCGTCGAGATCCTCGACCTGCTCGGCACGCTCAACACGGAGTTCAAGAAGACGATCGTGATGGTGACGCACGACCCGCGCGCCGCCGAGCGCGCGAAGACGCAGCACCACCTCGAGAAGGGCGTCCTGCGGGACTAGATTGTTGCGGGGGGTGCTGCGCCGCACCCCCCGCACCCCCCCGCTCGCTCGACCCGAGTGAATCGGGCTCGCTCGCAGCGGGGCAAGGAGGAAAGCATGAAGTTCCTTCCGTATCTCCTGAAGCACCTGCGCAAGAGCTGGTTCCGCACGACGCTCACCGTGCTGGCGATGGCGATGTGCATCTTCCTGTTCTGCACGCTGCAGTCGGTGCTGACGCAGATCAACATGCTGCTCGACAGCACCAGCGCCAAGCGGCTGGTGGTGCGCAACTCGGTCAGCATCGTCTTCGACGTGCCGCTCGCCTACGGCGCGCGCATCCAGTCGGTGCCGGGCGTCGAGCGCGTCGCGATCAGCAACTGGTTCGGCGGCTCGCTGCCGGCGAAGAAGGAGGGCAAGAGCGAGGCGGAGGGCGAGAGCTCGACGACCGACTGGAGCAACTTCTTCCCGAACCTCGCGGTGGAGCTCGAGCCCTTCTTCGCGATGTACCCCGAGTACACGGTCCCGCCCGACCAGTACCAGGCGCTGCTCGGCGACCTGCGCGGGGCCGCCATCGGCCGCAAGCTCGCGGACAAGTTCGGCTGGAAGCTCGGCGACCGCTTCTTCCTGGAGAGCTTCATCCCGCCGCACCGCAAGGCCGACGGGCCGTTCGAGTTCGTGGTGCGCGCGATCTTCGACTCCGACCCGGTCAAGTACCCCGGCGCCGACCTCAACCTGATGCTGTTCAACCAGAAGTACCTGTACGAGGCGACCGGGCGCCAGCTGCAGGCGGGCACCTACTACGTCGAGGTCGATGATCCCGAGAAGGCCGGCGAGATCGCCGCCTCGATCGACCGGCTCTTCGAGAACTCCGACTCGCAGACGCACACCGAGACCGAGAAGGCCTTCGCCGCGAGCTTCGTGTCGATGGCCGGCAACCTCGCGCTGCTGCTGAACGGCATCGGGCTCGCGGTGAGCTTCACGATCCTGCTCGTCGTCGCGAACACGATGTCGATCGCCGTGCGCGAGAGGCGCAAGGAGATCGGAGTCCTGAAGACGCTGGGCTTCACGAGCGGCCGGGTGATGGGGCTGATCGTGGCCGAGTCGCTGCTGATCGCGGTGATCGGAGGCGCTCTCGGCATCGCGGGCAGCCGCGGCATCATGTGGCTGCTCACGAACGCGCCGGGGATCAAGGACATGCTCGCCGGGATCGGGCTCTCCGAGCTGACCCTGCAGCCGGTCGTCGCCGCGCTCGGCTTCGCCGTCGCGGTGGTGCTGGGCTTCGCGGCCGGCTTCGTGCCCGCGCTGTCCGCCTACCGCGCGCGCATCACCGACATGCTGAGGACGGTCTGAAGATGGCGATCCCGCTCTCCTACAACGTCCGCAACGTCAAGGTCCGCTGGCAGCTCACGCTGCTCGCGATCTCGGGCATCGCACTCGTGGTCGCGGTGTTCGCGGTGCTGATGTCGATGACCGAGGGCTTCAAGACGGCGCTGCGCTCGACCGGCCGCACCGACAACGCGATCGTGGTCCAGCGCGGCTCGGGCTCCGAGCTGACCTCGGGCATCTCGCTCGGGGACCGCAACACGATCCTGGTGGACGAGCGCGTGGCGCGCGACACGAGCGGCCAGCCGCTCGCCTCCTGGGAGCAGGTGATCGTGATCGGCCTGCCGCGCGCGACCGACGGCCAGCCGGCGAACGTCACGCTGCGCGCCGTGATTCCGCGCGCGTTCGAGGTGCGGGGCGGCATCCGCGTCGTCGAGGGTCGCAGCTTCACGCCCGGACTCGACGAGGTGATCGTGGGCCGGAAGCTCACGAAGCGGATCCGCGGCCTCGCGATCGGCGAGAACGTCAAGTACCAGCAGAAGCTGTTCAAGATCGTCGGGCTCTTCGAGTCGGAGGGCGCGGCGTTCGAGAGCGAGATCTGGGGCGACTTCGACACCTTCTCGGCGATCTTCCAGCGCGGCGGCGGCAGCAACTCGCTGGTGCTGCGGATGAAGGACCCGGCCGCGATCCCCGAGCTCGACCGCTTCATCCGCGCGCAGCCGCAGATGCAGCTGCAGGCGCTCTCGGAGCGCAAGTACTACGAGGAGCAGGCCGGGCCGCTGTCGCAGGCGCTGTCGGGCCTTGCCAACTTCGTCGCCTTCGTGATGGGGATCGGCGCCGTGTTCGGCGCCATCAACACCATGTACGCGATCGTCGCGTCGCGCACGCGCGAGATCGGCACGCTGCGCGCGCTCGGCTTCTCGCGCCGCTCGATCCTGACGTCGTTCCTGATCGAGTCGGTGATCCTGGCGACGATCGGCGGCGCGATCGGCTGCCTGCTGGCGTTCCCGATGAACGGCTTCTCGACCGGCACCGGCCAGACCCAGAGCTTCAGCGAGATCGCCTTCAATTTCCGCATGACGCCCGCCATCGCCGTGTCCGGCCTGGTGTTCGCCGCCGTCATGGGCATGATCGGCGGGCTCCTGCCGGCCTTCCGCGCGGCCCGGCTGCCCATCACCAGCGCGCTGCGCGAGGCCTGACGCCGGGCGAAAACGCGGCGCAGGCGACGCGCAATGATCAACTTGACACTTCAAAGTTGCCAGTTCATCATTGCGGCGTGACCATTCACGAAGAGGTCCTTCGCACGGCTCGCAGGCTCTGCGCAGAGCGGGGCGGCTGGACCTTCACTCCGCTGGAGGTCGTTCGCAGCCTGTCCTTCCTGAACGCCAGCTCGGTCAGAACCCACGTCGTGAGCCGCTGCTGCGTCGATGCCCCCAAGAACCATCCCCACAAGTGGAATTACTTTCGGCGCGTCCGGCGAGGCGTCTACCAGATCCTGCCGGGGTACCGGCGGGACA
>DATBSL010000036.1:0-15671 GCA_036559805.1 Vicinamibacteria bacterium
CTGTACCGCATCCGCCTCGACGGCACGGGCCGCATGCGGCTCACGCGCGAGGACGGCACCCATCGCAGCCTGGTTTCGCCCGACGGACGCTTCTACGCCGACACCTGGTCGGACGTCGCGACGCCGCCGCGCATGGTGGTGGCGAGCCAGGACGGCACGCGGCGCTTCGTGCTCGACGAGAACGCCAGCCCGCCGATCCTGGCCTACGAGCGCGGCAGCCTCGAGTGGATCGAGCTCGCGGCCGCGGACGGCACGCCGCTCTACGGCTCTCTGCTCAAGCCCGTGGACTTCGATCCGGCGCGGCGCTATCCGGTGGTCGTCAGCGTCTACGGCGGGCCTCACTCCCAGACCGTCACCAACTCCTGGCAGCACATCTCGCCGCGCGACAGCCTGCTTGCGAGCCACGGCTTCCTGGTCTTCAAGCTCGACAACCGCGGCATGGCCGCCCGCGGCACCGGCTTCGAGTTTCCGCTGCACCGCGCGATGGGCAAGACCGAGCTCCTGGACCAGCTGGTCGGCGTCGAGCACCTCAAGTCGCTTCCATACGTCGACCCGGCGCGCATCGGCATCACCGGCTGGTCCTACGGCGGCTATCTGACGCTCTACGCGCTGACCCACGCCCCTGCGGCGTTCCGCTCCGGCGTGGCGGGCGCTCCCGTGACCGACTGGAAGCACTACGACTCGATCTACACCGAGCGCTACATGGGCACGCCCGAGACGAACCCGCAGGGCTACGAGGCGAGCTCACCGCTCGCGAAGGCCGCGGCGCTCTCCGCCGACCTGCTGCTGATCCACGGCTCCTCCGACGACAACGTGCACCTCGCCAACACGCTGGCGTTCGTGGCCGCGCTGGTCAAGGCCGGCAGGCCCTACGCGCTCCAGATCCACCCGCGCCAGCTCCACGGCTTCCTCACGAAGGAGGACAAGATCGCGGTCGACCGCGCGCTCGTCGCGCACTTCGAGCGCACGCTGCGGCCCGCAGGCGCGCCCGCGAAAGCACAGGCCGCCCGCTAGCAGCCGCGTCAGCGCCTTAGGCCGCGACCTGGAATCACTCGCAGCTCGCGGCCGAAGGCAGCTTCGAAGCGCTCGCCGAGGCCGCGCACGTTCCAGGAGGGCAGCGCGCGCACGGCGAGCGTCACGCGCCGGGCGCGCACCCGGCAGTCGAGCGCCGTGCCGCTGCGCGGCGGCGTGCGCTCGGTGATCTCGTCCGCGAGCGCCAGCAGCACCGCGGCGCGCTCGAGCGGCTCCTCGTCCTCGGGCGTCACGAGCGGCGCGAGCGAGCGCGCGTGACGCTCGTCCTCGTCCCCCGCCTGCCGCACCAGCGCCGCCAGGAGCGCCACCTGCCGGTGAGAGAAGCCGGCGAGGTCGGTCGCCAGCACGAGGTCGGCGACGTGCTCGTGGCGGTCGAAGAAGTCGACGGCCCGCCCGATGTCCAGGATCCGCGCTCCCTGCCGCAGCGCGTCCGCGATCTCCTTCGAGGGCGCGCGCTCGAGGGCCGCGTAGAGCCCGCCGCCGAACGCCGCGCGGCGCGCCGCGCGGTCCTCGGACCAGCCCACGAAGCGCGCGGCGAGCGCGGCGAGCGAGCGCTGCCGGACGAGCTGCGAGGCCTCGAGCGTCTCGCGCGCCATGCTGAGCGCCAGCCCCTCGCGCACGCCCTGGCCCGCGACCACCACCTCCGCGGCCCCGAGCACCTCCATCAGCGTCTCGATCACGATCGCGCCGCCGACCACCGAATCGCGGCGGTCCGCGTTGAGCCCGGGCACGCGCCCGCGCTTCTTCTGGCGCGACGCGGCGAGCGACGCAGCGATCTCGTGCAGGCGGCGCCGCTTGAGCTCGTAGCCGTGAAGGCGGGCGATCGGGTAGTCCGAGGCGCGCTGGTCGACCTTGGCCAGGTTGCGGAGCGAGCCGCCCGTGCCGACGAGGTGCTCCCCCGCCGCCAGCCGCTTCAGGCCCGCTTCCTCGAGCGTCTCGCGCACGTGCTTGCGCAGCTTCCGGAGCTCGCGCGGCGTGGGCGGGTCGGACCTCAGGAAGGCGTCCGAGACCCGCAGCGAGCCGAGCGGCACGCTCAGCGCGCCCACCAGCCGCCGCGCACGGAAGCGGCCCACCTGCAGGCTGCCGCCGCCCAGGTCGAAAAAGACGCCGTCGTCGACGGGCAGCCCTCCGACAGCACCCAGAAACCCGTAGCGCGCCTCCTCCAGGCCCGACAGGATGCGGATCCGGATCCCCAGCTCGCGGTGCACCTTGCGAATGAAGGGCGGGCCGTTCGCCGCGTCGCGCAGCGCCGACGTGCCCGCCGCCTCGAAGCGCCGGACGGCGGAGCCTCCCGCGATCGCCCGGAAGTCACGCAGCGCTTCGAAGGCCCGCTCGAGCGCCTCCGGCGGGATGCGCCCGGTTCGGTCCAGGTCGCGCGCCAGGCGCAGCGCGGCGCGGCTGCCCGCGAGCACGTGGAGGTGCCCGCCCGCCTCGGGCCGGAACACCATCACGCGGCCCGAGTTCGAGCCGATGTCTACGACCGCTATGGGATCGCGAGGCCTCGGCATGGCGAGGCTCAACTTACTCGAAGGCAGGCCAACGGGCCAGGGGACGGAAACGGACAACGGACAACGGAACCAGACAACGAAATAGCCAACTCCGGGGTGTTTCGACAAACGGACGTCAAAACACCCCGGGGGCGTTACTTACCGAAGAACCTCACCTCGGCGACCACGCTGCGCTTCAGGATGTCGCCGAAGATGTGCTGCTGCACCTTCTCGTTCGTGAGGTTCATGGCCTTGAGGCTCACGGTGACCTTGCCGTCTGCGAGCTTCATGCCCAGCGTGGCGTTCAGCATCGTGTAGCTCTCCGTGAACCCGGCGTAGGTCGCGTTCAGCACGTCGACCCACAGCGCCTCGCTCGCGTAGTTCACGTTGGCGTTGCCGAAGAAGGTCTTGCCCGAGTAGCCGAGGCCCACGTTGACGCGGTGCTCGGACGCGATGCCCACTTCCTGCACCGGGTAGGGAATCTGCCCCGAGTCCGCGTCCAGGATCTCGGGCGTGTCCTGCCAGGAGTAGTTCGCGAAAGCGGACCACGTGCCCGTGAAGCGGTGGTCGAGCGACGCCTCGATGCCGCGATTGCGGCTCGGCCCCAGGTTCAGGTACGTCGCGGCTTTCTCCGGCAGGACGATCGGGCCGCCGAACTGCGGCGGGATCGTGGCCAGCACGCCCATCAGGATCGGCGACAGCGTGATCGGCTGCGCGGGCGTCGTGGGCGTCGGGACCGTGACGCCCTTCGCCGGGTTCGTGATGCTGTAGTACGTCGGCGACGGGTAGCCCGGCGTCCCCGGGGGGAAGATGTAGGTGAAGTTGATGCTGTCGTCGGTGTCGGCCTGGTAGGCGGCCAGCCCGACGGTGGTCTTGTTGCCGAACGTGCCCGTGTAGGCCACCTCGAAGGCGTCCGTGGACGACTCCCGCATCTCCGGGTTGCCGAACGCGTTCACCGTCAGCAGGAAAGGCGGCGGGACGAGCGGCTGCAGCGGCGGCGGCAGCAGCGGCCTGAGCGGCGTGAGGTTCACCGGCGAAGGGAACTGGATGTTCTGGTTCAGGTTGTTGTTGATGAACGACGGCGACACGAACGCGCGGTTGTAGGAGGCGCGGATCGAGTGATCCGGCGTGGGCTTGAACATGATGCTGACGCGCGGGGAGAAGACGGGGTCTTCGATGTTGCCAAACTTGTCGACACGCCCGCCCACCGCGAAGCGGAACTTGCTGACGAAGTACTCCCAGTGCAGATAGGCGCCGAGCTCGGTGCGGTCGTCGCCCTGCGCGAGCGAGATGTCGAAGTTGTTCTGCCGGATGTTGCCTCCGTACGTGAAGATGTGCTTCCCGCCGAGGACGTTGGTGTTGCCGACCTCGAGGTCGTAGGTCTGAGTATTGAACGCTAGAATGATCGGGCCCAGAGTGTCCGGGTCGGAGACGAGCAGGTTCGGCGCCTCGGCGTCCAGGAAGTTGGCGAAGGCCGAGATCTTCAGCGCGTTCTTCGTGTAGACCACGCGCCCGAAGGCGCCGTAGGAGCCGCTCTCGAGCCGGAAGGGACCGAGGCCTGTGTGGACGATGCCCTCGGTGCCGAAGTACCCGCCCTCGTAGGTGATGCGCCCGCCGTTCGTGAAGTCCTGGTCGAAGCGCAGGCCGAACTTCGGCTGGCTGGTGCCGTCGTTCTCGAAGGCGCCCGGCTGGTTGGCGTCCGCGGGATAAGTGGCTCCGCCGATCGGATAGCCGTTCGGGAGCGCGCCACCCGTGGCGTTGCGGCAGGGGCTCACGCCGAGCGGGTGGCAGTCGAGCGGCACCGTGCCCGTGGGACGCGAGTAGGGATCGGAGTTGAAGTAGCCCGCGTTCAAGCGGTAGGACCAGGTCTCGTTGATCGCCTTCGCGTAGGAGAAGCTGCCGTTGAACTGGTAGCCGTTCCCGTCCGACTCGCGCGAGCCGCCGTCCCGGTCGAAGACTCCCCCGCCCAGCACGAGCCCGAAACCTTCGTTCTCGCGCGGCGTCTTGGTGATGATGTTGACGACGCCGTTGACGGCGTTGGCGCCCCAGACGACGGAAGCCGGGCCACGCACGACCTCGATCTGCTTGATCTCGCCGGAGGTGGGCGACGGCACCAGGTCCCAGAGCACGAGGCCGAAGAAGTCGAGGTAGACCGAGCGGCCGTCGACGGTCACGAGCTGCGACGTCGCGAGCGTCGAGGTCGCCTGACGCGCCGTGAGGTTGATGTCGCGGGCCGAGGTCTGGATCACGTTCAGCCCCGGCACCGAGCGCAGCGTGTCGGCCATGTTCTGCGCCGGCTGGCTCGCGAGCGTCTCGCTGGTCACGACGCTCATCGTCGCGGGAGCGTCGATCAGCTTGGACGACACCTTGGAGGCGCTCTCGACGGTGACCTCTTCGGTTCGCCGCAGCTCGTCCGGGTCCTCGGCGGGATCGGCTGGCGGCGTCGGCGGTGGCGGCACGGCCTGGCCCGAGGCTGGGGTCTCCGCCGCGGCGTCGGCCGGGAAAGCCAGAAGTCCCGGGGCAGCCAGCAACAGGGCGAGCGCTGTCGTTGCCAGAAGTTCGCGCCTCATCTCTTCCTCCTCACGGTGTCGGATTCGTGACTCCGGCACTGACCGGGGTGCCGGCAACGGCGCGCTCGCCCGGCGCGGGAAATCGGCATAAGCCGGGCAAATGCAGGCGATTTGTAGCACAGATCGGAGCGGGCTTCCAAAGACTCATGAGACGGACGTGGCGGGCGATTTCCGCGATGAGTCCCGTTCAGTCGCCGGCGCCGGAGCCCAGCGCCTGCAGCAGCTTCTCGTGGATCGCACCGAAGCCGCCGTTCGACAGGATCGCCACCCGATCACCGGCCCGAAGCTCGGCGGCGAGCGCTTCGACGATCGCGTCCACGCCCGGCAGGAAGACCGCGTCGGTTCCGAAATCGCGGATTGCCGCCACGAGCTCCGCCTCCGACAGCCGCTGCCCCTCCGGCACCTTGCCGGGAAGGTGCGCGGCCGCCACGAACACGCGGTCGGCGGCGGCGAAGGCGCGCGCGAAGCCTTCCTGGAAGGCGCGCGTGCGCGACGTGTACGAGCGCGGCTCGAAGACCGCCACCAGCCGGCCCGCGCCGCCCGCCGAGCGCAGCGCCTGAAGCGTCGCCGCCACCGCGGTCGGGTGGTGCGCAAAGTCGTCGTAGACCGTGACACCGCGCGCCTGGCCCCGCTCTTCGAGCCGGCGCTTGACGCCGCGGAATCGCGCGAGTGCCCCGCGCAGCGCGGCCGGCTCGACACCCGCTTCGGCCGCGACGGCGAGCGCCGCGAGCGCGTTCCTGACGTTGTGCTCGCCGGCGAGCGGGAGCTCGAAGTCGCCCAGGTCGCGCTCCCTGCGCAGGAGCCGAAAGCGCGAGCCGAGGCCCCGCGGCCGCACGTCCGCTGCGCGCCAGTCCGCTCCCGCGGCGAGCCCGAACGTCTCGACCCGGCAGCGCGCCTGCTTCAGGATCGCCGCGAGCGCCGGGCTCTCGTGGCCGGCCACGAGCAGCCCGCTCGCGGGAATCACCTGCAGCAGCCGCACGAACGCGGCCTGCACCGCGCCCAGGTCGGGGTAGATGTCGGCGTGGTCGAACTCGACGTTGCCGATCACGGCCGTCGTCGGCAGGTAGTGCACGAACTTGGGCCGCTTGTCGAAGAACGCCGAGTCGTACTCGTCGCCCTCGATCACGAAGTGCCGTCCCGCTCCCAGCCGGTAGCTCTGCCCGAAGTCGAGCGGGATGCCGCCGACCAGGAACGAAGGGGCGAGGCCGGCCTCGTCCAGCAGGAACGCGAGCAGGCTGGTGGTGGTGGTCTTGCCGTGCGTCCCGGCCACCACCAGCGAGCGGCGCTCGCGCAGGAACTCGTCGGCGACGAGCGCGGGCAGGCTGACGTAGCGCTGGCGGCGGTCGAGGACCGCTTCCACCTCAGGGTTGCCCCGCGACAGCGCGTTGCCGATCACCACGAGGTCGGCGTCCTCCGGCACGTTGCCCGCGGCATAGGGCGAGCGCACGGCAATCCCGAGCGCCTCGAGCTGCGTGGACATCGGCGGGTAGACGTCCTGGTCGGAGCCCGTCACGTCGTGCCCGCGCGCGCGCAGCAGGCCGGCGAGCGAGGCCATCGCCGTGCCGCACACGGCGGACAGGTGGACCTTCACGCGACCGGCGCCTCCAGCACCTCGAAGCGCGCCTCGTCGCCCCAGCACTCGAGCCGCGCCCGTACGCCGAGCGGCAGCGTGATGTTGGGATGCGTCGTGTGCCCGCTCGAGAGACCGAGCGCCACCGGCACGCCGAGCCCGGAGAGCGCCTCGAGCAGCACGTCCTCGAGCCGGTAGTCGTCGTGGAAGCCTGGCGTGCAGCCCTTCATGTCGCCGAAGACGACGCCGGTCACGCCCTGAAGCGCGGCCGACGCTCGCAGCTGCCGCAGCATGCGGTCGACCCGATACGGCTTCTCGTCGACGTCCTCGACGAAGAGCAGCGTCGGCTCGTCGGTGCTGCGCAGCGCCCAGGGCGTCCCGGCCGCGGCGGCGAGCAGCGACAGGCAGCCGCCCCGCAGCAGGCCCTCGCCCTTCCCGGTCGCGAGCGCGACGAGGTCGTCCGGCTGGCTCGCGTAGGGCGCGCCTTCACCCGTGAGCCCGTGCCAGAGGCTCGCGCGATCGTAGGCGTCGTCGCCCTTGCCCAGCTCGCGCGCCACCATCGGGCCGTGCAGGCTCGCGATGCCGAGCCGCTCGAGCTCGAGGTGCAGCAGCGTGACGTCGCTATAGCCCAGCAGCAGCTTGGGATTCGCCCGCAGCAGCTCGCGGTCGAGGTGCGGCAGCAGCTGCAGCACACCGGCGCCGCCGCGCGCGCACGCGACTGCGGCCACCTCCGGATCGGCGAAGAGGTCGTGGAGCTGGTCGATCCGCGTGTCGACGGAGCCCGCGGTGAAGCCGCGCCGGTCCAGCACCCCGTCCCCCAGGCGCACCGCGAAGCCGAGCCGCTCGAGCTCGGCCGCGCCGCGGCGCAGGCCCTCCTCGTCGACCGGACCGGCCGGCGCCGCGACGCCGATCAGGTCGCCGGGCCGCAGCGCCCTGGGCTTGCGGACCACGTCAGGCCGGGATCCCCGAGCGCACGGCGATCGCCTCCGCCAGCGCGCGGTGTGCGCCGTCCTCCGCGGCCTGCCGGGCCTGCCTGGGATCGGGGTCGCGATAGTCGGAGAGGAAGCGGTCCTTGAGCGACCGCACGCGGCCCTCGGCCGCCTCGGCGTCCTTGAAGGGGATCTCGCCCGACTCGCAGGCCCGCACGAGCGCCTCGATCGCCTCCACCTGCCCGTCGTGGCTCTTGCAGAACTCGAGGAGATCGCAGCCTGCCTGGGCCGCGCCGACCGCGATCTGCCCCGGCGTGTAGCGAACCGCGACGGCCTTCATCTCGAGGTCGTCGGTCACGACGACGCCGGTGTAGCCGAGCTCGCGCCGCAGCAGCCCGGAGACGACCGGCGGCGAGAGCGTCGCCGGCCGGGCGTCGTCGATCTCGCGAAGGACGACGTGGGACGTCATCACGCTCGCGACCCCCTTCGCGATCGCCATCCGGAACGGCCGCAGCTCGACGTCGTCGAGGCGCGAGCGCGAGTGATCGACTGCCGGCAGGTCGAGGTGCGAATCGACGTCGGTGTCGCCGTGGCCCGGGAAGTGCTTGGCCGCGGCGGCGACCCCCTTCCCCTGCAGGCCCTCGATCATCGCGCAGCCCAGCCGGCCCACGAGCTCGGGGTCCGAGCCGAACGAGCGGTCACCGATCACGGGGTTCTTCGGGTTCGTGTCCACGTCCACGCAGGGCGCGAAGTCGTAGCGGATCCCGCAGGCCTTGAGCTCCACGGCGAGCGCCTCCCCTACCTGGCGGGCGGTCTCCTCGCTGCCCGTGCGGCCGATCGCGCGCGCCGCGGGCCAGACGGTCCAGGGCTCGCGCAGCCGCGCGACCCGGCCGCCTTCCTGGTCGACCGCGACGAAGAGCGGCCGCTCGTGCGACGCGTCGCGCGCCACCGATTGCAGCTCGCGCACGAGGTCGGCGACCTGCTCGGGGCCCGCCACGTTGCGGGCGAAGAGCACCACGTGCCCGACGCCGAACTCACGGATGAGCGCCTTGACGTCGGGCGACGCCGCGAGGCCCTCGAAGCCGACCATGAAGCGCTGGCCGACGCGGCGGACGAGCTCCCTCACCCGCCGAGCTTCTTCTTGACGGCCTCGTTGACGCGCTTGCCGTCGACCGCCTTGCCGGACGCCTGGAGCGCCGCGAGCGCCGCCTTCATCGCCTTGCCCATGTCCTTGAGCGAGCTCGCCTGGGTCTCCGCCAGGGCCGCGTCGACCGCCGCCGCGATCTCCGCGTCGCTCACCTCGGCGGGCAGGTACGCCTTGAGCAAGACGAGCTCGGCGGCTTCCTTCTCGGCGAGGTCCGTCCGGCCGGCCTTCGCGTACTGCTCGGCGGCGTCCTCGCGCTGCTTGACGAGGCCCTGCAGCAGCCTCGCCGTCTCCGGGTCGTCGAGCGCGCCCTTCTTGTCGATCTCCTTGTTCATGATCGCGGCCTTCGCCATCCGCAGCGTGCTGGTGCGCGCCGCGTCCTTGGCCTTCATCGCCGCGGTCAGGTCCTGGGTGATGCGCTCGGTGAGCGTCATGGCGCTACAGCATACCGCGCGCTGCGCCGCTCGGCGACCGTTTCGAGCCAGCGCGTGTAGAGCTCCTCGACCACCAGGAGCTTCGCGACCGGCGCTTCCATCTCGACGAGCAGCCTCTCGTCGCCCCGTTCCACCACGGCGCCGCGCACGGCCATGGCCACTCCCAGCCGCTCGAAGGAAAAGGCGTACGCGCTGCGCTCGGCCCCGCGCGTCGCGCCGCAGTCGCGCAACCCGCGAGCGAGGCGCGCGCCCTCCTGCCCCAGTCGCAGCGCGCGCAGCACGATCGTGTAGTCGCTGGGATGCCGGGCCAGCAGGCCCGCCTCCGCTGCGGGCAGCGCCGCGCACGCCGCATCCTGCGCGGGCTCGCGCGGCCACGCGCCGGGAAGCACCACGCCGCCCTCGGCGTTCGGAAACGCGGCCCACTCGAGCGACGCGTCCGCCAGCGAGCGCAGCGGGGGAACCACCAGCAGCGGCGTCGCCTGCAGGCTGCGGAGCGAACGGCGGATCAGGCCGAGGTTGAATGCGACGGCGTCCTCGGGACCCAGGTAGCGCGCCACCACCTTCTCGCGGCCGAGGTCCACGATCGCGAACTCGACTCGGAAGCGGCGCCCCAGCGCGTCCGTCCCCGTACCCGAACCGATCAGGCTCGCCGGCCGGCCCGCAAGCGACGGCTCCACCCGGCGCTGCGGAGCGGTGGCACGCGCCCCCGGCACCGCCGGCGCCGGCACGAAGCCCGGCACGGCCGCGCCCCCGAGCAGGGCTTCCTCGAGGCCGGGGAGCGGCCACGGGCTCTCCCAGCGATAGGCGTGGAAGGCGACCTCCCCGAGCTCGCCCGCGTCCGCCAACACCCGCGCGGGCGAGCGGTCGCCGAAGCCCTCCGGCAGCTCCACGGCGATCCCCTTCCAGTCGAGCGAGTGCCGCACGCCCGGCCGCAGCCGCACGACGGGGAGCCGCTCGAGGAGCCCGTTCGCGTCGAGGAAGTCCTTGGCGACGTTCACGGGCACGCTGAAGCCCGCCCCCGGCGCGTTCGCGTCGGCCGACAACTTCATGCGCGCGACGCCCACCACGTAGCCGTCCTCGTCGAGCATCGGCCCGCCGCTGTTGCCGGGCAGCATCGTCGCGTCGGTCTGCAGGAAGCGCGTCTCGCCCGCGTCGTCCTCGCGCGACGCCGACAGCGACCCGCGCGTCACCGTCACCTGCGGGACGACGTCGGCGTCGGCCTCCTTGGCGACCTCGGCCTGTCGGCCGAAGGGAAAGCCCAGGACGCTGACTCCCCGGCCGGGCTCGACCGCGTCCGAGTCGCCGAGAGCGAGGTACGCCAGGTCGGCGGCCGTCACCTGCAGCGCCGCGAGGTCGTTGGCCGCGTCGGAGGCCACGACGTGCGCCTCCCAGGCGCCGGCGGAGCCGCCGCTGCCGACGAAGACCTGGATGCGCCGGTTCTCGACCGTGAGCACCGGCTCGTCGGGCCGCGGCTGGGCGTCGGGCTCGACCACGTGGCGGTTCGTGAGCACGAGGCCGGACGGCGAGATCACGAAGCCGCTGCCGGTCGCGATTTCCACGTCGCGCCGCGTCGCCGGCTGGCGTGCGTCGCGGTAGTCGATCCGCACGTCGCCCACGACGCGCACGAACACCATCGCGTCGCCGGGCTGCGCGGCGCGCCCCTCCGCTGCTGACGGCGTCGCCGCCAGCGTTCCCGCCAGGACCAGCGCGGCTCGTCTCGTCACGGCAAAGAGGTTACTCCTGACGAGCGGCGTGGCGCAGCGGCAGGCGCACGAGCAGCCAGGCGATGGCGGCGAGCGGCACCAGCGACAGCCAGGCGCCGACCGGGCCGTCGACCCAACGGAACTCCGGCAGGCCCAGCGCCGCGCCGATCGAGCTGAAGCCCGACCACGCCAGCACCAGCCCGGCGAGCAGCACGCCCGTGAGCGATTCTCCCGCGATCAGGCCCGAAGCCACCAGCGTCCCGGTGTTCTCGACGCGCGCCGCCCGCTCCGGGCCGAAGCCCTGGCGCTTCGCCCGCGCGTCCACGAGGGCCTTCAGGCAGCCGCCGAGGAAGATCGCGCCCGTCGTCTCGGGAGGCAGGTACATGCCGACGGCGACGAGCATCACCGACGGCGACTTGAGCAGGATCAGCGTCACGCCGAGCGCCATGCCGAAGAGGATCAGGCCCCAAGGCATCTCGCCGCCGACGATGCCCTGCGCCATCTGCGCCATCAAGCCCGCCTGCGGGGCGGGCAGCTGGGGGTCGCCGATGCCGATGCCGCCGCCCAGGATGTTGCTCTGGTGCAGGATCGCGATCGGGAACACCAGCACGAACGAGGTCACCACGGTGGCCACGATCTCCGCAACCTGCATCTTCCACGGCGTTGCGCCGAGGATGTGCCCCACCTTCAGGTCCTGGATCAGGCTTCCCGAGACGCAGACCGCGCTGCTCACGACGGCGGCCACGCCGAGCACGGCCGCGACACCGCGAAGGCCGGTCACGCCGAAGCCCACCATCAGCAGTGCCGAGAGGATGAGCGTCGACAACGCGAGGCCCGAGACCGGCTGGTTCGAGCTTCCCACCAGGCCCACGAGGTAGCTCCCGACGGCCGAGAAGAAGAAGCCCGTCACCATCATCACGACCGCCGAAAGCAGCGCGCCCGTGACGCTCCCGCTGAAGTGGTAGTAGATGAGCGCCACGGGGACGGCGAGCACGGCGATGGATACGAGCACTCCGCGCGCGGGCAGGTCTCTTTCCGTGCGCAGCGGCACGGCCGCGCTGCCCCGGTGGAAAGCCCCGCGGAAGGCCTGCCGGATCGAGCCGCGCATGCCCCACAGCGTCCAGGCGGCTCCCGTCAGCATCGCGCCGACCGCGATCGGGCGGATCTGGTTGTACCAGATGGTGAAGACCTGGTCGGACAGCGGCAACGGGCCGCTCGTGCCGGCGAGGCGCGTCCCGAAGTCCGGGCTCAGGAAGAGCGCGAACGGCACCAGCACGAACCAGGCAAGGACGCCTCCGGCGAAGTTGATCGCGCCCAGCTCGAAGCCGATCACGTAGCCGACGCCGATCAGCGCGGGCGAGACGGACGGCGTCGACCACAAAAGCGCGCCCCCGTGAGCCACGTCGCCGACGGGCGCGCGCCTCGTGTCGAAGTGGTGGATCACCGAGGCCGGAAATTCCAGCGACGTCCGGATCGTCTCCTTGAACAGCCGGATCCCGGCACCATCCTTCAGCACCTGGATCAGCATCCCGAGCCCCATGGCCCCGAACACGTAGCGCGCGCCCGTGTCGCCGCCCTGGGCCGCCTTGACGATCTCGGCGCAGGCCCGGCTCTCCGGGAACGGGAGGCTCGCGTCCACGGTCAGGGTGCGACGCAACAAAATGATGAACAGGATCCCCAGCAGACCTCCGACGAGCAGGATCAGCGAGGTCTCCCAGTAGTTGAAGCTCGTCCAGAGGCGCTCTCCGCCCACGTTCACCATCACGAACGCGGGGATCGTGAAGATGGCGCCCGCGACGAGCGCCTCCCCCACCGAGGCCGCGGTCCGCATCGTGTTCTGCTCGAGCACCGTGCCCCGGAAGAACGGCAGCCGGAACGCGGCGATCGCGAGCACGGCGGCCGGGAACGTGGCCGAGACCGTCTGGCCCGCCTTGATCCCGAGGTAGGCGTTGGCAGCGCCGAGCAGGACGGCGACCACCACCCCCAGCGCCAGCGCCTTCCACGTCAGCTCGGCGAGGTTGTCCTCCGGCGGCACGTAGGGGCGCGGCTCGTCGGCCATCGGGCTCTCCAGTCGGGCGGAGCGGCGATTCTAGCAGCCGCGCGCGGCTAGCCATTGCGGGGGGTGCTGCGCCCACCCCCCGCACCCTCCTCGCTCGCCGCTAGAACAGCCGCTCGGAGAGCGCGGGCAGCTTCATGACGGCCTCGGCGGCAATTGCCGCCCAGTCGCCGCGCCGCCCCTCGGGCAGCCGCGTGCACGGCAGCTGGCGCTCCTCGATCAACTCGTCCACCAGGCGGTCGATCTGGCGCATGAAGAACTCGTCGGTGTCGCGCACGCCGTCGGCCTGCGCGCCGGCCGCGAAGGGCACCTTGAACAGCAGGTCGTAGCTCTTCATCCAGCGGTTCACGAGCGGTTCGACCCACTTCTGCCGGCCCGCGGCGAAGACGAGGTAGGCGTAGTTGTCGAGGACGCTGCGGTCGCAGACCACCACTTCGTGGTGCGCCGCGGAGCGGATCTCCTCGGCGATCTGCGTCGTCAGGATCCACAGCTGCGCCTCGAGCGAGGTCTTGCGGTTGATCGGCAGCGGCGACAGCCTCGCCACCTCCTTCACCAGATCCACGTGCAGGCCGCGCTTCTTGAGCACCGCCCCGAGGTCGAAGCACAGCGTCGTCTTGCCCACGCCGTGCGTACCGATGAACGCGATCTTCGTCATGAAGCGGCGCATTCTATGCTGTAATTTCGGCGGAGGTGGGCTTGTCCGACGTCTACGAGCCGTGGGAACGGCTGGTCCGCATCGTGGTGCTCGGCAAGGTGTTCGACGTCCCCGAGAAGAACCTGCTGCTGCGCCAGATGCAGTACGTGGCCGAAGACGTCGGCACGGGCCGCTACTGCTGGAACGCCGAGTGCCGCTACTGCGAGGTGTCCTACAAGCGGCCCGGCGACGAGAGCGAGACGGCCGGGCTCGCCTGCCGGCTGCGTGGATTCGAGGGGATGCGCATCACCAAGCTCGCGCCGGAGATCCGCTACAACATGAGCGCGGCGCTCGCGAGCGCCCCGCGCGAGGACGAGGCCCCCGCGGCGCCCGCCGCCGCTAGCCGCCCGCCCGAGTGAGCCGCGCCCGCACCTGCCGGTAGGCCGTCACCAGGCTGTTGCGGGTCATGTCGAGATAGCGCGCCGCGAAATCGGCCGAGCTGTCGCGGCGCGTGAGGCTGTCCTTCGCGCGGGCCAGGAGCTTCGCGCACGTCGCCTGCAGGATGTCGTCGGCGGCGCCGCGCGCCTTGAGCGCGAGCAGGTCGCGCTTCAGCTCCGCGCTGACGCGTTCGATCTCGAGCACCAGCTCGCGCTGCTGCTCGTCGAGCGGGTAGACGACCTCGTCCGTCTCGAGGGGCGCCTGCGCCCCGGCTTCGCTGGGCAGAGGCGGCTCGACCACGAGCGCGCGGCCGGCCTTGAGCTCCTGGAACGCGCGCGCGAAGATCAGCGGGAAGAGCCGGTTGGCTTCCTCGAACTCGCCCTTCGCCGACTCGTCGCGGGTCCGGTAGTAGCGCTCGAGCAGGTTCTTGACGCGCGCGATCTGCCGCTGCTCCTTCTCCTCGAGCGTCTCGCGCACCTCGGCCGCAAGGTCCTGGATGCGCTGCGCGACCAGGCGATTGTGCTCGTGGGTGCGGACGTCCGGCAGGTCGTGGTCCCTGCCGAAAACGATGCGCGCAGTCGGCTCGCCGTAGTTCGCGTAGGCGATGACGTTCACACGCCTCACCCACTCCTCGGTCGCCTCGTCGAATACTGGTCCTCGGTCCTCGACCTGCAGGTGATAGGGCGTTCCGGTCCGGGAGGAGTGGTTCCTGTTGAACCCCATGACCCGGCAGAGGTGACGTGGCAGCAAGCCGCCCTCGCCAGGTGCCTTCTCGTCGTCGCTCGGCGCCACTCCCCCCAAATCCCTCAATTGTCTAAGCTTAGCAGAGGAGCACTCCGACTCGCAACCGAAGCCCGGGCGTGCCTGCTGCGGCCCGTTGGGCACGCCAACCGTCGCAAGCGACGACGAGACCGGGCTCTCGCCACGCAGGATCGACGATGGAAGCGCGCCACGTCGTGGGCATATGACTCTACAAATCAATAAGTTAGACTATG
This sequence comes from Vicinamibacteria bacterium, assembly GCA_036559805.1. Lineage (GTDB taxonomy): Bacteria > Acidobacteriota > Vicinamibacteria > Fen-336 > Fen-336 > DATBSL01. Next base: position 14,993 of record DATBSL010000036.1, read on the forward strand.
CGTGTCGATCACTCATATTTCATGCTTGACATCGACTAATCAGACGCCTATATTCACTCATGAGCGGCGCAGCGTGTCGGATCCCCTCTGAAACGGTTTCGGATCGCGGGCGCGCTCGTTTGCACTGAAGAAGGCCAAGGAGGCCAGGGTAAGCACATGAGCAAGGTGATCGGAATCGATCTCGGTACGACGAACTCCGTCGTGGCGATCCTCGAGGGTGGTGATCCCAAGGTCATCCCGAACTCGGAAGGCGGCCGCACGACTCCGTCCGTCGTGGCCTTCGGCAAGGACGGGGAGCGGCTGGTGGGCCAGGTGGCGAAGCGCCAGGCCGTCACCAACCCCGAGAACACCATCTTCTCGATCAAGCGCTTCATGGGACGCAAGTACTCCGAGGTTTCCGAGGAGCAGAAGATGGTGCCGTACAAGGCGGTCGAGGCCAAGAACGGCGACGTCCGCATCTCCGTCGGCGGCAAGCTCCACTCCCCGCCGGAGATCTCGGCCCAGATCCTCCAGAAGCTGAAGCAGGCGGCCGAGGACTACCTGGGCGAGAAGGTGACCAAGGCCGTGATCACGGTGCCGGCCTACTTCAACGACTCGCAGCGCCAGGCGACCAAGGACGCCGGCCAGATCGCCGGGCTCGAGGTGCTGCGCATCGTCAACGAGCCGACGGCCGCGGCGC
>DATBSL010000037.1:0-11830 GCA_036559805.1 Vicinamibacteria bacterium
ACCTGCTCGCCGCCGACGCGTTCGTGCTGCGCTACCGCCTGCTGCCGCTCCTCCGCGGCCGCGTCGAGGTGGAGCGGCTGGCGCTCGAGAAGCCGGTGCTCGCGCTGGCCATGGACCGGCGCGGCGTCTTCAACTACGAGAAGCTCGGCGGCGGCTCGGCACGCCCGAGCCCGGCGGCCGCGGCCGTCCCGCTCAGGATCGTCATGAAGTCGCTCGCCGTGGAGGACGGCCGGCTGGTCATGAAGGACGCGGCCCAGGCGCGCCTGATGGCCGTCGACGACGTCGACTTTCGGAGCGCCTTCGAGGTCTCGGGCGGCGCCGCCCACGGCAAGGGAGAGGTCACGATCGGAAGCCTGAATCTCGCCGACCTGCTGTTCGTGCGTGGTGTGAAAGCACCCCTCGCGATGTCGAAGGACACGCTGACGCTCGCGCCGATCCGCGGCGACCTCGCGGGCGGGGAGGTTACCGGCAATGTGAAGGTCGACCTCAAGGGCGGCTTCCGCTACGCGAGCGAGATCGCGGTCAAGGGAGCGAAGCTCGCGACGTTGCTCGCGGAAGCCCGCTCGTCCGCGGCCCTCTCGGGGATCCTCTCCGGCAAGGCGCGCTTCGAGGGCGCCGGCGGGCTCGCCAGCGTGCGCGGCACGGGGAGCGCCGACGTCGCGTCGTGTCGAGCTGCGCAGAGCCGGGTGCTGGCGCTCGTCGCGGCCGTGTTCCAGCTGCCCGAGCTCGCGAACCCCGACTTCGAGGCCTGCCACCTCGAGTTCCAGCAGACCGGCAGCCGCTTCGCGACCCCGGTGCTGATGCTGACGGGCGACGCCATACGCCTCTCGGGCAACGGCACGCTGAACCTCGACACGAGCGGGCTCGACTACCAGATGACGCTCGCGCTCGCGCCGAAGCTCTTCGCCAAGATCACGCGGCCCGAGCTGCGCGGCGGCTTCGCGCAGCGCGGCGACGGCTTCGCCTCGATCGACTTCCGGCTCTACGGCACGACACTCGAGCCGAAGACCGACCTCATGACGCGGATCGGAAAGGCCGCGGCGACGGGAGCCGTAAAGAAGGGGCTCGAGAGGCTGCTCAAGCGGAAGGTGTTCTAGCCTTCCGGCAGCAGGTAGATGCCGCCTTCGTCGTAGACCGCCACCCAGGACGTGTGCCGGGTGAGCTTCCCGGTCAGCACCAGCGCGCCCAGCGGGCCGTGGATCAGGCGCTCGACGGTGCGCTTGGCGCCGCGCGCGCCGGGGGCGGCCTGGACGGCCTGTTGCGCGGCGAAGCGCGCGGCCTCGGGGGTCACGCGCACGCGCACCGAGTGGCGGCGCTCGACCGCGGAGGTGAGGTCGGCGAGGGCGCGCCCGACGATCATCTCGACGTCGTCCGGGTCGAGGGCGCGGAAGTACACGACCTCGTCGATGCGCTTCAGCAGGCCGACGCCGAACACCTTGCGCAGCTCCTCCTCGTTGGGCGTGGCGCTGCCGCGCGCGGCCGCGGGGTTCGAGGTCATCACGACCACGAGCCTCTCGGCGTCGGCCGTGCGGCCGCGGGCGTCGGTGATGCGCCCCTCGTCGAACATCTTCAGGAACACCTCGAGCACGCGCGGGTGCGCCTTCTCGACCTCGTCGAGCAGCAGCAGCGCCTCCGGCTTCTGCCGCAGCGCCATCGTCAGCCGGCCCTCGCGGTCGCCCGCGGGATCGCCCGGCGGCGACCCGACGAGCCGCGTCAGCGCTTCCTCCTCGCGCAGCTCCGACATGTCCATGCGGATCATCCCGGAGGCCGACCCGAACAGGTGCTCGGCGAGGAGCCGCGCGGTCTCGGTCTTGCCGACGCCGCTCGGCCCCACGAACAGCAGTACGGCGCGCGGCCCCGGCCGGCTCGGGGGCGACGACAGCGCCAGGCGCAGGCGCCTCGCGACGCGGCCGCTCGCATCGTCCTGGCCGAGCACGCGCTGGCGCAGGTAGTCCTCGAGCGCCAGCAGGCGCCCGCGCATCCCGGAGTCGAGCGTCTCGGCCACGAGATCGAGTGGGAGCTGCCGGCGCTCGGCGAGCACGCGCGCGATGGTGAGCGGCGTGACGAGCAGCGGCTCCGTCGGAGCGCCCTCCGGCGTCGACGACGGGCGCATCCGCTCGACCGCCTTGTCCACCAGCTCGATCGCCTTGTCCGGCAGCTTCCGTTCGGGCTCGAAGCGCACCGACAGGTCGACCGCCGCCGCCAGCGCCTCGTCGGCGATCGAGACGCCGAAATCCTGCTCGAGGCGCGGGCGCATCTCGCGCAGCCGCTCGAGCGTCTCGTCGCGCCCGGCCCGGTCGAGCGCCGCCGCGGCCGGGCCGGCGCCGAACACGTCGGGCCCCTTGCCCGCTTCCATCAGCGCCACGCGCAGCTTGGCCTGCTCGGCGCCCGCCGCGCGGAAGATCCGCGACGTGACGGCGTCCACGTCGTCCTCCGCGAGCGCGGCGAGCAGGTGCGCGACGCCGACGCCCTGGCCCGCCCCCGCGAGGTCGGTGGCCGCGGCGAAAACCGCCTTGCAGGTGAGCGAGCGCGACAGCGGGCCCTTCGGCGGCCCCTGCACCGTCCCGCGCCCGAGCTGGCTGCGGGCCTTGCGCCGCAGGCGGGTGGCCTCGACGCCGCACGAGGAGAGCGCCTTCAGCAGGCGGGCGTTCTCGTCGCGGACCAGCACCGCGTTGGTGTTGAGGTCCCCCGAGGCGACGCCTCCCCCCAGCTTGCCGAGGCTCAGCGCCCCGATCAGCAGGTGAGCCGGCTCGATCAGGGCATGGCCGCCCGCGGCCGCCTCGCCGGCCGCGATCATCCAGGCCGCTTCCGCGCCTGGGCTCAGGTTCATGCTCGTGTCCCCGCCATGCTGGAAAGGCGATTATGCCTCGCCCGAGGCCGCCTTCGGGATTCGGGCGCCCCGTCAGGCCTCGACGAAGTCGACGCTGACCTTGCGCGGGATCACACCCGCCTCGAAGCCGCGGTCGAGAAACAGCTGGACCGCGCGCCGGCCGCGCTCTCCCATCTCGACGGTCATGTCGTTGACCCACATCCCCACGAAGCGGTCCGCGACGCCCGGGTCCATCCCGCGCGCGAAGCTCATCGCGTACTCGAGCGCCTGCGCGCGGTGCGCGAGCGAGTGCTTGACCGTCTCGCGCACGAGCCGGGTCAGCCGGGCCACGAGCTCCTGGCCGAGGTCGCGCCGCACGGCGTTGCCGCCGAGCGGCAGCGGCAGGCCCGTCTCCTGCTTCCACCACTGGCCGAGGTCCAGCAGCTTGACGAGCCCCTGCCCGCCGTACGTGAGCTGCCCCTCGTGGATCACGAGCCCCGCCTCGGCCCGGCCCTCGCGTACCTCGTCGAGGATCCGGTCGAACGGCACGACGCGCGTGGCGACACCCGGCGCGAAGAGCTGCAGCGCCAGGTAGGCCGAGGTGAGCGTGCCCGGCACCGCCACGGTCATCCGGGCGATCTGCGACGCCTCGCGCCCTTCGCGCGCGACCACGAGCGGCCCGTAGCCGTCGCCGATCGACCCGCCACAGGGCATGAGCGCGTAGCGCTCGGAGACGGCCGGATAGGCGTGGAACGAGATCGCCGTGACCTCGTGGCGGCCGTCCTGGGCGTGGCGGTTCAGGGTCTCGATGTCGGTGAGCACGTGGCTCACCTCGAGGTCGCCCGTCGGCACGCCGCCGCGCGCCAGGCCGTAGAACATGAACGCGTCGTCGCTGTCGGGGCTGTGGGCGATGGTGATCTTCATGCGCTCGCTCTCGAAGCGACCATCATAGCCCGAGGTCGGGCGCTCCCCCGCCGGGCCGCTACTCCCCGGCCCAGTACTTGAGGCTGCGCACCGACTCGGCGGCCAGCGGCTCGCCCTTGTCGCCCACGTCTCCCATCATCAGCAGCAAGTTGGCGCCGAAGCGGAACGCCGTGCGGCGCGCGCCCCGCAGCGTGCGCTGGAACTCGTCGGCGTCGCGCACGCTCTCCCAGCGCGTGAGCAGCACGGTCAGCTTCTGCTCGCCATTCGCGTAGTGGTGGTAGTAGTCGCCCGAGGTGCCCGCGGCGCCTGGCGTCGTCCAGCGCGTCGGGAGCAGCATCTGGAAGCCGCCGGTGACGAGCTCCGTGCCCGTCATCAGCGTGAGGCCCAGCTCGCCGACCGAGCCCTCGGCCGTCCGCGACCAGCCCTTGCCGAGCACCGGGGCCAGGTCCGGAAGCTGGACGCGTCGGGCGCTCTCGCGGCGGCGGCTGTCCCAGTACTGCTCGGGGTGCAGGATCTCGCGCGTCGAGTGCGGCAGCTCCGCGTAGGCCTTGTCGATGTCCTCGATGCGGACGCCGTCGAAGAGCAGCTCCCAGGGCTTGCCGCGCAGCAGGAACGAGAAGCCGAGCGTGTACGGCATCAGCACCTGCATCTGGAGCCACGTCGGCGCCTGCCGCACGCGCTGCGCGCGGGCCTGCGAGGCTTGCGCGGCTTCCTCCTTGGCCTTCCCGATCCCGCCCTGGCGACTCTGGATCTGAAGCGTCGTCACCATCGCCGAGCCTTCGATCACGGACCGGATCGCCACGGCCTGGTCGGCGTTCGTCGCGCGCTTCTGCACGGACAGGAGGTCGTAGTGCTGGTCCTCGAGCGCGTGGGTCAGCTCGTGCGCCATGACCGCGCGGACCTCGCGCTCCGAGACGTTGCTCAGCAGCCGGAAGGTGTCGCTGCCGCTCTTGTAGTAGCCGGCGACGTCGTTCTCGGCCTGGTCGAGGCGGGCCTTGACGAGATCCGTCTCGGGCGCGATCAGCCCGAGCTGGACCCAGGCGTCGCGCGTGTGGCGCGCCCGCTCGCGGTCCTCGTCGTCGATGTCCGCCTCGAAGTGCTTGCGGGCGGTGGCGCCGTCGACGACCTCGACTGCCACGGGCCGCTTGAAGCGGAGTCGCCGCAGCTGCTCCACGGTGGCGCTCGTCTCCCGGACCAGGGACTCCGCCTGGGCCAGCGTGAGCCGGCCGGCGCCCGTGTTTCCGCCAACCGATTGTGCAGCCGCCACTTGCGGCCCGAGGACGAGGATCAGGATGCCGACGGCGCGAGCTGTCATGTCGGCGGTTACTAGCAAGGCACATGCCTGTCGAGCTGTCAGTCGGCCGCCGGTCGCCGCCCGAACGCACGGCGCAGCGCGGCCAGGTTCTGGAAAGCCACGGCGCCCAGGATCAGCGCGGCTCCCGCCCACTGCGCCGCCGAGAGCCGCTCGCCCAGCAGCATGAAGGCGAGCGCGAGCGTCCAGATCACCTCGAGCGAGCTCAAGACCGACGCGCGGCTCGGCCCCACGATCGCCATCCCGGCGAGGAACCAGATCATCGAGGCCACGGTCGACAGGACCGCCATCGCCGCGATGGCGAGGATCGCGCGCGGGTCGCGCGGCACCGGCAGCCCCGGCCCGAGCAGAGCACATACAGCGGTCAGCAGCAGCGAGACCTGGACGAGGTGCAGGGCCAGCGCCCGCGCCGGCACGCCGCCGCCGAAGCGGCTGCTGAGCACCACGAAAGTCGCGTAGACCGCCGCGGCGACAAGCGCCCAGGCGACGCCGCGCGCCGGTAGGCCGGACGACAGCCGCAGCCCCCCCGCCGTGAGCGCGCAGCCCGCGAAGGCCGCGAGCGCGGCGATCAGCGACCGCCACGTGAGCGCCTCGATACCCGCAAGCGCCGCGAGCAGCGCGACGATCACGGGGTAGCTGTAGAGCAGCAGCGCGTTGACTGACGCGGGCAGCGCCTCGAGCGCCATGAAGTACGCGATCGAGTTGACGGCAAATACCGAGCCGATCGCCCAGAGCCGCAGGCGCGTCGCGAGCGGCGGCCTCGGCGAGCGGTCGAAGAGCTCGAGGCAGACGAGTGCTATCAGGTAGCGCCACGCGAGCAGCGCGAGCGGCGTGACGCCGGCGGCGTAGGCGACCTTGCCGAAGATCGGCTGGACGCCGTAGGCGAGCGTGCTGAGCGCGACGAGCAGGAGGCCGCGCGCTTCCCCGCGATGGGCCGTCGACACGGCGCCGAGTATAGAATCACCCGATCTTTGCGCGGCGAGGAGGCCTCGATGAGCGAAGACGCGCTGGTGCTGAAGGGAATCCGCAAAGCCTTCGCCGGCCACGTCGCCGTAAAGGACCTGTCGCTTTCGGTGCCGCGCAACAGCATCTTCGGCCTGCTCGGGCCGAACGGTGCCGGCAAGACCACCACGCTGCGCATGGTGATGAACATCCTCGGGACGGACGCGGGCACGATCGAGATCCTCGGCCAGCCGGCCGACCACGCCGCGCGCGACCGCATCGGCTACATGCCCGAAGAGCGCGGGCTCTACCCGCGCATGGTGCTCGAGGAGCAGCTCGTGTTCATGGCGGCGATCAAGGGGCTCTCGTCCGACGAGGCGAAGAAGCGCATCGGGCCCTGGCTCGAGCGGCTGGGCTTGGCCGACTGGCGCAAGCGCAAGACCAACGAGCTCTCCAAGGGCATGCAGCAGAAGGCCCAGTTCGTCGCCACGGTGCTGCACCAGCCGGACGTGCTGATCGTGGACGAGCCGATGAGCGGGCTCGACCCGGTTGGCATGGACGTGATGCGCGAGACCCTCATCGACCTGCGCCGCTCCGGCGCCACGATCGTGCTTTCGAGCCACCAGATGCAAACCGTCGAGCGGTTGTGCGACCGCGTCGCGCTCATCAACCGGGGCGAGAAGATCCTCGACGGCGCCGTCTCCGAGGTGAAGGCGAGCTACGGCAAGAACACAGTGGCGCTCGCCTTCGACGGCGACGGCTCGTTCATCGAGGGCCTCGCCTGCGTCGCGAAGGCGAGCGACTTCGGACAGTACCTCGAGGTGCGCGTCGCGGAGGGCCACGATCCGCAGGAGCTTCTGCAGCAGGCCTCCGCAAAGCTGCGGCTGCGCCGCTTCGAGATCGTCGAGCCGAGCCTGCACGACATCTTCGTCGAGGCCGTGACCAGCCACGGCAAGGAGGCCGCGTGAGCTCCAAGCTCTGGGCGATCGTCAAGCGCGAGTACATCGAGCGCGTCCGCTCCAAGGCGTTCGTGATCGGCACCATCCTCGGGCCGCTGCTGATGGCGGCGATGATCGTGGTGCCGTCGATCGCCGCGCGCTCGAAGGGCAAGGCGCTGCGGCTCGCGGTGGTCGACGCAAAGGGCGACCTGGGTCCCGCAGTCGAGGCCGCGCTCGCCGAGCAGAAGACGGACGGCCGCGCGCGCTTCCAGGTCGTCCCCGCGAAGGAGATCGGCGCGACCGAAGCCGACTTCAAGCAGGCCGTGATCGAGCAGCGCCTCGACGGCTACCTCGCGCTGCCCGCGGACGTCGTCGAGACGGCGAACGCGAGCTACTACGGGCGCAACGTCTCGAACTTCAGCGACCTGCGGAGCATCGAGGGCACGGCGGGCGGTGTGCTCGTGAGCCGGCGGCTCGAGGCCGCAGGCCTGGACGCGAGCCGCGTCAAGAGCCTGACGCGCGAGCTCGACATGAAGAAGATCCGCCTCTCGGAAACCGGCGAGCGCGAAGACCGCGGAGCCGCGATGTTCCTGGCGCTCATCCTGCTGATGATCCTGTACGTCAGCATCCTGGTCTGGGGCCAGGCGGTGCTCAGCTCCGTGATCGAGGAGAAGACCAGCCGGGTGGTCGAGGTGATGGCCGCCGGCGTGCCCTCCACGACCCTGCTGCTCGGCAAGCTCGTGGGCGTCGGCGCCGCCGGCCTCACGCAGTTCCTGGTCTGGGCGGCGTCGCTGTTCCTGGTCTCGCTCGCCTCGGCCGGAGCGATCTCGGGGCTCGCGCTGCCCGAGATCACGCCTATGATGCTGGTGTCGTTCGTGGTCTTCTATCTGCTCGGCTACTTCTTCTACTCCGCGCTATACGCTGCGATCGGCTCGGCGGTCAACACAGTCCAGGAGGCGCAAGGCCTGGTGTTCCCGGTGATGCTGCCGCTCGTGATGTCGATGATCTGCTGGCCCGCCGTGCTGCAGGCGCCCGACGGTCCGCTCGCGGTGACGACGTCGATGATCCCGGGCATGTCGCCGCTCATCATGTTCCTGCGCATCGTGATCCTGCAGCCGCCGATGTGGCAGATCCTGCTGTCGATGGCGCTGCTCGTGCTCGGGATCCTGGCGGTCGTCTGGTTCGCGGCGCGCGTCTATCGCGTCGGGATCCTGATGTACGGGAAGAAGCCCACGTTCCCGGAGATCCTGCGCTGGGTGCGGCACAGCTAGCGCGCCCGGCGCGGCCGGTCCTAGCCCTTGGACGACGAGCTCGAAGACGAGCTGGAGGACGAGCTCGAGGAGCCGCCGCCTCCGCCCGAGGAGCTGGACGAGCTCGACGACGAGCTCGTGCTGCTGCTCGACGAGCTGGAGCTCGGCAAGCCGGTGCCCGGGGAGCTGGAGCTCGACGACGAGGTAGCTCCAGTCAGGTTGTCGCCGCCACAAGCGGCGAGCAGCCCGGCTCCGGCCAAGGCCGCGCCCCCAGAAAGCAGCACCAGAAACTCGCGCCTCTCGGTGAGCGCCTTCTCGTCATCTCGAATGCCGTCGGCCACGGTCGCCTCCTCGAATCGGGTGAGGACCAATCGTGGCTCGCTTGTAGCCGCCCGGGCGTGATGCATTTCACTCATTCACAAGCTTTTGCCCGCGGATGACGGGATTGCACGCACGCGAGCCGAGCCGGAACGACGATCAGAGCTGCCCGGGCGGCGGTGAGCCCGGGTTCTCGCTCGGCAGGTAGGAGAGCGCGCCCCCACGGAAGTAGGTCTCGACCCGGCGGATCACCTCGTCGGCGCCGATCATGTCCATGCAGCGAGGCAGCTGTCCCACCACGTCCACGCACAGCTCTTCGGGCGCGTCCTTCGGGTCGCCGTCCCCGAGTGGCAGCGTGCGCGACTTCCAGCACCCGCCGCCGTCGCAGCAGCGCAGCGCTCCCACGGTGTGGATGAATTGGTGCTGCGGGTAGGCCGTGAAGTGCGGGGGCTCACGCCCGCCCGCGATCACGACACAGGGGCGGTTCTTCGGCATCCCCGGCTTGACCTCGACCGCGGCGGCGAGGTGCATCAGCAGGCTGACCGCGGAGATCGCTCCCTGGGCGTGATACATCAAACGCACCAGCTGCCGCAGGTTCGTGCGCCCGCGCAGGTCGGTCACGCCGCGCACGTCGGGATGGTGGTGGTGTGTCTCGCCCACCTGGACGAAGTCGATCCTGCCGCGGAAATGGTCGACCACCTGCTGGTAACGCGCCGCATCCCACCACTTGATGGTGTAGTCCCACTTCCCCCCCGAGGCGAACAGCCAGTACGGACGCGCCTCGCCCCGGGCTTCCTGGACGCGCGCGAACCACTCGCGCTCCTCGGGCGTCAGGTGGACGTCGCCGCGGTACTCCGTCGGCTGGATGCGCAGGCCGAGCACGTCGTTCAGGTACTCGCTGAAGCCGAACAGGAAGTGCCAGGGCGCCTGGTTGCTCTTGTGGATGATGGGGTACTCGCATTCGACCACGCGCACGCCCGGCTCGTCGTCGCGCAGCGGCGTGAGCCAGGGGTTTCCGATCCAGAGGTCGGTGCACGACGTGCGCACGTCCGTCACGAAGCGGCCCGGGTAGCAGCGGTGCAGGTCGCGCACGGTCGCGGTGAGCATCAGGATGTCGCCGGCCGACTGGAAGTTCCTGAGGATCAGGGGCTCGGGCATGCGTGTCTCAGTCTAGCCGCCCGAGTCCGCGGCCTCCGCCTCCACACCCGGCGGCGCGTCGTCGTCGAGGTGGTCGAGGTAGCCCTCGGGGAGGGCGACTTTCTGCGTGCCGGCGGTCTTGCCGCGCGGCACGCGCATCGCCTCGGGCGGGTACGGCAGCGCACGGTCGACCGCGGCGAGCACTTCGGCAAGCTCGGCGAGCCCGGTCACCTGCATCAGCCGCTGCCGTAGCGGCGCTCCGCCGGGGAAGCACTTCGTGTACCAGCTCGAGTGCTTGCGGAACGCGCGCATCGCGGGCGCTTCCTCGCCGAGCCAGGCGGCGAGCAGCCGCGCGTGCTCGAGCATCACGTCCACGACGCCGCCGAGCGTGGGCGGGTCCTCGGGCTCGCGGCCCTCGAAGACGCTCGCGAGGTCGCGGAACAGCCACGGCCGCCCCAGGCAGCCGCGGCCGGCGATCACGCCGTCGCAGCCGGTCGTCCGCATCATCCTGAGCGCGTCCTCGGCCTCCCAGATGTCGCCGTTGCCGAGCACCGGGATCCGCGTCACGGCCTGCTTCAGCTCGGCGATCGCTTCCCAGCGGGCCTCGCCGTCGTAGAGCTGGGCGGCCGTGCGGGCGTGGAGGCCGACGCCCGCGCAGCCTTCCTCCTGGGCGATGCGCCCCGCCTCGCGGTAGGTTTCGTAGCGCTCGTCGATCCCGATCCGGAACTTGATCGTGACGGGCACGGGCCCGGCCGCCGCGACCGCCGCGCGCACGATCGCGCGCAGCAGCTTCGGCTTCAGCGGGATCGCGGCGCCGCCGCCCTTGCTCGTCACCTTGCGCACGGGACAGCCGAAGTTCATGTCCAGGTGGTCGACGCGGCGCTCCCCCACCAGCAGCCGCACCGCCTCGCCGACGTAGTGCGGGTCGACGCCGTAGAGCTGGAGGCTGCGGGTCTCCTCCTCCTTGCCGAAGCTCGCGAGCAGCAGCGTCTTGCGGTTGCCCTCGACGAGCGCGCGTGCCGTGATCATCTCGCTCACGTAGAGCCCCGCGCCGTAGCGGCGGCACAGCGTCCGGAACGGCGGGTTGGTGACGCCCGCCATCGGCGCGAGTACGACCGGCGGCCAGACCTGGAGCGGGCCGATCCTCAGCGGTTGGAACTCGCCAGGCGCGGCAGGCGGGACGTCGACGTTGAGCGCGCTGCGGTACCGGGGGTCCATCGGAGCGTTCCTCAGTCTATGGGATGGGCTCCGCGCTTGCCGGAGGCGTCTGGTTTAACCGCAACTCGGGGCGCCCCGAGTTGAGTCCGACCTTGTTAATCTCGCGCCTGCATCGGACGCGTTCGTCTAGGAGCGGACGGCGCGCCAGGTGATGGAGTGCACCGAGCCGGCGAGGTCTTCGCGGGTCACGCCCCAGCCGGCGAGCATCGCGTCGGCCTGCTCGGGCGCCACCTTGTTGAGCGACGCCAGGTAGTCCTCGTCCTTCAGCACCTCGATCTGGCCGAGACCGGCGGCCTCGATCATCGCCAGGTACTCCTTTCGATCGGAGGCGCCGGCGACGCAGCCGCACCAGGCGAACACGTCCTTCGCCACGGCCTCCGGCAGCGGGCGGTTGAGCACGATGTCCGAGACCACCGCGCGTCCGCCGGGCTTGAGGACGCGAGCCACCTCGGCGAACACCGCGGCCTTGTCGGGCACGAGGTTGATCACGCAGTTGCTGGTGATGGCGTCGGCGGTCTGGCTCTCGACCGGGAGCCGCTCGAGCCGTCCCTGCCGGAACTCGACGTTCGCGGCGCCGGCCTTTTTCGCCGTGGCGCGGGCGCGTTCGAGCATCTCGGTCGTCATGTCCACTCCGATCACGCGGCCCGAGCTCCCCACGAGCTTCGCGGCGAGCAGGGCGTCGAGGCCAGGGCCGGAGCCGAGGTCGACCACCGTCTCGCCGGGCTGGAGCGCGAGGTGGCCGATTGGCGCGCCGCAGCCGAGCCCGAGGTCTGCCTCTGCAGGCACGCCCGCGAGCTCGTTCGATGAATAACCGAGCTCCTTCGCGATGCCCGCGGACGCGGAGCCCCCACAACAGCCGGCGGACGCCGTGGGCGCGGGGGCGCAACAACCCGACCCCGTCACGGCGATCTCGGCGTACCGCTTCCTCACCTCGGCCACGATTCCTTCGCTGGCACCCGTCTCGGTCGTCTCGTGCGTCATC
>DATBSL010000038.1:0-5410 GCA_036559805.1 Vicinamibacteria bacterium
GGGGCGTTGGGGTATAGTCGGGTCCCGGAGGCAGACGTTTGGCGGAGACGAGCTTCAAGACGCTCATCGAGCGCTTCCGCAGCCGGCCCGAGTGGCAGCACCCGGATCCCGCCGTGCGCGCGGAGGCCGTGCTGCGGCTGCCCGCTTCCGACCACGAGCTGGTGCTGGCGCTCGCGCGGGAGGACGAGGATCCGCACGTGCGGCGCGCGGCGGTCAAGCGGCTCTCCGAGGTGGCCGTGCTCGCCGAGATCGCGGGTCGCGACGCGGACGCGCACGTCCGCGAGGAAGCCGCGGGCCGGCTCGTCCACATAGCACTCAACGAGCACGACGAGGCCCAGGCGCGCGCGGCGGTCGCCGGGCTCAACGACGCGAAGTCGCTCACGCTCGTCGCGAAGGGAGCCGCGCTCGCGAGCCTGCGCGAGGCGGCGGTCCACGCTCTTTCCGACGCGCGCGCGCTCGCGAGCGTCGTCCGCGAGGCCGAGGACTCGAGGACGCGGCTCTTGGCGCTCGGTCGGATCGAGGACGGCCAGACGCTCCTGGCGCTCGCCCAGAACCTCGAGCAGAAGGCGCTGGCAGTGGCCGCGGTCGACCGGCTGTCCGACCCCGAGGCGCTGCGCCAGGTCGCCGCGAAAGCGCGCGTGCCCGCGGCCGCGCGTCGTGCGCGCTCGCGGCTCGAGACGGGCGAGCCGGCCGTGCCGGCGGCGCCTTTGCCTCCGCCGCCCGTGGACGACGAGGCCGAGCAGCGCGCCTACGAGGAAGCGCGTGCGGCGCTCGAGCGCGAGACGGCCGAAGCACGCGAGCGCGAGGCCGCCGCCCGCGCCGTGCAAGACGAGGCGGAGCGGGTGAAGGCGGAAGAAGCGCTCGCGGCGAGCCAGAAGGAACACCAGCTGGAGCAGACGCAGGCCGAGACTCAGGCTGAGCTGCGTGCCCGGGCTCGGGCGGAGAAGGACGCGCTCGCAGAGAAGGAGAAGGCGCACGCGGAGGCGCTCGCGGCGCTCGCGAGCCGGGCCGAGGCGCTCGTCGCGAAAGGCGCGCACGCGACGCTGCGCGACACGGACCACGCGCTGCGGGAGATCAAGGAGGCGCTCGCGCAGCCGGGGTCGCCCAAGCGGCGGGAGCGCGACCAGCTCCTGGCGCGGCTCGAGGCGGCGCGGCGCCAGCTCTACCCGCTGCTGCAGCAGCTGCGCGAGGACACGGAATGGAAGCGCTGGGCCAACGTCTCCGTCCAGGAGGAGCTGGCCGCGCGCGCGGAGGCTCTCGTCGGCGAGAGCAATCTCGATCGCGCCGCCAGCACGCTCCACGAGCTCGACCGGCGCTGGCGGCAGGCGAAGGAGGCTCCCAAGGACAAGGGCGAGGCGCTCTGGACGCGCTTCAAGGCGGCCCACGACCAGGTGAAGGCCAGGGTCGACGAGCACCTCGCGAAGCAGGCCGCGCACGAGGCCGAGAACCTGGCGAAGCGCGAGGCGCTCAGCGAGCGGGCGGAGTCGCTCGCGGATTCGAGCGACTGGGTGAAGACCGCGGAGGCGCTACGCGCGCTGCAGGCGGAGTGGAAGACGGTCGGGGCGGTGCCGCGCACCCGGTCCCAGCGCAGCTGGGAGCGCTTCCGCAAGGCCTGTGACCGCTTCTTCACGCGCTTCGAGGAGCACAGGAGCGAGCGGGGCCGCGAGTGGGAGCAGAACTTCGCGAAGAAGGCCGCGCTCTGCGAGCAGGCCGAAGCTCTCGCGGCTTCGACGCAGTGGGAGGAGGCGGCGGCCGGCGTCAAGAAGCTGCAGGCGGACTGGCGCACGATCGGCCCGGTCAAGAAGAGCAAGGCCGACGCGATCTGGCAGCGCTTCCGGACGGCGTGCGACCTGTTCTTCGACCGCTACAAGAACCGCGACGCCCACGCCCGCGAGGCCGCCCAGAAGGCGCGCGAGGGGATCTGCGCGGAGCTAGAGGCGCTCGTCCCGGCCGACGAGCCGCTCCCGGAGCCGCCTTCCGACCTGGTCGCGCGCGTGCTCGCGGCGCAGACCGCGTGGCGCCAGGCAGGCAGCCTGCCGCAGGAAGAGCTGAAGGCGCTCGACGCGCGCTTCCTGCGCGCGCGCGACCGGCTGTTCGAAGCCCACGCGGCCGCGTTCCAGGGCAGCGAGCTCGATCCCGAAGCGATCCGGCGCCGCGCCGAGAAGCTGGTGACGCGGCTCGAGGCGCTGCTTGCGGGGCTGGCGCCGAAGGCCGCCAGCGCGGCCGAGAGTGGCGCGGACCTCGCCGCGCGGCTGCGCGACGCGCTCGCTTCGAACACGATCGGCGGGCGCGAGGCGCTCGAGCAGCGCTGGCAGTCGGCCGCGAACGAGCTCGAGACGATCGAGACGGCCTGGAGGCGGCTCGGGCTGTTGCCAGGGGCGGAAGGCCGGGCGCTCGCGGAGCGCTTCGAGCAGGCGGCCCGGCGCTTCGCCCAGGAGCGCCCGAAGGTCGAGCACAAGCCCGAGCCGAAGCGGCCGGAGCGCCCGCGCCGGGACCCGCGCCGCGACCGCCCCGAGCGGGGGCGGCGCTAGAGCCAGGGTGGCGGGAGCGCGACGCTCGGCCGAGCTCTTCGAGCTGTTCGTGCTGTCGCCGGACACCTCGGAGGAAAAGGCCGCGATCCTCGCGAGCTACCGCAACGCGCGCGTGCTGGCGCCCTTCCCGCGCCGCGGCGGCGACGCAGGCGAGCGCTGGCGCCGGATCATTCGCGTCCACGAGCGCACGCTCGCGGTGCTCGACGGCCGCGGCCGCGGCCGCGCGCTGCCCGAGGGCCGCGAGCTGCGCGCGCTCGGCCGCGACCTCTTCGAGACGCTGCTGCCGGGCGACGTGCGCCGGCTCTACGACGAGGCCCGCGCGCGGAGGAAGCGAGGCGCCCTCGACGTCGTCTTCACCTCGATGCTCGACTGGGTGACCGACAAGCCCTGGGAGCTGGCGTTCGACCCGCAGCGCGGCGAGTTCCTGGCCACGTCCTCGGTCAACTTCGTGAGGAACGCCTACACCGCGGTCCCCGCCGACTCGCGCGCGCGCAGGCGCGGCCGGCTGCAGATCCTGGTCGTGATCGCGCGCCCGCGCGGCTACGAGCCGCTCGACGCGCGAGTCGAGACGAGCCACGTCCGGAAGGCCTTCAAGCCGCTCGCCGACGCGGGACGCGCGGAGCTCGAGCTCCTGGCGCGGCCGACGCCCCAGGCGCTGCAGCGCCGCCTCGCGGCGGGCGGCGTCGACGTGCTGCATTTCATCGGACACGGCCGCTTCGACGAAGCCGAGCGGGAGGGCTCGCTCGTGCTCGAGGACGAGCGCGGCGAGCCGAGCCGGCTGGGCGCCGAGGCGCTGCGGCAGGTGGTCTGCCACCGCGGCCTGAGCCTGGTGTTCCTGAACGCGTGCGAGACCGCGCGCGGCGGCCGCAGCGACTGGACGCGCGGCACCGCCCCGGCGCTCGTCGCCGCCGGGGTGCCGGCGGTGGTCGCCAACCAGTACGCCGTGCTCGACGCGGCGGCCACGCTCTTCGCGCGCGAGCTGTACGACCAGCTCGCCGCCCGCCGCGCTCTCGGCGACGCGGCGCGCGAAGCGCGCATCGCCGTCGCGCGCGAGCACGGCGCGTCGCGGATCGACTGGGCCGTACCCGTGGTGTTCGCGCGCGACCCGCGCGAGCCGCTGCGGTGACGCGCGCGGCGGCCGCGCCCCTCGTCGTCGCACTCGCGCTGCGGCTCGCGGCGCTCCTCGCCTGCGACCGCGTGGTCGCCGACGTCGCGCGCTACGAGCGCGTCGCGCGCCACCTGCTCGACGTTTCCTGGAACCCGTACACGACCGAGCGCCTGTATCCGTACCCCCCGCCCTGGGCGGCCGCCGAGGCCGCCGCGCTGTGGCTCGAGCGGCGCGGCGTCGGATCCTTCGCCGTGAACGTGAAGCTGCCGGCGGTCGCGGCCGACCTCGGAATCGTCGCGCTGCTGGGGCGCGCGGCGAGCCTCGGCATGGCACCCGGGGCGGCGCCCTGGCTCTACGCGCTCCACCCGGTGAGCGTGCTGGTCACGGGCGCCCACGGGCAGTTCGACGCGATCCCGCTCGCGTTCCTGCTGCTCGCGGTGCTGCTCGCGGCGCGCGGGCAGGCCGGCGCGTCCGCGCTCGCGCTCGGCGCGGGCATCGCGACGAAGTCGTTCCCGGTGCTGGCGCTGCCGTTCCTGGCGTTCGCTGGCGGCCGCTCCTGGCGCGCGGCATGTCGCTACGCGGTGCTGGCGCTCGCGCCGGGCGCTGTGCTGCTGGCTCCGTTCGCGCTCGCGGACCTCGAGGCGGTACGGCGCGAGCTCTTCGGCTATGGCGGGATCGCCGACTTCGGCTGGGCCGGAGTCGCGCGCGGCGCCTCGTGGCTGGCAACGGGCGCGCTCCCGCGCAGCGAGGCGCGCTTCTGGCCGACGGCGTCGCTCGTCTCGAAAGGCGTGTTTCTCGCGGCGTGGGCGGCGCTCGCGCTCGCCGTCCGCGCGAGGCGGCTCGCGCTCGACCCGCGCGCCGCGGTGCTCGCGGTTCTGCTGGCCTTCGCCGCCAGCTACGGGCTTCAAAGCGCGCAGTACCTCCTGTGGGTCGTGCCGTTCGCGCTCCTGCAGCCCGGCCGGGCCGCGGCGTGGCACGCGCTCTGCGCAGCCGCGGGACTCGTCGGCTTCTACCTCTTCCTCGCCCCGGGCGTGCTCGTTCCCGTGGCGCTCGAAGGCGCGGCCCGCGAGGCGGCGGGCTGGCTTTGGCTGGCCGGGTCCGCCGCAACCCTGGTCGTGTGCGCCGTGTGGCTGTGGCGGCTCGTCGACGATTCGTCGACGAAATCCTTGCTCCCTGAAACGAGGCGCGTATAGTAGCGTCACGTAAACCGAGGAGGGCCACCGGCCGTGCCACGGTTCTGTTCCGAGTGCGGCGCACCGCTCCCCGCTCCTCCTCCGGTCATTTGCCGCGCGTGCGACACCAGCCACTGGCTCGACGCCAAGCCTTGCGCGGGCGCGCTCGTCAGCCACGGGGGGAAGCTCCTGCTGGTGCGCCGCGCCCACGAGCCGTGGAAGGGAGCCTGGGACCTGCCGGGCGGGTTCTGCGATCCGCGCGAGCACCCGAGCGATGCCGCGGCACGCGAGGTGCGCGAGGAGACGGCGCTCGACGTGGACATCGGCCCCGTCCTCGGGATGTGGATCGACAGCTACGCGCCCGACGGCCCGGGCGCCGACAAGGTCACGCTCAACATCTATTTCAGCGCCAGCGTCGCGGACGGGAGCGAGACGCGCCCTGACTCCTCCGAGGTCGCCGAGATCGGCTGGTTCGCGGCCGACGAGCTGCCCGAGCCGCTGGCCTTCCCCGGCCACCTTCCCGCAGTGCTGGGAGCGTGGCAGGCCGCGCAGGAGCGCGCGCCGCGGCCCGCGATCGCGGCGGTCCGCTCCGCGTCCGC
>DATBSL010000039.1:0-2448 GCA_036559805.1 Vicinamibacteria bacterium
AACGATCAGTAGCGCCAGCTCGTCAGGTCGGCTCCGGGCGGGGCGCTCTTCTCGATTCGCTTCAGCATCTTCGGCGCGTGCATCTGCACGTAGCGCAGGCGCGAGTACGCGTTCGGCCGCGTCGGGTCGCCGTTCCAGCAGTGCTCGGCGCGGTCGCCGTAAGCCACCTCGCCTCTGTAGGGCGGGTCGCTCGTGCTCTTGAGGAACTCCTCGACCAGGTAGACGGCGTTGTTCAGGTAGTAGTTGTCCATGTCGCCGCAGTAGATGGCGATCTTGCCTTCCAGCTTCTTGCCGAGCCCCTTCGACCAGTCGCGCTTCAGGATGTAGCCGAGGTCGTAGTTCTCCTTGAGGTGCTGCGCCACGGACGGGTCGATCACGCCCGTCTTCTTGTCCCAGATGCGCTTCGGGTAGCCGTCCGAGCCCACGGGCGCGTAGACCGCTTCCCAGATGTCGAACTGTCCGCCGGAGCGGCTCTTCGTCCCGAGCACGAGCTCCGCGAGGTTCATGTCGCGGATCGTGGCCGAGACGTGGCCGAGCCAGTTGCGGTGGCCGGGCCGCTCGATGCCTCCGAACGGGCCCTCGGCGAAGTAGGCGTTCTTGTCCTCGTAGATGTTCGCGGTCATGTAGGCCCGGAAGTCGATCGGGTCCGGACACGACGCCCAGGCGCCGTTCCACTCGTCCGGGTAGAGCACCTGCACCGCGAGCGCCTCCCAGCCGCCCGTCGAGCCGCCGTACGTGAAGCGCGCCCAGCCCTGGCCGATGCCGCGGAAGCGCTTCTCGATCTCGGGGATGAGCTCGTACTGGATGGCGTCGCCGTAGGGGCCGAGGTTCTGCGAGTTCACCGCATAGGAGTCGTCGTAGTAGGGATTCGCGTGCTGGATCTCGACCACCAGGAAGCGCGGGAAGCCCGGGCTCGTCCAGTCCTTGTAGAGCTCGTGCGCGAGCTGCTGCTGGACGCGGTTGTAGCACTCGAGCCGGAAGCGGTCGGAGTACTCGCAGGCCAGGTTCGCGTCGGGCGGCTGCTCCCGGAAGTCGCCGAACGTGTGCGGGAAGTGCCCGTGGAAGACGGCCAGCGGATAGCGCGCCTGCGGGTGCTCCTCGAAGCCGTGGGGCACCAGCACGACGGCGCCGAGGTGCATCGGCCGGCCCCAGAACTTCGTGAGCCGCTCGCTCTGGATCCTGACGTGCTTGACGTAGCGCGTGTCGCTGGGCGGCTTGATCTCGGGGATCGCCTGGTCCAGCTCGATCGCGACCGTCGCGTCCTTCGCGGGGTCGATCTCCAGCTCGCGCGGCGCGGACAGCAGGTTGCCCGGCGCGCGGTTCCACTGCTGGCCTTCGCCGCGATCCATCGGCAGCTTCACGACGTGCCCGTCGCCCCGGCGGAACGTCTCGTAGCGGTGCAGCAGCGCCTGCACGTGGTAGCGGCCCGGCTTGAGCCCGGCCAGGCTCTCGGCCGGAAAGCCGAGCACCGTGCCGTCGACGAGCCTGGGCTCGCCGGGCTTCCAGCCGTCCACGTCGATCCCGAACACCTGCTGGCTCGCCGGGACGTTCGTGTCGCGGATCTGGAAGCGGGGCTCGGCCTTCGGGTCGGTCGAGAGCAGCACCAGCAGCCGGCCGTCGAGCGGCCCCTGCGCGAGCGACGCCTTGTAGCGGACCTCGAAGCGCAGGCGTGCGGGGGTTTCGGCCGTGGCGGCCGCGGCGGCGAAGGCCACGAGGGCGGCGGCGGTTGCAGCTCGAGCTCGGCGCATTCGTCCTCCCGGAAAGCGGTGAGGCGCGAGTATATGATTCCGGAGCCCGGAAGCGTTCAGGAGGCTCGTGAAGCAACCCGCGCTCGCCGAAACCGTCGTCGCCCGCACCTTCCTCGGCCGCTGGCTGCGGCGCGGCCTGCTCGCCGGCTTCGGCGTCGGCTTCACGGTCCCCTACTTCACGATCCTGAACGACGTCCACGTCGAGGGCGACGAGGTGCTGCAGACGCTGCCCCGGCGCAACGTGGTCTTCCTGGCCAACCACCAGACCTACTTCCTCGAGGCGATCGCCTTCTTCGACCTCGTCTACGTGCGCCACCAGTTCCCGCTCGAGAGCCCGGTCGTGCGCTTCTCGGCGGCGGAAGAGACGATGAAGCAGAACCTGCTCACCAAGCTGATGACGCTCGCCGGCGGCGTTACCTTCAAGCGCAGCTTCCGGGCCGACGGCGAGGACGTGCGGCGGGCGGTGGACATGGAGGGCGTCGCGCGCGTCGAGGAGGCGATCAAGGACGGCTGGCTGCTGCACTTCCCCGCCGGCACCACGCGCAAGGGCGCGCCGCTGCGCCCGGCCGTCACGCGGCTGCTGCACAACGCCCAGGCGGTGGCGCTGCCGATGCGCGTCGAGGGCTTCCGGGAGCTGCTGCTGCACAAGCAGGTTCCCGGGAAGCTGTTCAAGCAGTGCTCGCTCAAGATCTACCCGCCG
>DATBSL010000040.1:0-13966 GCA_036559805.1 Vicinamibacteria bacterium
GCCGCGTCGCGAAGCGTCCGCCTCGCCTGGGGCGCGGACACCGTGGGCCAGGGCTTCGGCATCGACGCCGCACGCGGCGGTCTGCGCACGTACGAGACGATGCGGCGGCTCCAGCCGGACTTCTTCGTCCACACGGGCGACACGATCTATGCGGACAACCCGCTCGTCGCCGAGCTGCCGCTCGACGACGGCTCGGTGTGGCGCAACCTCGTCACTCCCGCCAAGTCGAAGGTCGCCGAGACGCTCGACGAGTTCCGCGGCAACCACCTCTACAACCTGCTCGACGAGAACGTGCGCCGCTTCAACGCCGAGGTCCCGCAGCTCGCGCTCTGGGACGACCACGAGGTTCGCAACAACTGGTACCCGACACAGATCCTCGAGGACGCGCGCTACACGGAGAAGAGCGTGGCGCTCCTCGCCGCGCGCGCCAGGCGCGCGTTCCTGGAGCACACGCCGACCCGCTACCAGGCCGACGAGCTCGAGCGTGTGTACCGCAAGGTCGCGTACGGGCCGCTCGTGGACGTCTTCGCGATCGACATGCGCAGCTACCGCGGACCGAACACGCCCAACCGGCAGACGGGGCTCGGCCCCGAGTCGGCGCTCCTGGGCGCGCCCCAGCTCGAGTGGCTCAAGCAGGGTCTCGCCACGTCTACGGCTGTCTGGAAGGTCGTCGCGAGCGACATGCCGCTCGGGCTGGTGGTCAGGGACGGCAGCGACCGGTTCGAAGCGGTCGCGAACGGCGATCCAGGCGCGCCGCTCGGGCGCGAGCTCGAGCTCGCCGAGCTCTTGGCGTTCCTGCGCGCGGGCAAGGTCCGGAACGTCGTCTGGATCACGGGCGACGTGCACTACGCTGCGGCCCACCACTACCACCCCGAGCGGGCGGCCTTCCGCGACTTCGACCCGTTCTGGGAGTTCGTGGCCGGACCGCTCCATGCCGGCACTTTCGGCCCCACGCCCCTCGACGCGACGTTCGGCCCGTCCGTGAGCTTCCTGGCCATCCCGGACGGGATGAAGCCCAACCGTCCGCCGAGCGACGGGCTCCAGTTCTTCGGCACGCTCGACGCCGACCACAGAAGCGGCGTCTTGACCGCTCGGCTCCACGACGTGGCCGGCCGCGTCCTCTACACGAACGAGCTCGTGCCCGAGCCGCCGTTTTCCGGCCGCTCCGAAGCGGAGCCGGCCTAGCGCACCCGCGCGCCGTTCTTGACCACGACGTCGACGCGCTGCAGCAGCGCGACGTTCGAGAGCACGTCGCCGCGCACCGCGATCACGTCGGCGTAGCGGCCGGGCGCGAGCGTGCCGAGCTCCTTCTCCTTCTTCAGGAAGCGCGCCGGCCAGCGCGTGGCGCCCGCGATCGCCTGCATCGGCGTCGCGCCGAGCTTCACCCAGGTGTCCAGCTCGCGCCAGGTGGAGTCGGTGTGGAAGTTGCCAGGGATGCCGCTGTCGGTGCCCACCAGCATCGTCACGCCGGTCTCGCGCAGCTGCCTGAACTTGTTGCCGAGCGTCGGCAGGCGGCGGAACGTCAGCGTGAAGTAATCGAGCGCCGTGACGTTCTGGAGCGAGCGGCGGATGTCCGCGGCGATCTCCTTCGGGATGTCGGCCTGCCAGCGCGGGTCGTCGAGCCGGTCGGGGAAGACGCGCGCCGTGTAGTCGGCGAGGAACAGGCCCTCGATCGTCGGGCACCAGTAGAGCGTCGCGTTGCGCTTGCGCAGCCCGGCCAGGATGTCCTCGGGATAGCCCGGCTCGGTCGCGAGCCCGGTGTGCTCGAAGCAGTCGACGCCGTGCTTCAGGCCGATGCGGATCTCCTCCTCGCGGTGGGCGTGCGCCACGACCGGCTTGCCGGCCTTCCTCGCGGTCTCCACGACGGCGCGCACCTCGTCGTCCGTCATCTGGTCCTGGTCGATCAGCTTGATGAAGTCGACGCCCGCGTCGAGCAGCTTCTGGACCTTCGCCCGCGCGTCGTCCGGGCCATCGACGCCCCAGCGTACGAACGCCTCCCATTCGAAGTACGGCCGGTGCTGGATGAAGGGGCCCGACACGAAGAGGCGCGGCCCCGGGATCTCGCCCTTCTCGATCCGTCGCTTGACGTGCAGGATTTCCTCGAGCGGCGCGCCCAGGTCGCGCACCGTCGTGACGCCGCTCTGCAGCAGCTGCTTCGCCGCGATCGGCATGATCTCGTCGCGGAAGCGCGCCATGTACGTCTTGTCCCAGTACTCGTAGTCGGAGTGGCCGAGGATCATCAGGTGTACGTGCATGTCCATCAGCCCCGGCAGCACGCTCATCCCGGCCGTGTCGATCACGGGCGTGCCCGTCGGAACCGCGATCTCGCCGCGGCGGCCGACCGCGGCGATCCGCTCGCCGGCGATGAGCACGACGCCGTCGTGGATCGGCGGCCCCTCGTAGCCGTCGATCACCTGCCCGCCGACGAGCGCCAGCGTGGGCTTGTCGGCCGCGCGCGCCCCACCCAGGCCGAGGCTGGAACAGAGAAGGAGAGCAGCGACGCTGCGCTTGAGCATGGGCGGGAGCCTACCAGAAGGGGTCAGGTCTTGAATCTTGATGCCCCTAGAATCAGCCATGCTGCTCCGGCTGTGGTGGACGCTCGCGGCGGCGCGCTTCAAGGCGCGGCTCGGCCTGCTCGACGAGTGCGTGACGCTGCTGCGCGTGTGGCCGAACGACCTCGACATCAACCTGCACCTGACCAACAACCGCTACCTGCGGGCGATGGACCTCGGTCGCTGGGATTTCGGGGCGCGCGGCGGAATGTGGCGCGAGATGCGGCGCAGACGCTGGTTCCCGCTCGTGGGCTCGGCCACGCTGCGCTTCCGCAAGGGTCTGGCTCCGTTCCAGCGCTTCGACCTCCGCACGCGACTCGTCGCCTGGGACGAGAAGTGGTGCTGGTTCGAGCAGCGCTTCTGCGTCGGCGAGCTCGTCCACGCGGTCGGGCGCGTCAAGGTGCTCTTCCGCGGGCCGCAGGGGAATGTGCCGACCGCCGCTCTGTTCGCCGCCTGCGGCGTGCTCGCCGCGCCGGCGCAACGCATGCCGGAGTCGATCCGGCTCTGGCAGCAGGCGGAAGAGGAAGAACGCCGAGGGGGGTCCGCGTGACTGCCGGGTTCTCCGTACCGTCGTTGGGGGCCGGGTGGTCTACGTCGCCGCCGTCCTCTGAGCGTGCCGATAGACCGTGGGCCCCACGGACACGGCGCGCGTCTCGAGGCCGGTGAGGGTCTCGGCGTGACCCACGAACAGATGGCCCTCCGGGTCGAGCCGCTCCAGAAGGCGTGAGACCACGCGCTGCTTCGCGGCCGTGTCGAAGTAGATGAGCACGTTGCGGCACAGCACGAGATCGAAGCGATCGCGCAGGTCGAAGGCCGCCCCGTTCAGGTTGAGCCGCGCGTAGCGCACCACGCCGCGCACCGCGCTCGCGACCTTCATGCGCGCGGCTTGCGGCCCCGTGCCGCGGAGCATGAACGCCTTCAGGTAGGCCGCGGGTACCTCGTGCGACTTCTCGAGCGGGTAGACGAAGCTCGCCGCCTTCTCCAGCACGCGCGTGGAGAGGTCCGTCGCCAGCACGGAGATCTCGAAGCCCGAGCCGGGCGGGAAGCGCGCCAGGAAGGACATCGCCACCGAGCAGGGCTCCTCCCCGGTCGAGCACCCGGCGCTCCAGACGCGAAAGCGGCGCGGCAGCCCAAGCCGCTCGACGCGCGCCTGCCACTCGGGCAGGAGCCGGCTCTCGAAGAGCTCGAACTGTCGCGGCTCGCGGAAGAAGTGGGTCTCGTTGGTCGAGATGCAGTCGAGCATGCGCGCGCGCTCCTGCGCGTCCCGCTCGACGAGCGCGAAGTAGGCGGGGAAGTCGAGCTCGAGCTCGCGCAGCCGGCGGCTGAGGCGCCCCTCGACGAGCGCGAGCTTGGCGTCCACCAGGTGGATGCCGGCCTCCTCCTCTATGAGGCGCTGGAAGAGGCGGAACTCGCGCGGGGCCAGCGTAGGCTTCGGGGCCGCGAGGGCGGCGCGGCCGCTCACGCCCGGCCCGCCGCAGGTCGGCCGAGGCGCAGCAGCGCCTGCGCGATCGCGGGGAGCGGCAGCACCTCGTCGACGCCTCCGAGCGCGATCGCCTCCTTCGGCATGCCGAAGACGACCGAGCTCGCCTCGTCCTGCGCGATCGTCGACGCTCCGGCGCGGCGCATCTCGAGCAGGCCGGACGCGCCGTCTGCGCCCATGCCGGTGAGGATCGCGCCCACGGCCTGCCGGCCGGCGGCGCCGGCGACGGAGCGGAACAGCACGTCCGCGCTCGGCCTGTGGCGCGAGACGAGCGGCCCGTCGATCACCTCCACGAAGAAGCCGGCCGCGTCGCGGGCGACGCTCGTGTGCCGGTTGCCGGGAGCGATGAGGGCCCGGCCCTCGCGCACCCGGTCGCCGTACTCCGCTTCCTTCACCTCGATCCGGCAGCCCGCGTTCAGGCGATCGGCGAAAGCCCGCGTGAAGGCCTCGGGCATGTGCTGGACGATCACCGTGCCGGGGGCGTCGGGCGGCAGCTCTTCGAGGATGGCCCGAAGCGCTTCCGTGCCGCCCGTGGAGGCGGCCAGCGCCACGATGCGCTCGCCGCCCTGAGGCACGGCGCGCGGCCGCGGCGCGAGCGGAGCGGGCGGGCGGCTGGCCGGAGCCGCGACGCGCCTTCGCGGCCGCGAGGGAAGCAGGCGGGCGGCCGCGGCTCCGCGCAGCGACTCTTCCAGCAGAATCGCCGAGTCCTCCAGGAACTCGCGGATCCCGAGCCGCGGCTTGGCCACGACAGCGACGGCGCCCTCTTCCATCGCCTCGAGCGCCGCCTGCGTGCCCGCGCCGGCGAGCCCCGAGCAGACGACGACGGGGATCGGGTCCTCGGCCATCAGCTTGCGCAGGAAGGAGAGGCCGTCCATGCGCGGCATCTCGAGGTCGAGCAGGATCACGTCGGGCCGCGACTGCGCCATCTTCCGCATCGCGATCAGCGGGTCCGCCGCCACCGTGACGCGGGCTCCCGCCGCGCTCTCGAGGATCATGGTCATCGCCTGGCGCACGACCGCCGAGTCGTCGACCACCAGGACGTGCAGCGGCTCGCGCGGCGCCTTCACGGTCCCGTCTCTACCTCGCGAAGAGCGCCGGCAGGTCGAGGATCAGCATCGGCTCTCCCAGCGACAGCGCGGCGCCCTCGACGAGATCGGCGTGCGCCTGGGAGGCGAACCCCGGCAGCTCGTCGATCTCGCCTTTCCCGATCTCGACCATCCCCATCACCGCCTCGACGGCGAGAGCCGCGACACCGCGGGACGTGGCGCCGGGCGGGTCCAGCACCAGGAACGCCGACCGCTCGCGCGGGGAGAACGCGGGCTGGCCCATGACCGAGGCGAGGTCGAGCACCGGGACCACGGCGCCGCGCAGGTTGTGCAGGCCGTGGAACGACGCGGGGGCGCCCGGCACGCTGGTCACCCCGCCCGCCGGCGTGACCTCCTGCACCCAGGCCGCGTCCACGCCGCAGCGCAGGCCGCCCGTGCGCACGATCACGAAGCGGCGCGCGCCGTCGCTCGTCGCTTTTCCGAGCTCGGCGTCACGGAAAGCCCGCGGCGCCCTGGGCGCGGTCGCGGCCTCGGCCACGCGGGGCGCCAGCGCGCCCGAGACGGCTTCCTGCTCGGTGGCGCTCAGGACCAGCTCGAGATCCAGCAGCAGCACGAAGCCCCGCTCGCTCTTCACCATGCCGCGCAGGAACTCCACGCGGATTCCCGAGCTGAGCGCCGGGACCGGCTCGACGTCCTCCGGGACGGGCTCGATCACCCGGCTGATCTGGTCGGTCGCGATCGCGACCAGCGTCTCGGGTCCGGCGATCTCGCTCTCGACGACGATCAAGCTGCGGTGCGCCGAGCCCTCGCGCGGCGCCACGCCGAACTTCCGGCTGAGGTCGACGACGGCCACGGGAACGCCGCGCACCTCCACGACCCCGAGCAGCAGCTCGGGCGCCCCGGGCACGCGCGTCAGGCCCTCGTCGGGTGCGATCTCGACGACTCGGGCGAGCGGCACGCCGTACTCCTCGTCGCCGAGGAAGAAGGTGAGCTGCGGGCCGTGGACCGTGCTCATCTCAGAAGGGCCGGAAGTCGGCGTCGTTCGCGCGCTCGGCGCCGGAGCCGTTGTTGGGCCTCGGCGCCGGAGCCGCGCGCTCGGCCACGAGTGGAGCCATGGGCTGCAGCGCGGGAGTCGCGGGCGCTTCCTCGCCGAGCGCGCCGTCCACCTTGAAGAACGCGACCAGGTCGCGCTGGCTCGCCGCCTGGGTCGCGAGCTCCTCGGCGGTCGAGGCGAGCTCCTCGGCCGCCGCCGCGTTGCGCTGGGTCACCTGGTCGACGCTCAGCATGCCCTTGTTGAGCTGGTCGATGCCCGTCGCCTGCTCGCGCGAGGCGGCGGCGACTTCCTGGACCAGGTCGGCGGTCCGGCGGATCGCCGGCACCAGCTCCTTGAGCAGCCGGCCCGAGCGCTCGGACACGTCGAGGCTGGAGGCGGCGGTCTCGCGAACCTCCTTGGCCGCGAGCTGGCTGCGCTCGGCCAGCTTGCGCACCTCGCTCGCGACCACCGCGAAGCCGCGGCCGTGCTCGCCGGCCCGCGCCGCCTCGATCGCGGCGTTGAGAGCCAGCAGGTCGGTGCGGTACGCGATCTCCTCGATCACCGTCACCTTCTTCGCGATCGACTGCATCGCGGCGACGCTCTCGGAGACAGCGGCGCCGCCTTCCTGCGCGTCGTTCGCGGCCTTGAGCGCGATCTGCTCCATCTCCTGGGCGTTCTCGGCGTTGCGGCCGATCGAGGCCGCGATCTCCTCGAGGCCCGACATCGTCTGCTCGACGGTGGCGGCCATCTCGCTCGTGCCCGAGGACACCGAGTTGGCCGTGGCGGCGAGCTGGGTCGAGGCGGAGGCGACGCCCGACGCCGCGCCGCGCACCTCGCGCGCCACGTCGCCGAGCCTGGCCGACATGGTCTTCATCGCCCGCAGCAGCGCTCCGATCTCGTCGCGGCGCGTCACGTCGCCGATCGCCTGCAGGTGGCCGCCGGCGATGCGCTCGGCGTGGCCGACCAGCTCCTCGATCGGGCGCGTGATGCCGCGCGCCAGGAGCGCCGCGAGCCCGAGCGAGAGCAGCGTCGCGACGAGCGTCAGCCCGAGCGCGAAGCTGCGTGCCGCGCGGGCCGCGGCGACGGCCTGTTGCGTTTCGGCCAGCATGGCCTGGTCCGCGTCCTCGATGCGCGCTTCGAGCTGCGCGATCAGCTCGTCCGCCTGCGGGCCGGACTGGGTGAGCGAGAGCGCCACGGCTTCCTTCGTGAGCTTGGAGGTCATCAGGCCCGCGACCTCCTCGAAGATCCTGGAGTAGGCCACGTTCTTCTCGGCTAGCGCCGCGAGCGGCTGCAGCGCTTCCGTCTGGCCGACGCGTTTGGCCTCCTGGGTCAGCTCGCCGAGCGCCCTGGCCGCCTCGTCGCCGTGGCTCTTGTGCTGGGTCAGGTAGTCGAGCTCCTGCGACAGGATGTAGGCGCGCTCGGCCAGGAGCTGCTTCAGCATCGAGACCTGGATGTGGGCGAGCTTTCGCTGGTCGGCGGTGAGGCGCGCGTTCTTCTCCATCTCGCTCACGACCTGGCCGAGACGCTGGCTCGCGACGACCCCGACCAGGCCCGCGACGAGCGCGAGCAGCAGGAAGGCCGCGAACAGCTTGCGGCCGATGGTGGCGTTGCCCAGAACTGGCTTCATGTGAGTCCTCTCAATGCGCTGCCGGGCCGGACGGGCCCGAGCCGGTGGTTGCGAGCGGCGCTCCCGGAACGACGGGCGGCACGACGGCCACCGGCGCGGTGAGCGATTCGAGAAACGCGACGAGGTCGCCGAGCTGCGCCTCGTTCATGTCGAGCGGGCGGATGTCGAGGGCGAGGCCGTAGCTCGCGCGCTCCTTGCCGCCCTTGTTGTAGAAGCGCGCGACGTCCAGAAGCGTCGGCTCCGACCCGTCGTGCATGTAGGGCGCCGAGAGCGCGACGTTGCGCAGCCCCGGCGTCTTGAACGCCTTCTGCATCTGGAAGAACGGGTATGGGCGCATCTGGAACTCGCCCACGCGGTCCAGGGCCGCGCGGCCGAGGTCGTCGCCCGGAACCCCGGTGTTGTGGAACTTGCCGTCGCTGAAGTGAGCCCCGCTGTGGCAGGTGGAGCAGAGCGCCTTCCCGAAGAAGAGCTCCATGCCGCGCCGAGCGGACTCGCCGAGCGCGGCCGCGTCGCCTTTCTGGTAGCGGTCGAACGCGGCGTGGCCCGAGACGAGCGAGCGCACGAAGCTCGCGATCGCGCTCGCGACGTTCTTCGCCGTGAGCCCGGAGCCCGGGTACGCCGCCTCGAAGGAGCGCCGGTACTCCTCGACGGCGGCGAGCCTCGGAACCAGCTCGCCGATCGGCATGCCGAGCTCGTCGGGGTTGGCGAGCGGGCCCAGGGCCTGCGCCTCGAGCGAGGTGGCGCGGCCGTCCCAGAAGAAGGTCTTCTGCCAGGCCAGGTTGTGGAGGTGCGGCGTGTGGCGCTTCAGGCGCTGGCCCGAGACGCCGGTCGAGTAGCGCTGGCCGTCGGCGAAACCGAGCTCGGGCTTGTGACAGGTCGCGCACGACATCGTGCCGGTCGACGACAGGCGGTTGTCGAAGAAAAGCGTCTTGCCGAGCTCGATCCGCGCGGGCGATGCGCTCTTCTGCCCGGGATACTCGAGCGACAAGGGATCCGCGATGCGCGGCGGCCCGGCCTGCGCGGGCGGCGAGAGAAGGAAGGCGACGCCCAGGGCGAGCGCCGCCCGCCCTGGGTTCCGACTCGAGCTCTCTTTTCGCGTGGCCATGCGTGGGCTCCTGTCGCTCGGGCTCAGTAGGCCAGGGTGAAGACGACCTTGACGCCTTCGCCCTTGCCGAGCGCCGACTTGGGCACGAAGCCGATGCCGCCCTTGAAGAAGCTCACGAACTTGAGCACCGACGCTTCGTCGGGGACGCTCGCGGGCGGCTGGTCGGCGCTCGCGTACTGGCGCTCCAGCCAGTAGCGCTTCATCTCGTCCGACGTCAGGCCGAGCACCTTGGCGAGCAGCGCCTTGCGGTCCGCGCTCTCGCCCTCACGGTCGACCGGCCGGACCTTCTCGCCGTTCTGCCAGGTGCCGCTCTTCTTGAGGAAGAAGCTCTTCACCTGCTGCGCCGTGAGGGCCGCGTTCGGGTTGGCCGCGTTCACGATCACCACCAGCTCCTCGGCCGCCGCCGCGCTCGGCGCGGCGCCGAGCAGGAGCGAGCAGGCCGCCGTCAGCAACGTCGCTGCGATTGCGCGCATGTTCGTTCCTCCTCAGAAGCCGTAGGCGATCTGGAAGGCGACACCGTCCTTGCGCGGGCCGTCCAGGTGGTGCTGGTACTCGGCCTTCACGCGGGCGTGGGCGTTGATGTCGTAGGCCGCGCCGGTCATGACCGACTCGAACACCGGGACGTAGTGGCGCGTCACGACGCCGCCGTCCTCCCGAAGCGACAGGAACGGGCCCCCGCCCTGGTCGAAGCTGGTGCGGTCGTAGCGCAGGTAGGGGTGGAGCTTGCCGCCGTGGAGGTGCAGGGAGGCCTCGACCAGGCCGCCGTTCATCGAGTAGTCGGAGTCGGGCAGGTTCCCGAGCTGGTCCTCCTGCCACGAGAACACCCACTCGGCGTTGAGGCTGAAGTGGCGTGTGTGCACGACCGCGTAGACGTCGAGCCCGGATTCCCGGAGCTCCATCGCCTCGCCGCCCGTCAGGTCGACGCCCGGGTCGCTAGGGCTGTCGACACGAACGCTGTCGATCTTTCCGAGCCAGCCGCTCACGCCGACGCGGCTGTCCTTGAAGCCGGGGATGATCAGCTCGACGAGGCCCGTCACCTCCTTGTTGCTGGAGAAGTCGCGCGCGTAGACGGTCTGGTCGGGCACGCGCGAGCGGCCGTTGCCCACCGAGACCGTCCAGTTGAGCGTGCGCTCGCCGCCGAGGGCGAAGCCGCCGTAGGCCGCGACGCCCACGCTGTGCGTGGGGATCAGGTTCAGCTCCTCCTCGAAGAAGTCGGGGACCTGGATCGAGTTCATCAGCCAGGCGCGCGCGTAGAGGAAGCGGTTGTTGTAGCCGATCGGGGTGAAGAAGAGCCCGGCCTGCAGGTTGAAGCGCTCGTCGATCTTGTAGTCGACGAAGAAGCGCTCGACGTCGAGCTCGATCTCGTTCGAGACGCCGCGGCCGGCCTGCAGGTTGACCTCACCCAGGAACGTCAGCTTCTCGTTCATGTCGGCGATCACGACGAAGTCGGTCCCGGTGATCTGGAACCCGCGCATGGTGTTGACGGGGTCGGGATCCACGCCGAACTGCTCGAACTGCGCGCGCTCGTCCGCGCTCGCGTACGAGCCCTGCGTGACTCCGAACACCACGTCGCCGAATCCCGAAAAGCGCAGCGTGGCCGCCTGCGAAGGCGACGCGGCCGCGAAGGCCACGAGGCCCGCAAGCACCCAGCTTCCGTTGAAACGCATCACTTCTCCTTCCGTTGGTACGACGAGTCCATTGCCAATCCCGCCGGGTGCGCCGTCGCCTGCGCGACGAGCGCCGCCACGTCCAGCATCAACGCCACCTGCCCGTCGCCGAGGATCGTGGCGCCCGAGAACACCGGCAGCCCGCGGGCCTGCGACGAGAGCGGCTTGATCACGGCCTGGCGCGCTCCGAGGAGCGCGTCCACCACGATGCCGAGCTCGCCGCCGTCGTGGCGCGCGACGACCACGCGCGGCCGCGTGGCGGCGTTCGACAGCCCGAAGAACCGCCCGAGCGGCAGGAGCGGCAGCGTGCGGCCCTTGCGCTCGACGACGCCGGCCGCGCTCGCGTCCGCGAGCTCGACGCACTCCTCGACCCACTCCATCGGGACGAGGTACGTCTGGCCCGCCACGTCCACGGCGAGTGCGTCCACGATCGCGAGCGTGAGCGGCAGGCGCAGCGTCAGCGTCGTCCCCTGGCCCGGCTCGCTCGCGATCTCGGCCGTGCCGCGCAGCGCCTCGACCTGCCGCCGCACCACGTCGAGGCCCACGCCCCGGCCGGAGAGCTCGGTCACCGCTTCGGCCGTCGAGAGCCCGGGCGCGAACACCAGGTCGAGGACGGCCGCGTCGTCGAGCGTCTGCGCGTCGCGCACCAGCCCGCGATCCACGGCGCGCGCCAGGATCCGGGCGCGGTCGAGCCCGCCGCCGTCGTCCTGGAGCTCGATCCGGACGCCGCCCGCGTCGTGGCGCGCGCGCAGGACGAGCGTCGCGCGCGAGCCCTTGCCGCGCTCGCGGCGCAGCGCCGCGTCCTCGATCCCGTGGTCGAAGGCGTTGCGCAGCATGTGCGTGAGCGGGTCGCGCAGCCCCTCGGCCATCCGGATGTCCACCTCGACGCCGCGCTCCTCGATCACGAGCTGGGCGTCCTTGCCCGTGGAGCGCGCGAGGTCGCGCGCCACGCGCGCGAAGTGCGCCAGCACGGGCCGCAGCGGCACGAGCCGCGAGCGCATCACGAGGTCGTGCAGCTCCGAGTAGAGGTGCTCGGAGTCGTCGAGCAGCGCGGGCGCCTTCTCGCCGAGGCCCTGGCGCAGGCGGCCCCGGTCGATCGCGATCTCGGTCGCCAGGTCGAGCAGGCGGTCGAGCTTCGCGACGGCCACGCGCTGCGTGCGCAGC
The DNA here is from genome assembly GCA_036559805.1 of Vicinamibacteria bacterium. Classification (GTDB taxonomy): domain Bacteria; phylum Acidobacteriota; class Vicinamibacteria; order Fen-336; family Fen-336; genus DATBSL01. Next base: position 11,675 of record DATBSL010000040.1, read on the forward strand.
TCCACGCCCGCCTCCGGCTCCGGAGCCGCCGCCGCAGCACCCCCATCGGCTTCGGCCGGCGCGGCCCGCCTGGCCGCGCGCCGCTCGACCGCCGCAGTCGCCGCGTGGAGCCGCCCCAGAAGCGCCGGCGGCGCGCCGGCCTCCGAAGGGCCCTGCGCCGCGGCGACGAGCGCGCGCAGCGCGTCGACGGACTCGAGCAGCACGTCGATCCGCTCGCGCGTGACCGGGAGCTTTCGGCCGCGGAACAGGTCCAGCAGGTCCTCGAGCGCGTGGGCCAGCTCCGCGAGCGGCCGCAGCCCCAGGCTGTCGGCGTTGCCCTTGAGCGTGTGCGCCGCGCGGAAGAGCGTGTTCAGCCGCTCCGCGTCGTCGGGCGAGTGCTCGAGCCCGACGAGCGCCTCCTCCATCGCGGCGAGGTTCTCGCCGGCCTCCGCCTGGAACATCGCGAGCAGCACCGGGTAGTCGATGTCCATGGCCGCTACGCGTCCGCGCGCGACGCGATCGGCTTGATCAGCACCCAGCCGCTCTGGACGTCGAACACGAGCTTGCGGCCGACGTCGCCGCCCACGTCCTCGGCCACGATCGGGATACGCTCGGCCGCGAGCCGCTCGCGCGCCACTTCCACGTTCCGCGCGCCGAGGTTCTGCGACGAAGAGCGCATCGCGTCGATCACGCAGGCTCCGCCCACGACGCGAGCCCGCAGCGTCTCGCGGCGGGCGCCCTTCTCGAGGACACTCGCGACGAGCAGGTTCGTGGCGCTCGAGCCGAAGCGCGGCGACGGCGGGACCCCGTCCGGCAGCAGGAAGTGGTTGATCCCGCCCGCGCGCGCCTGGGCGTCCCACAGGCACACCGAGACGCACGAGCCGAGGATGGTCGTCACACGCACCTCCTCGGCGGAGGCGAACAGCCTGCCGGGGGCGAGGTAGACGTGCATCAGCGGGCGGCCGGCCCCGCGGCGTGCTTCGCGTGCAGGGAGGTGCAGTACAGCGCCGCGGCGGCCTGCGTCGCCAGGAGCTCGAACAGCTCGCGGTCCAGGTCCTCGATCGCCGCCTTCTGCGGCAGCAGCCGGAAGAGCGCGATCACGCCCGTGACCTTCCCCTCGAGCGTGAGCGGGATGCAGGCGGTGAGGCGGTCGAGCAGCGCACCGCTCTCGGCGGGCCTTCCACCCTCGACGACGTAGATCTCCCCGGTCCTCGCCGCCCGTCCGATCGGTCCGCTGTCGAGCGTGAGGCCGCGGGCGGCCTCCGGGTCGAGGCCGAACGAGGCTTCGAGCCGCAGCGTCTGCGTCGCCGCGTCGAGCGCGAAGAGGCCGGCCTCCTCGGAGCCGACGAGGTTGGCGATGATCTCCTGGATCGCGGCGATCACCTCCGCGCGATCGAGCGTGCCGTGCAGGCGATAGCCCGCCACGTAGAGGTTCGCGAGGTTGGAGTTCTGCAGCTCGACCTGCGCGTAGCGCGCCGAGAAGGTCTGGCTCTCGCTGCGGATGCTCTCGAGCTGGGCCTGCAACCGCGCCTGCTCCGCCTCGTGCCGCTGCTTCTCCGCCTCGAGCGCCGCCACCAGCACCTGCAGCCGTTCGATCTCCGCGATCAGGTCCTGGGCGAGGCTCTGCGCGCCCTCCTGCACCCGGCGCACGTAGGCCCCGGGATCCTTCTGGCTGGTCTTCATCGGGCTCCCCTCAACCCGCGATGATGTTGCGGACTTTGGCGAGCAGCTCCTGGGCGTTGATCGGCTTGGTGACGTAGTCGTTGCAGCCGCTCTCCCAGCCCTTCTCGACGTTCTCGCCTTCGCCGCGCGTCGTCACGAGGATCACCGGGATCGACTTCGTGTCCTCGCGTCCCTTCAGCTCGCGGCACGCCTCGAAGCCCGTCTTGCGAGGCATGATCACGTCCATCAGGATCAGGTCCGGCTTCTCGGCGGCGGCCACCTCGAGTGCCTGCTGTCCGTCGCAGGCGGTGACCAGCTCGTACGGCTCTTTCTTCAGGATCGTCGTGACCATAAAGAGCGCCGTCTTCGAATCGTCAACGACCAGGATCTTTTTCTTGCCGTCCATCGCGCTCCCCAAACGCCGCGCACAATGCGTCCGCGGATCTCATTGGGAGCGAGCAAATAGCAATAGCCCTGCCAGCGGCGTGCAGGATCGCCAAACCCCTTCAAGCAACGTCACTTCGAGTCGAATGACAGGTTCGATCGATTCGTCGGGCTGCGTCCCGCCTACAGAATTGGGCTGGGGAACGTCCCGCTGCCGGACTACAGCCGGCGCGCGCTCACGGACCGGTGTACTCGACGACGAACAGC
>DATBSL010000041.1:0-19644 GCA_036559805.1 Vicinamibacteria bacterium
CGCAGGCCCGCCTCGTAGTAGAAGGCCGGCGACCAGCCCCACACGAAGAGACGGCTGCCCGGGAAGCACTCGTCGGCCTCGAGCCGCTCGGCCACGGCCTGGTAGACGGGGTCCGTCTCGCGGTAGACGCCCGAGCCGCCGAGGTACAGCCAGGCGTTCGCGGCGGCGAAGCCGAGCCCGAGCACGAGCGTCGCGGCGAGGAAGACGCGGCCCGCGCGCGGCAGCGGCCGCTCGCACCATCGGGCCACCGCCGGTCCAGCGCCGAGCGCGAGGGCGAACACGATGGGCACGAAGTAGTGGGGGAAGAAGCGGAAGCCCGCGAAAGCGGACAGGAGGGCCAGCGCCACGAGGCCATCCACCAGCCGCCGGCGGTGCGTGTCCAGCAGGGCGCGGCCGGACGCCCAGGCCCACCACAGCGGCGCCGTCGCGACGAGCCACGGCAACAGGTAGCTGGCCGCGCGCTCGAGCGCGCCCGCGAGCGTGATCGGGTTGGCGGCGTACAGGACGTTGCGCCAGACGAGCCAGTACAGCAGGTCGTGCGCTCCCCCGGTCGCCGCGAAGCCGGCCCAGGTGACGACGAGCGGCAGCGCGAAGCCCGTCGCCAACGCGACGACGCGCGGGGCTCTCGCCGCGCGGCCATCGCCGTTCTGGGCTCGGAGCACCGCCCACGCGAGAGCGGGCAGCCAGAATACGGCCTGGTGCTTCACGAGTGTGGCGAGGCCGAGCAGCACGCCAGCCACGACGAGCGGGCCCGACCGCGTCGCTCGCCTCTCGTCGGCGACGAGGGCGATCGCCCACGCTGCGGGAAGCAGCAGTACGAGCTCGGCATTGGCGGCGAGCATGTCGTGGGCGAGGAACGAAGCGCCGTAGACGAGCCAGACGAGCCCAGCGACGACGCCGCCCCACTCGCGGCGAAACGCCGCCGCCGCGGCGAGGGCGGTGAGCGGCACGCTCACGATGGCGGTGAGAGCGTGGACGGCGACGAGCCCCCGCCCGCCGAGGAGCTGGGCCAGGGCGTAGTAGGCGTAGAGCAGGGGCGGCTTGTTGTCGACGAAGTCCGTGTAGAGCCGTCCGCCGTCGAGCAGCACCCAGGAGCCGACGGCGTGCGCGGCCTCGTCGGTGTCGAGGATCTCGACCACCAGCGAGAGCCATCGCGTCAGCAGGCTGACCGCGACGAAGAGGGCGACGAGCGCCCAGATGCTCCTTCCCCCCGGCGGCTTCGGGCTGGACGTCGAGGAGGTCACACGAACGGCATCAGATCGTCGGACGTCAGTCGCCCGCGCGCGCCGCGGCCGCGCGCGGGCGGCCGGGCAGCGGCCGCAGCGCGACCTGGCCCTTGCGGACGAGGTCGATCGCCTCGCCCAGGATGCGCGTCGCCTCCTGCGGGGCGTGGAAGCCGTTGGAGTTCTCGGACTCGACGAAGTCCAGGTAGAACTGGCCGCGCCGTTGCGCCTGTCGAGCCGGCTCGAGCTCGGCGTCGCTCGCCCCGGCCGAGCGGGAGGCCTCGATGTCCGCGATCAGCGCCACGAGCGCGTCCATCGCCTTGTCGCGCAGGCCGACGGTGCGGCGCTGCACCGCCTCGGCGCGCGCGACGAGCTCGGCCTCGGGCCATTTGTGGCAAGTCTGGCAGGCGTTGTTGACGTTCAGCAGCGGGCTCCGCACGTGGTGGTCGCTCACCTTCTGCGCGCCCACGCGCACGTACGGCATGTGGCAGTCGGCGCAGGCGACGCCCGAGCGGGCGTGGATGCCCTGGTTCCACATCTCGAACTCCGGGTGCTGCGCCTTGAGCTGCGGCGTCCCGGTCTTCTCGTGGACCCAGTCCTTGAAGCCGATCTCGTCGTAGTAGTCGGCGATCGCGTCGACCGTGAGGCCCTTGGCCCACGGGTAGGTGAGCCGCTTCTCGTCACCCTTGAAGTAGTACTCGACATGGCACTGGCCGCAGACGAAGCTGCGCATCTCCTGGCGCGTCGCCTGCGTGTTGACGTCGTAGTCGGCGACGCCCTGCCCCGCCTTCAGCGCGCGGATGCCCTCGATGAACCCGGGCCGCGTCACGCGCAGCGCCATCGACTGCGGCTCGTGGCAGTCGATGCAGGCGATCGGCTGGCTGAAGTCCTTGCGCGCCTCGGCGTACGGCAGCTTGTTGTAGTGCTCGAAGCCCCGGATCAGGTCGCCGCCACCGGCCTTGCGGTACGGCACGTAGACCGAGGCGTGGCAGTGGATGCAGGTCCCCGGCTGCTTGAAGTGCTGGACGCGCTCGGTGAAGGTCTGGTCCTCGAGCATGTACGCGTGGCCGCGCTTCTTGCGGAAGTCGGTCGCGAACGCGTAGCCGGCCCACATCGTCTTGAGGCGCGGGTCCTCCTCGAGCCGCGACTGCGCGACGAGCGAGCGCGGGTCGGCCTCGCTCGGCGTGCGCGGCAGCGCCTCGCTGCCGCCGTAACGGGTCCGCTGCTGGTCCACGGTGCGCAGGTACGCGTCGTACTGCATCGGGAAGTTGCGGCCCCACACCGCCGGGTCCTGCGTCTCGTCGTCGAGCTCGACCACGCGGAAGGAGGTGCTGCGTCCCTCCTGCTTGCGCTCCATGATGTTGACGAGCAGCGCCGTGAGCGCGCCGGTCGCCACGAGCGCCGCCGCCGCGACTGCCACTACGGCGCCGCGCGACCAGCCCGCCCGCTTCGTGTCCTGATCAGCCATGCGTCACCTCGTGTCCGCGACGTTCGTCGCGGAGAGCTCCAGGTGCCCGACCGAGCCGTGGCAGCGGATGCACGACAGCGAGTCGTCCCCCGCGTGCGAGGGCGTCCCCATCGCCTGGACCACCGGGTCGTGGCAGCGGCGGCAGTTTGCCTCCGCGATCCTCCGGCTCGTCGGCGTCGCGCGGATCGGCTCGTGGAACGTCTGCGTCGTGAAGTAGTACGAGTGCCAGAAGCCGTTGCGGCTCTTCGTCCAGTACTTGCCGACGAGGTTCGCGGGCACGTGGCAGTCGTTGCAGCCCGCGACCGAGCGGTGGCTCGCCTTCAGCCAGCCGTCGTACTGCTCGTTCATCACGTGGCAGTTGGCGCAGGCGGCGGGATCGTCAGTGAGGTACGCGTGTCCCTTGGCGTACACGAACGTGTAGAGCCCCAACCCCGACGCGACGCCGAGCAGGGCCGCAGTCACGACGAACGCCGCAGTCGGTCGTAGCATCTCCGGCGCCGGTCATTCTATTCGACGCGGGGCGGAGCGCCGACGCCGGAGCTAAGGGCGCTGCAGCTCGACCAGAAGGTCCGTACGCTCGCCCTTCACGATCTCGACCTCGTGCCGTTCGATGCCGAACCCCGGACGGACCAGCTCGATCTTGTGTCTCCCGGGGGCGAGCGTCAGCTGCCGCGCGTCCGCGGCGGTGCCGCGGAACTCGTCGTCCACGTAGACGGAAGCGTCTTCCGGCCGCACCTCGAGGCGCAGCTGGCCCGACTCCCCGAGCAGCACGATGGCGGGGGCACTGCCGCTGCGCGGCGCCGGTGCCGGCTCTCGAGAGCCGTCGTCGTCGGAATACGGCGCGCGTTCGGTGTCGTAGTCGCTGGGGGGATACGACTCGCGGCTCGAGGCGGAAGCACCGTCGCGGTAGCCCTCGGCGTAGTACTCGCCCGTGTACGACGGCGAGCTCACGTAGTTCGGCCACGTCGAGTAGTAGGGCCAGGCCGAGTAATACGGCGAGGAGTAGTACGGCCAGCCCCAGTAGATCGAACCGTAGAAGTAAGGACGGTAGTAGCTGCCGTAGTAGTAGGGCCGGTTGCCGTAGCCGAAGTACGGCTTGTAGTACCCGCCATGGCCGCCGTAATAGCCGCCCTTGTGGCCGCCGCCGTGCCAGTAGTTTCCGTAGTAGCTCCCGCTGCCCGTTCCGGCTCGAGGGTGGCGCCGCTGCGCGACATCCCCACCCCGCGGTCCGCCCACGGCGCCCGCACGAACGGACGAGCGGGACGCGCCGGACCACGCCGGAGGCGCTGACTGCCGGCCGGCCACCGACGATCCGCGGACTACCGCGGATCCACCGGACATCCGGGGAGCCGAGGCGCGGCCGGACCCGCCGGACCACGTCCCAGGGGCCGACGAGCGGGCGGCCATCGATCCGCGGCCCACTGTGGACCCGCCGGACCACATCCGAGGTGCCGACGACCGGCCAGCCATCGATCCGCGGCCCACCGCGGACCCCCCGCCGGAAAACATTCGAGGAGCCGACGAGCGGCCGGCCCCCCCGGACCACGCGCGAGGAGCCGAGGCGCGGCCACCGCCCATCGACGATCCGCGGGAGACTGCCGACCCGCCGCCACCGCGATAACCGCCACCGCCGCCGCCGCGCCCGCCGCGCTGCGCGAAGGCGAACTCAACGGGCAGGGCAAGAACGAGAGCAAGCGCAGGCGCCAGCTGCCGTGCGGTCATGGCTTCCTCCTACGACCCCGGCGTTCCTGGAGGAGAACGCCCAAGGAAGAGCATAGTAGCGAAACGGGCTCCGCAGCAACGAATTTCAGCCGTCAGCGGTATGGCTGCGGCAGCCGACAGGGTGAAACCCTCCAGCTGAGGCGAGTGCGCAGTTATCGCGGCCGTGCGCCGGAGCGCGCACCGACCGCCTCGATGGCGTCGACGTGGCGCGTGACACAGAAATGAAGTGGTGGGGGCAGGAAGCCCGATCGCCCCCTTCAGGTGCTTGCGGGACCCCAGGAAGATTGCGTCTGCTCCTTTCGGCGCCGTCGGATCGAAACCTGTCCGTAGTCGCGCTCGGCGAGATACCGGTTGTGCTGCGGGCACAGCAGGCTGATGTTCTCGGGGCTGTGATCGCCTCCCATGCCGTAGGGGCGACGGTGGTGGAACTCGAGCCGGTGCCGCTCGCTGCAGCGTCGCGCCTGCTCGTCGACGAAGCGGCAACGGTCGCCGTCGCGCGAGCGGACGGCACGGCGCACGGCCGCCGGAATGTGGCGCGAGTCGATGGAAGTGTGAGTGTCCGAAAGCGCCTTACGGGGAGCCGCCGAGGCGGCGAAGCGCCTCGCCTCGAGCCTTTCCAGCTTCTCGGTGACGGCCCGGTCGATGATCGCGCCCATGTCGCCGTCGGGCACCTCGGAGCGCATCAGGGCGGCAAGCCTCTCGAGCTTGGCGTGAAGCTCCGCGCTGGCGGTGAACTGAACGCGGTAGCGCGCCGGCGAGAGCGGCTCGACGACCACTCGACGCGACTGTACTGGAGGCGGTGAGCGCACCTCGTCCGGAACGATCATGCGGGCCTCGGGAGCACCAACTCTCGCCAGGGCGAGTTCGAGGGCTGCAGGCTGGGAGGCCAATCCCAGAACGCCGTCGTCCCTCCTGCTGGCATCCGGCCCTGACCCCTCGGTGGCAACTCTTCCCGGGAAGAGTTCGGTTGCCGCTATCGAGCGCTCGTTCCCACCCTGGGTCGCTCCAGGCGCGGGCGCAGGGCGTGGTTGTGGAAGCTTCCGCATTACTGACGGAACGTCTGGCCGCGGCGAAAGCTCGGCGACGAGCTCTTCGATCTGCCGCTTGGATCGGTGTCTCGCCCGCTCGAGGACGGCGTCGCGGTTCTCCTGGGTCAAGAGCGGCACGAGCAGAGCCATGCCGCTCAGGTGAATGCGTCCGTCCCGCAGCATCGCGAGCAGCACCGCGTGCTTGCGCGCGGCACGGGCGACGGTGATGCGGCGGTAGGCCTCGGCCTCGGACAGCTGGAGCGCCTGGGTGCAGTAGGCGAACATCGACGGGAAGGCTTTGCGAGCATAGAGCCTTCGCTCGTCGACCTCGCCGATGTGGGCGACGAGGTCGGCGAGCGTCGAGCGCGAGTGGGCGGCGAGCTCGTGAAGGCGGCGGAGCAGCTCGTCGTCGGGGACTGTGTGGAGCGCGAGATCGAAGTGCATAGACCCCAATATAGGCAGGGGTTCGCGCGCGCCTCAGGAAGCCGAACCGCTGCATGAGTGAACGAGTCCCATCGCGCGCGGATCGCCGCGCGAAAGCGTCGCGCGTGAAGCGCGCCAGTAGCGTCAGGGATGGCTTGATGAGCGCGTCATTCGCCGCGAGCGAAGTCGCTCCCGAAAGTTGTCAAGGGGTAGCGAAAAAAAACATGCACATAGACGACCACCAGCGCCCCACCACGAGCGGGAACGCACCGCCCTGTTGACTGATGATCAACCATTCCTGAGTTCGAGCCAGCCTGAGTCCGAGCCCACCTGAGCCCGAGCCCGCCGTGGGCTCGAACGCCGTGAAGACCCCGCCCTCTATCGCGCTGCGCGCGATGGCTCCTTGTGTCCGCTCTCCCCGCAACAAAGCGCGAGATTGCGGACGCGCTGCTGCGTGTCCGGATGCGCCTCGCCGAGCTTCCGGCGCGAGCCCTCGACCACCTCGCGAAAGAGCGCCTCAGCGAGGTCGAACTGCTTCCGGGCCTGGTAGAGCAGGGCCAGGTTGTTCCGGGTGGTCAGCGTGTCGGGGTGGTCGGCGCCCAGCTTGACCGTCCGGGCCGCCACGACTTCCTGGAGAAGGGCCTGTGCCTCGTCGTAGCGCTTCTCGCCCAGGTAGACGACCGCCAGGCCGTTCTTGCTGACCAGCGTATCGGGATGGTCGGCGCCGAGCGTCCGCGTTTGCGCGCGCACCACCTCTTCGTAGAGCGGCCGCGCCTCGTCGAAGCGCTCCTGGTTCCTGTAGAGCGCCGCGAGGTTGGTCTTGGCCCGCAGGGTTTCGGTGTGCTCGGCGCCGAGCGTCTCGGTGTCGGCTCGAACGACCTCGAGATAGAGAGGCTCGGCCTGCTCGTGCTTCCTCTGGGCCCGGTACACCTGCGCCAGGTTGTTCTTGCTGACGAGGGTGTCGGGGTGGCGCGCGCCCAGACGCGCCGTCCGGCCATTCACCACCTCTTCGGAGAGCGGCTCGGCCCGGTCGTACTTCCCTTGCGCGCCGTACAGGTAGGCCAGGCTGCTCTTGCTGTCGAGGGTCACGGGGTGGTCCGGGCCCAGCTCGACCGCGTACAACGCGACCGACCGTTCGAGCTGGCGCTGTCCCTCCGGGTACTGGCCCAGCGCGCGGTAGGCCTTGCCGATCGTCAGGCGGATGGCCGCCTCGGTCAGCGGCTCCTCGTTGAACTTCCCCTCGATCGTCTGGGCCGCGCGGTCGAGCAGCGTTCGTACCGTCAGGTCGGGGTCGCGCCCCGCGCCATCGCCGGCCTGGTTCGCGAGGTCGGCCTGCCCCAGCAGGTCGTTCTGCAGGAAGGCACTCACCGCGGCGGCGGTTCTCTCGGCCTGCGTCGCTCGCACCGCCTGCCAGGTGCTGACCGCGGCGCCCGCGACCAGCAGCACGAGGCCGGCCGCCGCCGTGAGCGCGGCCGTCCGGTGCCGGCGCAGGAGCTTCCCGATCCGATAACGGGCGCTCGGCGGACCGGCCTCGACCGGCTGGTGCTGCAGGTAGCGCTCGACGTCCCGGGCCAGGGCGCTCGCGGTCTCATAGCGCCGCGTCCGGTCCTTCTCCAGGGCCTTCATCACGATCCAGTCGAGCTCGCCCCGGACCTCACGGACGAGCCTCGCCGGATCCGAACGGCGCCCCGCGGCGATCCCGGCGAGCGACTCGCCCGACAGCGCGAGCCGCGCGCTGGGCTTCGGCGGATCGACCTCGCGAATCAGCCGGATCGTCTCGGTCAGGGCAGCGCTCCGCAATGCACTGGCGTCGAGAGGCGTGCTGCCGACGAGGAGCACGTACAGCAGCACTCCCAGAGCGTAGACGTCGGCCCGAGTGTCGACGTCCCAGTTGCGCAGGTCCGCTTGCTCGGGGCTCATGTACTCGAGGGTCCCCAGCAGCTGGCCCACCTCGGTGTGCATGGGCCGCTCCGTCAGCCGCTCGTGGAGCGCCTTGGCCACGCCGAAGTCGATGATTTTCGGCAACGGCTCGGCCTCCGCGTTCGCGACGAGCACGTTCGCCGGCTTGATGTCGCGGTGGAGGATCCCCTTCTGGTGCGCGTGCTGGATCGCGTGGCAGACCGCCCCGAACAGCTTCAGCCGCTCCGGAATCGAGGCACGGCGCTCGTCGCAGTACGTCGTGATCGGAACGCCCTCGACCAGCTCCATCACGAAATAGGGCAGGCCCGCATCGGAAGTGCCCGCATCGAGCACCGTCGCGATGTTCCGGTGGTTCATCAGGGCGAGCGCCTGGCGCTCGGCTTCGAAGCGCTGCAGGATCTGCTGCGAGTCCATGCCCGCCTTGATCACCTTCAGCGCCACGCGGCGCCTCACGGGCTCCGTCTGCTCCGCCACCCAGACGGTGCCCATGCCGCCCTCGCCCAGCTTGTCGACGAGCCGGTACGGTCCGACGCGGACTTCGGGTGCCGACGGCGCGGGTTCTTCGCCGGGCGCCAGCGGCTGGAGGCCGGAGACCCAGGTGTCGGACTCCCGCGACTTGGGCGAGGAGGTCAGCGCGGCGCCGCGAATCGGGAGGCGTCGAGCGCCGGGTTCGTCTCCACGTTCTCCACGAGGATCCGCAGCCGCCGCGGCCGGCCCTTCACGCCGGTTTCGATCGAACGCGCGAAGCGGACGCCGCCGGTCTCGTGGTAGTCGCCGTAGACCGTCTCGAAGACCAGCTCGTGGCCGCCGAGCGTCCGGGCCGACTCGGTCCGCACCACGAGGCCGGTCTTCGCGTCGACCCAGAGGCGGCGCACGACGCCCGACTTGAGCGTGACCTTCAGCTCGTGCGCCTCGCCGCCCGGGAGCGCCGCCGTGCCGACGAGGTCCACGGTGTGGCCCTTGGCTTTCCAGTCGACGAGCGGGCCTTCGAAGTCGGCCTGCTCGGCCGAGAGGGCGGCGGCCGTGGCCGAGAGCGGCTCGGGCTCGAGGCTGCCGTCGAGCGGCGACACGCTCCAGCCCGTGGAGCCGTCCCAGACGTACACACCCGTCGTTCCCTGGAACACGAACTCGGTCCGTATGCGCCCGGGGCGCGCGATCTCGCGGCGTACGATCGCCTCGCGGCCGGGGCCGGCGATGGCTCGGCCCGACATGCGCAGCGTGCGCACCGCCGCGAGCGCCTCGCGGCCGCCGCGCGCCGCCACGTGCCGGGCAACGATCTCGTCCAGCGTCTGCGCGAATGCGGTCGCGGAGCCAAGGGAGCCAAGGACGACGGCCGCGGCGAGGAAGAAGCGCCAGCGCACGGCGGTCACCGCGGCACCGCCGGGCGGGTCGCCGGCCGCGCGGGGGCGCCCGGCCCGACGATCGGTCCCGTCGGCCAGGCGACCGGGCCCGCGCCCCAGCCGTACCAGAGCGGCAACCCCTCGACAGGCTGCTGCGCCTCGGCCTCGGCCTGCCGCGCCCGAGCCTCCGCCTCGTCCGCCCTCGCCTCGGCTTCACGCACGCGCGATTCGGTTTCCTGGCGGACGCGGGCCTGCTCGTCCGCGGCGGCGCTCTCGCGCAGCAGCGCCTGGTGCTCGGCGGGAGTGACCCAATCGCCTTGGTACTGGACGTACCCCCGCGCCCGGAAGCTCTCGTCCTCGCTCATCCAGCGGCCGTCCACCTGCACGTTGCCGAGCGCCGCGTTCGCGCGCGCGTCGTTGGGCGATGCCTTGAGCGCGCGGTTGTACGCCTCGCGCGCCTGCGTCCCGAGCCCCTTGCCCGAGGCCCACTCCCCCAGCGCCACCCAGCCCGCCGCGTCGCCGGCGGCGAGCTGGCCGGCGCGCTCCTCGTACTCCTGGAGCGCGGAGCGGCCTTCCTCGATGCGCAGGACCGTGGACGCCGGCACCTTGATCCGACCGGCTCCGACGTCCACCTCGATCGTGGTGGCGCTGCGACTGACGATCCGGCCCGAAAGCTGGCCGCCGCTTTTCAGGTAGACCTCGTCGCCGAAGGCAGCCAGTGGCAGGATGACGGCGGTGAGACCGAAAATGAGAGACTTCACGAGACCTCCTCGTCCCCAGCGAGGCGGACGTCGAGCGACCACGAACGTTCCCTCACGATGAACCCTCGGCGCGCGCGAGGCAAGTCGCTTTCTGGTCCAGGGAAAGGATCCGAGCCCATGAACAGAGCCCAGTCCGTTCGGCCCCGCCGGGGCGCGACCCTGCGAGCGTGCGCGCTCGCGACGCTCGGCATGCTCCTGGCTGCCGGCGCCGTCGCGCAGGAGACCCAGCCCACGCCGACGCCCGCCCCCACGCCGGCTCCTGACGAGGAGGAGGAGCGCTCCACGGGCTTGCCGAAGAAAGGGATCTGGACCTTCAACCTCGACGTCGGTCTCGGCGGCTTCGGCTTCCAGAACTCCCTCTACACCAACGTCCGGCCCGATCCCTCGGGCGACCTGAGCGACAACTGGGCGGAGAGCTACGCGAAGCCGGCCATCTCCGCGGTTTTCGGAATCGGAGCGAGCGAGCTCTACGGAAAGATCAGCGCCGCCGGCGAGCGCACGTTCGCGGCGCCGCCGCCTCGCGTCGGCGAGTCGGCCTCGTCCTTCAAGGTCGAGGACCTCCACCTGGGCTGGCGCTCGGGCACGTCCCTGGGCGGCTCGGAGAACCTGCTCGACTTCACGGTGGGACGGGCGCAGTACACGCTCGGACACGGGCTCGTCCTCTGGGACGGAGCCGGCGAGGGAGGCAGCCGCGGCGGCTACTGGAGCAACGCCCGCAAGGCCTGGGAGTTCGCGGCGATCGGCCGGTTGAAGCCCGGCAGCCACACCTTCGAGGCCTTCTACCTCGACCGGGACGACGTCCCGGAGAGCGAAACCGATACGCGCCTGTGGGGCGCGAACTACGAGCTGGCCGTGGGCGAGAAATCGACCTTCGGCGTCTCCTACCTCAAGCTCTACGCGGACCCGGACGAGCTCCCCGACCGGGACGGGATGAACGTCTTCGACGCGCGCGCGTTCACGAGCCCCTTCAAGAGGTTGCCGGGGCTCTCCTTCGAGCTCGAGTACGTGCGCGAGACGAACGGCGACCGACTCGCGTCCGACGCCTTCAACGCGCTCGTGGGCTACGAGTTCGCGAGCATCGTCTGGACGCCCAAGCTCTCCTACCGCTACGCCTGGTTCGAGGGCGACGATGCCTCGACGGCCACAAACGAGAGCTTCGACTCGCTCGTCCCGGGCTTCTACGACTGGGGCACGTGGTGGCAGGGCGAGATCGCGGGCGAGTACTTCCTCTCGAACTCCAACCTGGTCTCGCACCAGGTGCGCCTGCACCTGACGCCGAGCGAGTCGATCGGCACGGGGCTGCTGTTCTTCAAGTTCAAGGCCGACAAGGCTGCAGCCTTCGGCCGCGACGTGACGTCCGACGACATCGCCTTCGAGATCAACTGGTACACCGACTGGAAGATCAACGAGAACTTCACGGTCAGCGTCCTGGGCGCCTTCAACAACCCGGGCGAGCTGGTGGCGCAGGCCTACCGCCGGACCGAGAACTTCACCTACGGCATGATCTACCTCGGCTACAGCTACTGAACTAGACTTCGGCGCCATGGACCACGTACTCGCCCTCGACCAGGGAACCACCAGCTCGCGCGCCATCGTCTTCGACCGCGACGGCCGGCCGGTCGCGACGGCGCAGCGCGAGTTCCGCCAGATCTTTCCGAACCCGGGCTGGGTGGAGCACGATCCCGAGGAGATCTGGACGAGCCAGATCTCGACCGCGATCGAAGCCCTCGGGCAGGCCTCGCTGCGGCCGCGGCACGTGGCGGCGGTCGGCATCACCAACCAGCGCGAGACCACGATCGTGTGGGACCACGAGGACGGCCGGCCCGTGGCCAACGCCATCGTCTGGCAGGACCGGCGCACCGCGGGCTTCTGCGACCGCTTGCGCGCCGAAGGCGTGGAGGACATGGTCCGCGAGCGCACCGGTCTCGTCCTGGACGCGTACTTCTCGGCCACGAAGATCCGCTGGATCCTGGACAACGTGCCGGGCGCGCGGGCCCGCGCCGAGGCCGGCAAGCTCCGCTTCGGGACCGTGGACACCTGGCTGCTGCATCGCCTGACCAGCGGCCGGCTGCACGTCACGGATCCCAGCAACGCCTCGCGGACGCTGCTCTTCAACATCCGCACTGGAGACTGGGACGACGAGCTGCTGCGCGTCTTCGGCGTGCCCCGCAGCATGCTTCCCGAGGTCCGCGCCTCGAGCGAAGTCTACGGCGAGGTATCGACCAGCCTCGGGCTGCAGGGCCCGCCCCTCGCCGGCATCGCCGGCGATCAGCAGGCGGCGCTCTTCGGCCAACGCTGCACCGCCGCTGGAATGGCGAAGAACACCTACGGCACCGGGTGCTTCCTGCTGCAGAACACGGGCGACGCGCCCGTCACCTCGCGCAACCGGCTCTTGACCACGGTCGCCTGGAAGCGCGACGGCCGGCTGCAGTACGCGCTCGAGGGCAGCGTCTTCATCGGCGGCGCGGTCGTGCAGTGGCTCCGCGACGGCCTGGGGCTCATCAAGGCCGCGAGCGAGACGGACGCGCTCGCCTCGACCGTGCCCGACAGCGGCGGTCTGTTCCTGGTGCCCGCGTTCGCCGGTCTCGGCGCGCCGCACTGGGACCCGTACGCGCGCGGCGTGCTCGTCGGGATCACCCGCGGCACGACCGCCGGCCACCTGGCCCGCGCCGCCCTCGAGGCGATCGCCTTCCAGGTCGCCGACCTGCTGGACGCCATGCAGTCCGACTCCGGAGTCCCGCTGCCGGAGCTGCGCGTCGACGGCGGGGCCTCCCACAGCGAGCTCCTGCTCCAGATGCAGGCGGATCTCCTGGGCCGCCCGGTTGTGCGCGCCGCGCGCTCCGAGACGACCGCCCTCGGGGCCGCGTATCTGGCCGGGCTGGCCACGGGCTTCTGGAAGGACGACGCAGCCCTGGCCGCCCACGACAAGGCCGGGCACCGCGTCGAGCCGAAGATGGATGCGGCGCACGCTCGCAGTCTCCGCGAGCGCTGGAGCGCAGCCGTCGAGCGGGCCAAGGGCTGGGAGCAGCCCCCGCGATGAACCGCGACGAGATGCTGAGCCAGGTGGTGACTCGCGACCGCCCCTGGGACGTCATCGTCGTGGGGGGCGGCGCCACCGGGGTGGGAGTGGCGATCGACGCCGCCTCGCGCGGCTACGAGGTGCTGCTTCTCGAGCAGAGCGACTTCGGCAAAGGGACGTCGAGCCGGAGCACCAAGCTCGTCCACGGCGGGGTTCGCTACCTGGAGCAGGGAAACGTGGCGCTGGTGATGGAGGCGCTGCGGGAGCGCGGGCTCCTGCGCCAGAACGCGCCACATCTCGTGAGCAATCTCGCCTTCGTGGTGCCCAACTACGAGTGGTGGGAGGCCCCTTTCTACGGGATCGGCCTCAAGGTCTACAACGCCCTCGCCGGCAAGTACGGCTTCGGCAGCTCCGAGATCCTCTCCCGCGAGGAAACGCTCGCGCGCCTGCCCACGATCCGGACCGAGGGCCTGCGCGGCGGCGTCGTGTACTTCGACGGCCAGTTCGACGACGCCCGGCTGCTGGTCAACATGGTGGCAACCGCCTGCGAGCAGGGCGGCGCCCTGCTGAACTACGCCCCCGTAACGGCTCTCCTCCGCGGCGACGACGGCTTCGTGGACGGCGTCCGCGGCCGCGACCTCGAGAGCGGCCGCGAGTTCGACGCCCGCGCCCGCATCGTGGTAAACGCGGCAGGCCCCTTCTGCGACGCCGTGCGCCGGCTCGCCGACCCCGACGTCGCCCCGATGATCAGCCCGAGCCAGGGAATCCACCTGGTGTTCGCGGGCGACTTCCTTTCGAGCCGGAGCGCCATCATGGTGCCGCACACCCCGGACGGGCGGGTCATGTTCGCCATCCCCTGGCACGGGCACACGGTCGTGGGAACGACCGACACGGCCGTCGAGTCGCCCGTGCTCGAGCCGAAGCCGCGCGAGGACGAGATCGAGTTCATCCTGGAGACGGCCGCCCGCTATCTCCACAAGCCTCCCACGCGCAAGGACGTGCTCTCGGTCTTCGTCGGGATCCGGCCGCTCGTGCGCTCGAGCAACGCCACGAGCACCGCCGCGCTCTCCCGCGACCACACGATCCACATCGACCCCTCCGGCCTGCTCACGGTCACCGGCGGCAAGTGGACCACCTACCGGAACATGGCCGAGGACTGCGTGAACCAGGCCGCCGAGCTCGCGGGCCTGCCCGAGCGCCGGAGCCCCACCAAGCACCTCAACATCCACGGCTTCCACCGGCACGCGGACAAGTTCGGGGCGCTCGCGGTCTACGGCTCCGACGCCCCCGCGATCCAGGAGCTGATGCACGCGCAGCCGGCGCTCGCCGCGCCGCTTCATCCATCGCTCCCCTACACGGGGGCCGAAGTGGTGTGGGCGACGCGGGCCGAGATGGCACGGGCCGTCGAGGACGTCCTCGCGCGTCGGACCCGCGCGCTCTTCCTGAACGCGCGTGCAGCGATCGCGTCCGCCCCGCGCGTGGCGGAGCTGATGGCGGCCGAGCTTCGGCGCGACCGGGAATGGGCCAAGACCCAGGTACGGGAGTTCACAGCCCTGGCCGAGGGCTACTGCGTCTAGTAGCGGCCCCGCTCGGCGTCCCCCCGGTGTGCCCGCGAGTAGGATAGGCTCGTGAGATGCGTAAATCGATGGAGGGGAAGATGAACATGCGTAGATGGGCTGTCGTCGCTGGCCTGAGCCTTTTCAGCACGGCGGCTGTCGCACAGGACGTCAAGGTGGACTTCGACAAGGACGCCGACTTCAGCACGGTCAAGACGTTCGCCGTCAAGATCGGCACGAGCTGGAACAACCAGATCAGCGAGAAGCGGGTGACCGAAGAGATCGAGCAGGCGCTCACCGCGAAGGGCTGGACGAAAGCAGCCCCTGAGGCCGCCGACGCGCTCGTGCTGCTGCACGGGGCTACCGAGAAGCAAAAGAGCCTGAACACGTTCTACTCGGGCGGCGGCTACGGCGGCTACGGCTACCGGGGCTGGGGCGGCGGTATGGGCATGGGCACGGCCACGACCACGGAGTCGGAATACATCGTCGGCACTCTGGTCGTCGACATCTTCAACGCGAAATCCAAGGCCCTCATGTTCCGAGGGACTGCCCAGGACGAGCTCTCGGACAAGCCGGAGAAGAACCAGAAGAAGCTGGCCAAGGCCTCGGACAAGATGTTCAAGGACTTCCCGCCAGGATCGAAGAAGAAGTAGCGTCAACTGGGTCGGCGGCCGGCCCTCGAGGTCGGCCGCCGGTCAGCGACTCTTGGACAGCCTGCCCGGCCCGCGGCTGCTTCGCACGTACGACACCCGCTGGCTCCGCGGCGACGTCGTCGCGGGCGTGGTCCTCGCGGCGTACCTGCTCCCCGCCGGCATCGGCGACGCCTCGCTCGCGGGCCTGCCTCCCGAGGCGGGCCTCTACTCCTGCCTGTTCGCTGGGCTCGTGTTCTGGCTCTTCTGCAGCTCGCGACACACGGCGGTGACGGTCACGTCGGCCATCTCATTGCTGGTGGGCACCTCGCTCGGGGATCTCGCCGGAGGCGACCCATCGCGCTATGCCGCGCTGGCTTCGGCCACCGCCCTCATGGCGGCCGCGCTCGCCCTCGCTGCCTGGCTCTTCGGCGCCGGAAGCCTGGTGAGCTTCATCTCCGAGACGGTGATGACCGGCTTCAAGAGCGGAGTGGCCCTGCACCTCGTCAGCACGCAGCTCCCGAAGCTCTTCGGGTTCCACGGCGCGCACGGCGATTTCTGGGAGCGGATGGGACACTTTCTCTCGAACCTGGGGGAGACGAACCCCGCCGCGCTCGGCCTCGGCGTCGCCGCCCTCGGCCTGCTCGCCCTCGGGAAGCGGCTGCTCCCGAATCGGCCTGTGGCGCTGCTGGTGGTCGTGGCGGGCATCGCCGTCGTTCCGCTGCTCGGGCTGGACGCGCGCGGCGTGGCCCTGCTCGGCGACGTGCCGCAAGGCCTTCCGGTTCCCGGCCTGCCGTCGGTGCAGCGCTCCGACTTGAACCTGCTGCTGCCCCTGGCGATGGCGTGCTTCCTGCTCGCGGCGGTGGAGACCGCCGCGATCGGACGCATGTTCGCCCGCAAGCACGGCTATCGGCTCGACAGCAACCAGGAGTTCCTCGCGCTCGCCGGCAGCAACCTCGCGGCCGGCCTGGGGCACGGTTTCCCGGTGAGCGGCGGCATGTCGCAGTCGCTGGTGAACGAGGGGGGCGGCGCCCGCACGCCGCTCTCCGGCCTCGTGGCGGCGGGGATCATGCTAGTGGTCGCCGTTTTCCTCGCGGGCCTGCTGCACGACCTGCCGCAGCCGGTGCTCGCCGCGATCGTGCTGATGGCGGTCACGGGTCTCTTCAAGCTCTCCGAGCTGCGGCGGCTGTGGCGCTTCAGCCGCGCCGAGTTCGGCATCGCCGCGGCGTCTCTCGTCGGCGTGCTCGGCTCCGGGCTGCTCCGGGGGGTGCTGATCGGCGCGGTCATCTCGCTCTTGCTGCTGCTGCGACGCGCGTCGCGGCCGCGCACCACGGAGCTGGGGCGGGTCCCCGGCACCGACTACTTCGCCGACGCGGTGCGGTATCCGGAGAACGAGCGGCAGGCCGAAGTCTTCGTGTTCCGCGCGGAGTCCGGCCTCTTCTACTTCAACGTCGAGCACGTCCGGGACCGCTTCTTCGAGCTGCTCCACGCGCGCGGAGAGGGAGTGAAGCTGGCCGTGTTCTTCCTCGGCACGAGCCCCAACGTCGACCTGGCCGGCGTGGAGCTGCTCGAGGAGCTCCACCACGCGCTAAAGGAGCGCGGGGTCGCCTTCCGGCTCGCCGAAGCGCGCGGCGACGTCAGGGAGACGCTCCACCGCGCCGGCTTCGAGGAGCACTGCTCGCCCGTGGCCGCGCACCAGTCGGTGGCGACCGTCATCGACGAGTGGCGGCAAGCGTAGCGCGCGGAGCATCCCAGCTCGAGGTTGACAGCGTGGGACTCAACTCGGGGCGCCCCGAGTTGCAGCGGACGCTACGGTGCGGCCGGAGACGGCCCGTAGGTCTCGAACTGGAAGGCGGCGTTGACCCGCCGCGCCGCGAAGAGCCGGCTGCCGTCCGTCCTGACGTTGATCAGGCCGTTCAGGTTCTTCTTGAAGCGCTGACGCGCGTTTGTGAGTAGCGCAGCATTCGAGGGGTCGACCGGCTCCGGCGTTCCGAGCGGGGTCGTCTGCGGGTCGGGGCTGAACTGTGCGACGAGCTCGGTCGAGAAGAGCAGCGGCTCGTCCGAGCGCGAGGCGCGGCCCGTCGCGGCCATGAAGTTCGCGCGCGGGTGGCCGTAGGACGGCGACTCGCCGGAGGACACGACCGAGATCTGCGGCCGCACGGCGCCGAGGAACGGGATGTGGAAATCGTGGCTGCCGTGGTGCGGCGCCTTGAGCACGTGCGCGCCCAGGCTGGTGGTGAACGCCACGTCCTGCATCAGGTAGCGGGCCCCGCTCTCGTTCAGGTCGCCGGGCAGCAGGATCCGGACCGCTCCGATGTCCAGCCTCAGCACCACCGAGTGTCCGTTCACCGTCTTGGCGACGGACGAGTCCAGCCACGGATACGCCGGTCCCTGCGGATGGTTGACGAGACGCGGCCCGAGCACGTGGAGGCTCACGGCGGGATCGCCGACCGAGAGAGGCGCGCTCGTCGCGTCGACAGCCTCGCACGTCAGCCCCGGCTCCCCCGATACGGCGTCGAACCACGACTGCAGCGTGGAGGTGAGCTGCGAGCGGTCGAGGTCCTGGATCGCGCCGTAGCGCGTCAGCAGCACCTGGCTCGCGCCCGCGCCGTCCGTCCGTCCGAGCTCGGTGTCGAAGACACCGGGCCTGAACTTGGCGATCCCGCTGTGGACGATCCTTCCCACGCGGATGAGCGGGTGCGCGATGATCTGGGCCAGGCCGTCGAGGTGGTCCTCGTCGGTGTGCGTGAGGACGAGCAGGTCCACGTCCACGGGGAGCGCCGCTGGCAGGTCGAGACGGTACCTCCAGACCAGGAACTGAAATGCCTCGTCGCCGCGGCCGCCGTCGACCAGGATCGTCTTTCCCTGGGGCGTCACGATGAATGCCGCATCGCCCTGTCCCACGTCGATGAAGTAGAGCTCGGCGGGATGATCGGCGCCCAGGTGGCTCGTGAGGACCCAGCCGGTTCGGGCCCGGTACACCACCTGGGATCGGCCGTTCTGCTCGGTGCCCGTGGTGTCGACCTCGTCGCCGAAGATCAGGATGAAGTCGCGGGCCCCACCGGTCGCTTCCGGGTGGAACTGCGCCGTCGCCGTCGAGACGAAGCGCCGGGCCATCTCAGGCCGCGAGGATAGCATTGGTCGTGGAGCGGCCATCGCCAATGGCCCCCCTTGCGGCCGGAGCTCGAGGCATGAAAAGGTATCCGGTATTGGAGGGGATCATGGCCAGAAGGAAGGCCGCCTGGCGCGTCGGGTGGCTCGTGACCCTGGCGGTGCTGGCCGGCCCGGCCCTGCCCGGCACGGCTAGCGCGGAGCCGCAAGCGCAGGGCGGCGCGCTCGACCCGGCCTACCTCGACAAGCTGCTCGCCCCCGTGGCGCTCTATCCCGACCAGCTGCTCGCCCAGATGCTGCTTTGCTCCAGCAACCCGCGCAAGGTCGGCGAGCTCAGCGCGTGGCTGAAGCAGAAGTCGGCTCTCAAGGGTAGCGAGCTCCAGAAGGCCGCCGAGCAGGCGGGCTTCGAGCCGAGCTTCGTAGCGCTCGTGCCCTTCCCGCAGGTGGTCGACTACATGGCCGGCAACCTGACCTGGACGTCCCAGCTGGGCGGGGCGTTCGCGACCGACAAAGGGGCGGTGTTCGACGCGATCCAGCGGCTGCGCAAGCAGAGCCAGGCGGCGGGCAACCTGAAGAGCACGCCGCAGCAGACCGTGGAGACGCAGACCACCAAGGGCGGCGAGCAGGTGATCGTGATCGAGCCGGCGAACCCGCAGGTGGTCTACGTCCCGCAGTACAACCCGACGGTGGTGTACACGCAGGCCGCGCCGACGACCGTCGTCGTGCAGGACGACGACGACGACGAGGCGGCCGCCGCCGTGATCGGCTTCGCCGCCGGCGTCGCGATCGGCGCGGCGATCAACAACAACTACTACTACGGGCCGTACGGCTACCGCGGCGGCGCGTACATGTACAACGATGGCTGGGACGACTGGTACGACAACCGCGAGGACGCGCGCGAGGACTATTACGAGAACCGCGAGGACGCGCGCGAGGACATGCAGGACAACCGCGAGGACATGGCCGGCGAGCGGTCCGAGCGGGCCGAGGACGCGCGGGACGAGCGCGGCGAGCGGTCCGAGACGACGCAGCAGCAGCGCACCGAGCGGCAGGAGGCGCGCGGCACGCCCGAGGCGCAGGCGCAGCGCGAGCAGCAGCGCACCGAGGCGCAGGGCCGGGCCCAGGAGGCTCGGAGCACAGGCACGACGCAGGCGGCTTCGACCGAGCGCGGCAGCGGCGAGCGGAGCCGGACGAGCAGCGAGCGCAGCGGCACGCGCTCCGACTCGTTCTCCGGCTACTCGAGCGGCCGCTCGACGCGGTCCGAGAGCTCGCGCGGCAGTCGCAGCCGCTCAAGCGGCGGCGGCGGCGGCGGCCGGAGCCGCAGGCGATGAGCGCCCGGACGCTCGCCGTCGCGGGCCTGCTGCTGGTGGCTGCCGTTGGCGCCGACGCAGCGGGGCCGCGCGTCTTCGCGACGCCCGAGGAAGCGGCCAAGGCTCTCGTCGAG
>DATBSL010000042.1:0-11572 GCA_036559805.1 Vicinamibacteria bacterium
ACGGCGACGGCGCAGGGCAAGGTGTCCCTGGCCGAGGCCCAGATCATCGTGTCGGGCGGCCGCGGCCTGAAAGGGCCCGAGAACTTCCACCTGGTCGAGAGCCTGGCCGGGGCGCTCGGGGCGGCCGTCGGCGCGTCGCGGGCCGTGGTCGACGCCGGCTGGGTCGACCACCAGCTGCAGGTGGGACAGACCGGGCGTACCGTGTCCCCCTCGCTCTACGTCGCGTGCGGGATCAGCGGCGCGATCCAGCACCTCGCGGGCATGTCGTCGTCCCGCTGCATCGTGGCGATCAACAAGGACCCCGACGCCCCGATCTTCAAGGTCGCCGACTACGGCGTGTGCGGCGACCTGTTCGCGGTCCTCCCGGCCTTCACCGAGGCGGCCAAAGCGCACAAGGCCTCGCGCGGCTGAGGCCGATGGCGCCAAGCGAGGTGCCCTGATGCCGGTGCTCGCGGTGCTGCAGTCGCTGCTGATGGCGGCGCTCAGCGCGATCGCGTTCGGCTTCATGGCGCTGCAGCTGCGCCGCCTGGCGCGGCTCGTCGCGAGCGGCGCCCCGAGCGACGAGGTGCTGACGGACGCCCCCGCCGAGCGCGCCCTGAAGCTCGTCAGCCTTTCCTTCGGCCACCGCAAGGTGCTCGAGGACCCGAGCGCGGGCCTGATGCACGCGGTCTTCCTCTACGGCTTCTTCGTCCTCGGGATCGGCCACCTCGAGGTGATCCTCGAGGGCGTCACGTCGTTCCTGTCGGTGTTCGGAGGCCGGCCCTTCGCCTACGACCAGGTCCTGCCACCGGGGCTCTCCGCCGCCTATCACCTGAGCCAGGACGTCTTCGCGGCCGCCGTGCTCGCGGCCGCCGCCATCGCCCTGGCGCGCCGCTTCGCCGGGCGTCCCTCACGCCTGCTGCCCCGCTCGGAGGACGGCGAGCGCATCCTGTGGTTCCTCGCCGCGCTCTATGTGACGTTCTTCCTGCTCGCGGCCCCGACGCTCGCGTTGCGCCAACGGGCGGCCGGCGAAGCGTTTTTTGCCGCGGCGCAGCCCGTCACTTCGCTCGTCGCCTACGTCTATGCCGGCTTTGGCACGCCGGCGTTGAAGGCGCTCCGCGAGCTAGGCTTCTGGGCGCACACCTTGATCTTCCTCGGCTTCGCGGCCTACCTGCCGACCACGAAGCACATGCACCTCGTGTTCGCGTGGCCCAACCTCTACTTCTTCCGCCGCGAGCGTTACGGGCTGCCGCCGCGGATCGAGTTCGAGAAGTCCGAGAAGTTCGGGATCGAGAAGGTGCAGGAGCTGCCCTGGAAGAGCCTGCTCGACACGTTCGCGTGCACCGAGTGCGGGCGCTGCAACTCGGTCTGCCCGGCGCACGCGACCGGCAAGCCGCTCATGCCGATGAAGGTGCTCCACGACCTGAAGCTGAACCTGCGCGACCGGAACCAGGGCGACGCGAAGACGCCGCTCGTCTCGAACGCGGCGATCGACCCGAAGGCGGTTCGCGCAGACGGCGGCTACACGCCGGTCGAGGGGCAGGTCCACGTGGACGAGCTCTGGGCGTGCACCACCTGCGCGGCGTGCGTCGAGGCCTGCCCCGTGCTGATCGACTCCGTGCCCGGCTCGCTCCTGGGCCTGCGCCAGAACCTCGTCATGATGGAGTCGAGCTTTCCGCAGGAGGCGACGAACGCCTTCAAGGGGCTCGAGACCAAGGGCAACCCGTGGGGTCTCGGGCCGGATCGCCGCACGGAGTGGGCCGAAGGCCTCGACGTGCCGCTGATGAGCGCGCAGGGCGGACGTGAAGTCGAGTACCTGCTCTGGGTCGGTTGCGCCGGAGCCACCGACCCGCGCGCGCGCAAGACGAACCAGGCGCTCGTGCGGATCCTCAAGGCCGCGGGCGTCGACTTCGCGACGCTCGGCTCGGAGGAGCGCTGCAACGGCGACCCGGCACGGCGGCTCGGCAACGAGTACGTCTTCGCCGAGCTCGCCGCGCAGAACGTCTCGACGCTCGAGCCCTACAAGTTCCGGAAGATCCTCGTGACCTGCCCGCACTGCCTCAACAGCCTGGGCAAGGAGTACCGCGAGCACGGCGGGCGCTACACGGTCGTGCACCACTCGCAGCTGCTCTCGGAGCTGCTCGCGGCCGGCCGCGTCCCGCTCGACCTCGCGAAGAGCAGCGATGAGCTCGTGACGTTCCATGACCCGTGTTACCTGGCGCGCTACAACGACGGCGCCGAGCCGCCTCGCGACGTCCTCGGCCGCGCGGGAGTGAAGACGGTCGAGATGCCGATGAGCGGCAGGAACGGCTTCTGCTGCGGCGCCGGCGGCGGCCGCATCTTCCTCGAGGAGAAGATCGGCAAGCGCGTCAACATCGAGCGGACGGAGCAGGCCCTCGCCACGGGAGCGTCCACGGTCGCCGTCGGCTGCCCATTCTGCATGACGATGATGACGGACGGGACCAAGGCCAAGGGCGTCGACGACAAGGTGAA
Source organism: Vicinamibacteria bacterium (assembly GCA_036559805.1). GTDB lineage: Bacteria > Acidobacteriota > Vicinamibacteria > Fen-336 > Fen-336 > DATBSL01. Next base: position 2,473 of record DATBSL010000042.1, read on the forward strand.
GGTCAAGGACCTGGCCGAGCTGGTCGCGGAACGGCTCAAGCAATAGGCGCGTGCTAAGCTGGCTCGTTTCAAGCAGCTTTTGGCTCTTTGACCACCTGGATCTATGCCTGATTACGACTTCCTGGACATCGAGACGCGCTGGCAGGCGAAGTGGGCGGCGGACGGGGTGTTCGAGGTTTCCGAGGACCCCAAGCGGCCCAAGTTCTACTGCCTGGAGATGCTGCCCTATCCGTCGGGCGACATTCACGTGGGGCACGTGCGCAACTACTGCATCACCGACGTGATCTCGCGCTGCAAGACGATGCGCGGGATGAACGTGATGCACCCGATCGGGTGGGACGCGCTCGGGCTGCCGGCCGAGAACGCGGCGATCAAGCGCGGGGTGCATCCCGAGAAATGGACGCGCGACAACATCGCCTCGATGAAGCGGCAGCTGCAGCGGCTCGGCTTCAGCTACCCGTGGAGCCGCGAGATCGCGACCTGCGACCCCGCGTACTACCGCTGGAACCAGTGGTTTTTCCTGCGCATGCTCGAGAAGGGCATCGCCTATCGCGCGAAGGCCCCGGTCAACTGGTGTCCGTCCTGCCTCACCGTGCTCGCGAACGAGCAGGCCGAGGGCGGCCATTGCTGGCGCTGCGGCAACGCGGTCGAGCAGCGGGACATGGAGCAGTGGTTCCTCCGCATTACCGCCTACCAGGACGCTCTCCTCGACGACATGGCGCAGCTCTCGACCTGGCCTGAGCGCGTGCTGCAGCAGCAGCGCAACTGGGTGGGGAAGTCGCACGGCGCCGAGGTCGACTTCCCGGTCGAGGGCGGCCACTCGATCCGGGTCTTCACCACGCGCATCGACACGATCTGGGGCGCGACGTTCATGGTGCTCGCGCCGGAGCACCCGATGGTCGACGCGCTGCTCGCGGGCCTTCCCGACTCCGCGGAACGCAAGGCGCAGATCGCGCGGCTCCGTGCCCAGGACCGCCGCGCCCGGCTCGAAGGAAAAGTCGAGAAGGAAGGCGTCTTCACCGGCCGCCACGCCACGAACCCGTTCACGAACGAGAAGATCCAGGTCTGGGTCGGCAACTTCGTGCTGATGGGCTACGGCACGGGCGCGATCATGTCGGTGCCGGCGCACGACGAGCGCGACTTCGAGTTCGCGCGCAAGTACGGCCTGCCCGTGCGCGTGGTCATCCAGCCCGAAGGCGAGACGCTCGACGGGGCGACGATGAAGACCGCCTACGTCGGGCCCGGCCGCGTGGTGAACAGCGGAGAGTTCGACGGTCTCCAGGCAGAGGACGCGATTCCGAAGATGGCCGCGTGGGCCAAGGCAAAAGGCATCGGCAAGCCGACCGTGACCTATCGCCTCAAGGACTGGCTGATCAGCCGCCAGCGCTACTGGGGCACGCCGATCCCGGTCGTCTACTGCGGGAAGGACGGAATGCAGCCGGTGAAGGACGCCGACCTGCCGATCGTGCTCCCGCCGGACGCCCCGTTCACGGGCGAGGGCGGCAACCCGCTCGAGAAGGTGCCGGCGTTCGTCAAGGCGACCTGTCCTCGCTGCGGCGGCCCAGCGCGGCGCGAGACCGACACCATGGACACGTTCGTGGACTCGTCCTGGTACTTCTACCGCTACCTGTCGCCCACGAAGGCCGACGGCCCGTTCGACGCGGCAGCGGTGAAGTACTGGTTCCCGATCGACCTCTACGTCGGAGGCATCGAGCATGCGATCCTGCACCTCGTCTACTCGCGCTTCTGGACCAAGGTGATGCGCGACCTCGGGCTCGTGACGATCGACGAGCCGGTGACGCGGCTCTTCCCGCAGGGGATGGTGCACAAGGACGGCGAGGTGATGTCCAAGTCGAAGGGCAACACGATCGCCCCCGACGACGTGATCGCCCGCTACGGCGCCGACACACTGCGCCTCTACATCCTGTTCGCCGGACCGCCCGAGCTCGCGATGGAATGGAGCGAGAGCGGGATCGAGGGGCCGCACCGCTTCCTGCAGCAGGTCTGGCGGCTCCTGGACCGGCACGCTGGAGCCTTTGCGAAGGAGCCGCGGGCGGCGCTCGACGCTTCGCTCCCGGCGCCCGCGCAGGAGCTCCGGAGGAAGGTGCACCAGACGATCGAGAAGGTCACCCACGACATCGAGGAGCGGATCCAGCTCAACACCGCGGTGGCCGCGCTCATGGAGCTCAAGAACGAGATCCTGCGCGTCGAGGCCGAGGTCCAGGCCGGGCCCGGACGCGAGGTGCTCCGCGAGGCGCTCGAGACGCTGATCCTGCTGCTCAACCCGTTTACGCCACACGTCTGCGAAGAGCTCTGGGCCCGGCTTGGGCACCAGCAGAGCCTGGTGCGCACCGCGTGGCCCGCGTTCGACGCGGCCGCGGCCCGCGAGGACGCGGTCGAGCTGGCCGTACAGGTGAACGGCAAGGTGCGCGGGCGCGTGGTCGTGCCGCGCGAGGCCGGCGAGGACCAGATCCGCGCTCGGGCGCTCGCCGAGCCGCGCGTCGCGGAGCACCTGGACGGCAAGCAGCTGGTGAAATTCGTCGTCGTGCCGGGGCGGCTCGTGAGCCTGGTGGTGAAGTGAAGCGCCGGCAGCTCCTCGCGGCGGCCGCGTCCACGCTCGCGTCGGGCTGCGGCTACGCGCTCCAGGGCCGCGGCATCACGACCGACGCCTCGGTCAAGCGCATCGGCGTGCCGCTCTTCAAGGACCGTACCGGCAAGCTCGGGCTCGACACGCACGTGACGCAGGCGGTGATCGCGGAGCTGCTGAAGCGGGGCCGTTTCACCGTGGTGAAGGACGCGGCCAACGTCGACGCCGTCGTCGAAGGGGATATCACGGCGTTCAACGTGATCCCGGTGAACTTCTCGACCGAGGGCGGCCAGACCCAGGCCTCGCGCTACGCGATCGCGATGACCGCCTCCGTCGCGTACCGCAAGATCGGGCAGGCCGAGCCGATCTGGTCGAACGAGGCCTTCTCGCAGCGCGACGAATACGACATGGGCGAGAACGCCGCCACCTACTTCGACCGCGAGGAGCAGTCGATCGAGCGCCTCGCGATGGCCTTCGCGCGCAGCCTGGTCGCCGCGATGCTGGAAGCCTTCTAGCGCCAGGATGCCCCAGGCGCGCCGGCCCGAACCGATCCAGGCCATCGTCGGGGAGGACACCTATCTCGCCGAGTCCGCGCTCGAGCGTGTTCTCGAGGCCGCGGTGGGCGCCGACCGCCAGGAGTCCGTGCGCGTGCTCTACGGCGACGAGGCGAAGTGGGAGGACGTTCTGGCCGCGGCGCGCAGCGGCTCGCTCTTCGCCGCGAGTCGGGCCGTAGTCGTGAGGCGCGCGGAGCTGCTGAAGTACGCCTCGGCGCCGCAGGACGAGGAGACGGCCGGGGACTCGAAAGGCAAGGGCAAGGCGCGCTCCGAAAGCGATCCGGTCGACGCCTACGCCGAGTCGCCGGCGTCCGACGCGACGCTCGTCCTGCTGGCGGCGAAGCCCGACAAGCGGCGCCGGCCGTGGAAGGGCCTGCTGGCGAAAGCGGAGGTGCACGACTGCGCTCCGCGCAGGGGCCGGGCGCTGCGCTCCCACGTCGAGCAGGAGCTGCGCGGCCGCGGGCTGCGCTTCACGAAGGGCGCGCTCGACCTGCTGATCGAGGAGGTCGGCCAGGACCTGCGCCGGCTGATGGGCGAGGTGGACAAGCTCGAGGCCTGGGCGGACGGCCGCAAGGACATAGGCGAGGACGACGTGTCGTCGCTCGTCGGCCGCGGCCTGGCGCAGCCGCTCTACCTGCTGAGCGACGCCTTCGCCGCGCGCGACACGCCGAAGACGCTCGAGCTCTTGGGGCGCGTGTTGGACGACGGGGAGGCCGGGCTGCGCGTGCTCGTGACCCTCCACCGGGCGCTGCGCCAGGTCCGAAGCGCCGTGGCGCTCCGCGAAGCGGGAGTGCCGAAGGCGCAGATCGCGGCTCGCCTCCTGCCGCCGAACATGCAGTTCAAGGTCGACGCGCTCTACGACGCCTCACGTCGCTGGAGCGAGCCTGACCTCGCGAAGGCCGTCGAGCGCTTGACGCAGATCGATCGGGAGATCAAGCAGGGAGCCGACGAGGCCGTCGCGCTGGCCAGGGCTGTGGTCGCCTCGTGCGGCGGCTCCCGGGCGGCTACTTCGCCGAGGCGAGCGTCCTGACCTTGCGCGTGAGCCGGCTCTTGTACCGCGACGCGGCGTTGTCGTGGATGACGCCCTTCTTCGCGGCCTTGTCGATCTGGCCCACGGTGACCGGCAGGAGCGACTCCGCGTCCTTGGCGTTGCCTTCGGCGATGGCGGCGCGGAGCTTCTTCACCTGGGTCTTGAGCTGGGAAAGGTTCTGCCTGTTGCGTGCCCGGCGCTTCTGGCCCTGCCTCATCTGCTTCTCGGCTGACGCGTGCTGTGCCACTTCGAGTCCTCCTCGCAAGTCGAACAAAACTCTAGTTTAGCGGGGCTCGAGCTGGAGGTCAAGGCAAAGGCGGAGTCGGCCCGGATCGCGAAGGCGGCGGGGCTCGTCTCGGCGATGACGCTCGTCTCGCGGGTGCTGGGGCTCGTCCGCGAGCAAGTCTTCGCGGCCCTGCTAGGCGCCGGCTACCACTCGGACGCCTTCCGGATCGCCTTCCGCATCCCCAACCTGCTGCGGGACCTCTTCGCCGAGGGGGCGCTCTCGGCGGCGTTCGTCCCCACCTACGCCCGCGCCCGCCACGACGAGCAGCAGGCGGCCTTCCGCCTCGCGAGCCGGGTCTTCAGCTTCGTGGCCGTCGTCCTGGGCGCGCTCGTGGTCGTCGGCGTGATCCTGGCCTGGCCAATCGTCTCGGGGATCGCGCCCGGCTTCGACGACGCCCCGGGCAAGGCCGAGCTGACCGTGCGGCTCACGCGCGTGATGATGCCGTTCCTGCCGCTCGTGTCCTTTGCGGCCGTGGCGATGGGGATGCTCAACGCCGAGGGCCGCTTCGGCATCCCGGCGCTCTCGCCGGCCCTCTTCAATGCCGTTGCGATCCTCTGGGCGGCAGTCCTGTACCTTATGGGCCTCGGAGCGGACCAGGTCGTCCTGGGCTGGGCGTTCGGTACGCTCGCCGGCGGCCTCGCTCAGTTCCTGGTCCAGGTGCCCTCGCTGCGGCGGCTGGGCTTTCGCTTCCGGCCGGAATGGGCGCCCGGCGACCCCGGACTGCGCCAGATCGGCCGGCTCATGGCGCCGGCCACCGTGGGCCTCGCGGCGGTCCAGGTGAACATCTTCGTCAGCAGCATCTTCGCCTCAAGCGAGCCCGGGGCGGTTTCCTGGCTCGACTACGCTTTCCGCCTGCTGTACCTGCCGATCGGCCTCTTCGGCGTGGCACTCGGCACGATCGCCACCGCGGGCCTGGCCCGCAAGGCCGCCGAAGCCGACTTCGACGGCCTGCGCACGACGCTGCGCCAGTCGCTCTCGATGCTCGCATTCCTCACGCTTCCGGCGACCGTCGGGCTGATCGCGCTGGGCGTGCCCGTCGTGCGGCTGCTGTACGAGCGCGGAAGGTTCACCGCCGCCGACACGCAGGCGACCGCAGCGGCGCTGTTCCTGTACGCCTTCGGCCTCGTGGGCTACACGGGGGTGAAGGTGCTGGCGCCCGCCTTCTACGCACTCGGGCGGCCGCGCGTCCCGCTCGCGGCGAGCCTCGTCGCCGTCGCCACCAACCTCGTCGTGATCCTCGCCGCCCACGGCACGCTCGGCTTCCGCGCGATCGCGCTCGGCACGGCGCTCGGCTCGATCCTCAACGCCTCGCTGCTCGTGGGCCTGTTCGAGAAGCGCGTCGGCGGGCTCGTCGGCCACGGCCTGCTGCGGCCGGTGGCACGGATGGTCCTGGCGGCGCTGGTGATGGGCGCTTCGGCCCGCGCCCTGTCCGCCTGGCTCGAGACGAGCCTGGGCACCACGGGCCTCGTGGCCCAGCTCGCCACGGGGCTCGTGCCCGTAGCGGTCGGGATCGTGCTCTACCTGGCGCTCACGCGCGCGCTTCGGGTGGGGGAGGCCGACGTGCTCATCGGGCTCCTCGGGCGGCGGCGTCGGACGGCCTGAGCCATGCGCCACCCCGCGCCCGATCCGAGACCCGCGAGCCCGCGAGCCCGGGCGCTGCGGGCGGATCCCGTCACGGCCTGGCTCGACCACCTGCGCGTCGAGCGCGGCCTCGCGAACAACACGCTCGTGGCCTACACGCGCGACCTCGCGGCGCTCGCGTCCTTCGCCGCCGGGCGCAAGCAGGAGCTGCTGCGGCTCGCCCCCAAGGACCTCGCCGACTTTGCGGGCGTACTCCGCGGCCGCGGCCTCTCGGCCCGGTCGCAGGCGCGCCACGTCTTTTCGATCCGAGGCTTCTTCGCCTTCGCGCTGCGCGAGGGCCTGGTCGAGCGCGACCCGACCGAGAACGTGAGGGCGCCGCGCGCCTTCAAAGGCTTGCCGCGCTATCTGACCCCGCCCCAGGTCGAGGCGCTTCTGAAGGCTCCGGACACGAAAACCACGCTGGGCCTGCGGGACCGCGCCGTCCTCGAGGTGCTCTACGCCACGGGCCTGCGCGCTTCGGAGCTCACCGGGCTCGAGCTCCAGGGTCTCGACCTCGAGCTCGGCCTGGTAAGGGTTCTGGGCAAGGGCGGCAAGGAACGTCTCGTCCCGTTGGGCCGGGAGGCCCGCCGCTGGGTCACGCGCTACCTCGAGGAGGCCCGCGGCCGCATCCTGCGAGGCCGGACGAGCGGCCTCGTGTTCCCGAGCCCGCGCGGCGGCCGGCTCTCGGCGATGGGGCTTTGGGGCCTGGTTCGCCGGCACGCCGTCGTCGCGGGAGTCGAGCGTATCCTCACGCCACACGTTTTGCGCCACTCCTTCGCGACCCACCTGCTCGAGCGCGGGGCCGACCTGCGGGCGCTTCAGGCCATGCTCGGCCACGCCGACATCTCGACGACCGAGATCTACACCCACGTGAGCCGCGAGCGGCTGCGCCAGATCTACGACCGGCTGCACCCGCGGGCGTGACGCCCCGCGTTTCGCCAGGCTGCGGCGGGCTGGTATACTTGCCCGTTTTTGCGGTCGCTCGAGACGGCGGCCCGAGCTTATTAACCCGAACCAGGACGAGGAATGGCCAAGAACGACCGTCATCTCTTTACGTCGGAGTCGGTGACCGAGGGGCACCCCGACAAGATCGCCGACCAGATTTCCGACGCCGTGCTCGACGCGCTGCTCGCCGAGGACCCGATGAGCCGGGTCGCCTGCGAGACCATGGTGACGACCGGCATCGCGTTCATCGCCGGCGAGATCACCACCGAGGCCTACGCGGACCTTCCCACGATCGTGCGCGAGACGATCAAGGCCGTCGGCTACACCCGCGCCAAGTACGGCTTCGACTACGAGACCTGCGCGGTGATCTCGGCCATCCACGAGCAGTCGCCCGACATCGCGATGGGCGTCGACCCTGGCGGCGCCGGCGACCAGGGCCTGATGTTCGGCTACGCCTGCCGCGAGACGCCGGAGCTGATGCCGCTGCCGATCATGCTGGCGCACAAGCTGACGCGGCGGCTCTCCGAGGTGCGGCGCGACGGCTCCGTCGACTACCTGCGCCCCGACGGCAAGAGCCAGGTGACCGTCGAGTACGAGGGCGACAAGCCGGTGCGCGTCGACACGGTCGTGATCTCCACGCAGCACAGCAACCTCGTCCCGATCGAGACGATCCGTGAGGACGTGATGGAGAAGGTGATCCAGGCGGTGATCCCGGCCGAGCTGCTCGACAAGGACACCAAGTACTTCATCAACCCCACCGGCCGCTTCGTCGTCGGCGGGCCGCAGGGCGACTGCGGACTCACCGGGCGCAAGATCATCGTCGACACCTATGGCGGCGTGAGCGCCCACGGCGGCGGCGCCTTCTCGGGCAAGGACCCGACGAAGGTCGACCGCTCGGCCTCCTACATGGCACGCCACGTGGCGAAGAACATCGTGGCCGCGGGCCTCGCCGACAAGGTGGAGGTGCAGATCGCGTACGCGATCGGCGTCGCCGACCCGGTCTCGGTGCGGGCCGACGCGATGGGCACCGGCAAGGTACCCGAGTCCGAGCTGGTGCGGGCCGTGCGCGAGATCTTCTCGCTGACACCGAAGGGCATCATCGAGTACCTGAACCTGCGCCGCCCGATCTACAAGAAGACCGCGGCCTACGGGCACTTCGGCCGCAGCGAGCCCGAGTTCACCTGGGAAGCGACGAGCAAGGCGGCGGATCTCAAGGCGTTCGTCAAGCACTAGGCGACGCTTGAGCAGCGGCCTGGGGCGGCTCCGGGGGGTTCTCCTGGCCGCCGCCCTGGGCGCCCTCGCGCTCCTCGCGCTGCGGGTGGCGCTCTTCCGGCCGCTGCCCGTGGCCGGTGCTTTGCCCGGCGACGGATACGTCCGGGTCCCCGCGGTCGTGCACGTGCACACGACGTTTTCCGACGGCGGCGGCTCTGCCGCAGAGGCGATCGCCGCGGCGCGCGAGACCGGTGTCGCCGTGCTGGGCATCACCGACCACAACAACGTCGACGCCAGGCCGTTCGAGGGCTACCACGACGGTGTCCTGGTGCTGGTGGGCTCCGAGCTGTCGACGCCCGGCGGGCACGTGCTGGGAGTCGGCTTCGACCGCGACCCCGCGTTCCGCTTCGCAGGCGACACGCTCGACGCTCTCGACGACGTGCGGCACCTGGGCGGCGCCGCGTTCGCCGCGCACCCGTTCTCGCCGCGCGCGGACCTGCGCTTCCGCGACCTGCAGCTGCCCGGCCCGTGGGGGCTCGAGCTCCTGAACGGCGACGCCGACGCGCGACGTGCCGGCCCGCGCCTGTTCCTGACGGCGGCCTCCTATCGCTTGAACGCGTCCTACGCCTTGCTCTCCGGCATGCCCCCGATCGACGAGGCCCTCGCGCGCTGGGACACGCTCCTCGCCGAGCGCGACGTCCCGGGCCTGGCCGGCGCGGATGCCCACAGCCGGCTGGCGGTCACGCGGTCTCTCTCGCTGCGTTTTCCGTCATACCAGGCCTTGTTTCGCCAGGCCCGCAACCACCTGCTGCTGCGCGAGCCGCTCCGCGGCGACGCCGCCGTCGACCGGGCCGCGGTCCTGGACG
>DATBSL010000043.1:0-7781 GCA_036559805.1 Vicinamibacteria bacterium
TGAAGACGACTGGCGGTTCACGAAGGTCTACCTCCGCGCGGGTGGCGCATGGCGCGTCGTTGCATATCACGCGTCCGAGACCGGCCCGTAGTGAGTCGAACACACCACGCGTTGCGACAACGTTGTCCAGCTTGCCCGGGGCGCCGACGTACTCGTTCACTCCGCACTCTACGTGCCAGCAGTCGATCGCCTGGTCGCCCGAGTCGCCAACGCGGCGCGGCTCAAAAAGAGCATCATCGCCCACCAGACGTCGGCGGAGGACGCCGGACGCGTGGCGGCGGCCGCGGGCGTGAAGACGTTGGTTCTCGCACATCTGGTGCCTGCCGACGATCCCGAGGTCACGGAGCAGATGTGGATCGACGCGGCTCGCGCGCACTTCCGAGGTGAAGTGATCGTCGGCAGGGACCTGTTGGAGGTATGAACTGGATGCGATGCTCGCGCACAAGCTGACGCCGATCTTGAACGTGACAGACATCGTGGAGAGCTTCCGTTGGTTCGAGAAGCTCGGCTGGGAGAAGGGATGGGACTGGGGTGAGCCTCCCGTGTTTGGCGGGGTCTGTTCCGGCCAGTGCGAGATCTTTCTGTGCCAGGGGGGACAGGGCGGCCGCGGCAACGGTGGCGTCAAGATGACGTTTGGTCCCGACGGCGACCAAACAGCCGACAAGGGCGTCTGGATGTCGATCTGGGTAGAGGACGTCGATGCAGTCCATCGGCGATGCCTGGAGCAGGGTCTGGACGTCGCCTGGCCGCCCACGGACATGCCGTGGGGTGTCCGCGAGATGCACGTGCGCCATCCGGATGGTCACGTTTTCAGGGTCAGCAGGGGGATCGGGCGCAGCGATCTCTAGCCGAGCCGCTGGGCTGCCGGCTCCTCTTTGTAAGGCGGACCGGGCCGCCTGGCACGCTCGTTGCTCTTGCCCTCACCGATGGGGGGGCAGCCGATCGCGGTTCCGGCGTGGTGTGCGCGCTGGCTTCCACGCGTCGTGCTCGTCGCGCAGGTCCTGGTGGCCATCGCGTTCGGTCGGACGTGGCTGACCGCGGGCACCTACCAGCTCTACCTCGACGACCGGGCCGACGTCGGTTCCTCGTCCGAGGCTCGACAGCGCTTCGTGGTGCAGGGGAGCCGAGTCGTTCCGCAGATCCTCACGCGAGGGGCCGAACGCTTCCGCTTCCGCGTGCCGGCGTCGCGCCCGGCGCGGCTCCACTTCCGGGCACGGCCGGAAGGGCCGGCCACGATCGACGTGCGCTGGTCGGGCACGGCTACGACGCGGGTGCTGGGCCGGCGAGTCCTGGCCGGCGTGGAGGAGGTCTCGTATCGCCTGCCGGCGACGGGCGGAGTGCTCGACCTGACCAGCCAGGGCAGCGTGACCTGGTCGGATCTGCGCATCGTCGAGGCGTTCCCGTGGCCGGAGGCCGCGGCCATGGTCCTTCTGCTGGCGCTCGGCTGGGCGCTGCCGCGGTCGCACGCGGCGTTCACGGTCGAGTGGAGCGCCTGGGAGCGGTTCCTGCTCGTGAGGACGGCCGCAGTCCTCGCGACCGCGCTCGTCCTGGTGGTGACGCTCGAGGCCGCGCTGCGCGTCGCCGCCTGGGCCAGTCCCACCTGGATGGCCGTCGAGCGCAGCCGTCTGGGCGAGGTGGCGCCCGACCCGTATTGGACGGACTCGCCACGCTACGGCCGCGTGCCCCGGCCGCACCGCGACGCGACCGGCGAGTGGACGCTCGGCGACATCGTGCGCATGGGCTTCGTTCCGCCCGCCGTGAGCCCAGCCCTGCTGCATCGCTTTCCCGTGCGGACGGACGGCGAGGGCTTCCGCAACGACTCCGCGATCCCGGAGCGCCTCGACGTGGCCGCGCTCGGCGACTCGTTCACGGACGCGCTCACCCTGCCCGTGGAGCTGAGCTGGCCGGGGCGGCTGGAGGCCCGCCTGGGACGCCGCGTGCGCAACTACGGCGTCGCGGGGTTCGGGCCGCAGCAGGAGCTCCGCGTGCTGCGCGACCTCGTCCTTCCCCGAACGCCCCGCGTCGTGGTGGTGGCCTTCTTCGCCGGAAACGACATCCCGGGTGCCGCGTTGTTCGACGAGTTCGAGCGGTCCGGCGCCTCGGGCTCCTTCGGCGTGTCTGGCTGGCCCTTCAAGCGGACGGTCGCCCACTTCGACCGCTCCTACGCGTTCCTGCTGACGCGGCGCCTGCTCGCGACGCAGGCCCACGCGGCGGCCCCGGAGCAGGGCGCGCCCGGCCGGCGACACGACGCCGCGTTCAGCGGAGTCGACGAGACGGCACCTGCCGTACGGCGAGCCTCGTTCGACCGAGGCATGTTCGCCCTGCCGATCGGCGGACGCACGCTGCGCTTCGCGCTGATGCCGTCCTACCTGAACCTGCTCAACCTCGGCCGCGCTGAGATCGAGGCCCATCCCGGCTGGGACGTCACGCGCCGCTCGCTGAGCGAGATGGACCGCGCCTGCCGCGCGGCCGGCGCGAGGCTGGTCGTGATGTTCGTTCCGTCCAAGAGCCAGGTCTACTTTCCGCTGCTCGTGCAGGCCTTCTCGCGCGCGTCGCTGCGGCGAGCGCTGGAACTCTCGCTCCCCCGCGACCCCTGGGGCGTCGATGTCCAGCGCCTGACGCGCAACCGCCTGGTCCAGAACGAGCTGGTGGGCGAGTTCTGCCGGCGCACGGGCATCCCGTTTGTCGACCTGACGCCCGACCTCGAGCGCGAGGCGAGCCGGGGCGAAAACGTATACTTCCCGGACGACTCGCACTGGAACGCCCGGGGTCACCGCGTCGCCGCGGAGCGGCTGGTTGCACATCCCTTTCTTCAATCGGGTACGGAGGGGGCGCCCCGGAAGCGCAAGAAGTAAGCTTGAGCGCGTGAGCAGTCGATGATTGGGGCGCGAGAGGCGTTCGAGCGGCTGCGCGAGGGCAACCGCCGCTTTGCGTCGGACGAGCGCGGCGGCTCCGAGACCCTGACCAGCCAGGCGCACCGTACGGCGCTGAAGGACGGGCAGGAGCCGTTCGCGATCATCCTGGGCTGCTCCGACTCGCGCGTGCCGGCGGAGATCGTCTTCGACCAGGGGCTGGGGGACCTGTTCGTCATCCGCGTGGCCGGCAACGTCGTCGCGCCGTCGCAGGTGGGAAGCGTCGAGTTCGCGGCGGCCAAGTTCGGCACGCGGCTCGTGGTCGTGCTGGGGCACTCGCGCTGCGGTGCCGTCCAGACGACGCTCGAGGAGCTGCAGCGGCCCACGGCGAACCAGTCGCGGAACCTGCGGTCGATCGTCGACAGGATCAGGCCGTCCGTGGAAGGGCTGCTGTTCACCCGGCTCAAGAACGACCCGGCGGCGATGGTGAGCGAGGCGACGCGAGCCAACGTCAGGGCGTCCGCCGACCACCTGCGCCACGGGTCGGAGGTTCTCGAGCGCCTGATCCAGAGCGAGGGTCTCCTCGTCGTCGGAGCCGAGTACTCGCTCGAGACGGGGGTCGTGGACTTCTTCGACGGCGTGGAGACGCCGGCGTGACGGTCACGTTCGAGCCGGCGCGGGGGCACGGCCCGCTCGGCACCGGTGTTCACCTGCTGCGCCGGACCGCGCGGCCGCCGGATGGCGTGGACGCCGACGCCTGGCTGACGGTGCTCTTCGTGCCCATCCTTCCGCTCGGGCGCTGGTCGATGGAGCCCGCCGGCCCGCCAGCCGTCGCGATCACGCGCGTCGAGCGGCCCCGAATCGCGACGACGCTGGCGTGGATCGCGGGCGGCCTGCTCGCGGCGGCGCTGGCCTTCGTGCCGGCCTACGCCGCGCTCACGGTGCCGACGGGATCGAAGGCCGTGGAGCTCGGCGGGATCTTCCTCTCGCTCGCGATCGTCGTCGGCGGACTGGGGTGGCTGGACGCGACTCGCGAGCGCGTGCCGCTCCGCGCGGCGCTCCGCGCGTGGCGCGGCGCCGCCTAGCTGCCCAGGTTGTCGTAGGTCGGCTTGAGCGCCTTGTAGAGCCCACGGTAACGCGGGTAGAGCGACTCGTAGGTCTTCGACCACTCGGCCACGGGCTCGTCGCGACCGGTGACGGCTATCGTGGCGTCGCAGGCGGCCTCGACGCTCGGCCAGGCTCCGATGCCCGTGCCGCCCAGCAGGGCGGCGCCGTATGCGGCGCCCTCGGTGCTGTTGACGGTCAGCATCGGCAGGCCGAGAGCGCTCGCCACGATCCTGCGCCAGAGCGCGCCCTTGGCGCCGCCACCGGCGATGCGGACCTCTTTGACGGCGCCGAGGCCCGCGCCCTGCAGCAGGCCGAAGCAGTCCTTCATCGAGAAGGCGACTCCCTCGAGCACCGCGCGCGTCAGGTGCGCCCGCTGGTGGCGGAGCGTGAGCCCCACGAAGCTGCCGCGCGCGAGCGGATCGGGGTAGGGCGTGCGCTCGCCGGAGAGGTAGGGCGCGAACAGCACGCCTTCGCTTCCGGCCGGGGCCTGCTCGGCCTCGGCCACGATCTCGGCGAAGCTCTCCTTCGGCGTGAGCGTGTCGCGGTACCACTGCAGGCTGCCCGCGGCGGACAGCGTGACGCCCATGAAGTGCCACTTGCCGGGGACGGCGTGGCAGAAGGCGTGGAGCCGGCCCTCGGGCTCGACCAGGGCCGAGTCGGTCGTCGCGAAGATCACGCCCGAGGTCCCGAGCGTCAGCGAGACGACACCGGGCCGCACCGCGCCCGCCCCGACCGCGCCCGCGGCCTGGTCGCCGCCGCCGGCCATGACCGGCGTGCCGGCCGCGAGCCCGGTCTCGGCCGCAGCCTCGCGGGTCACGGTCCCGGTCTCTTCCGGCCCCTCGAACGTGCGCGGCAGCCACTCCCTCGGGATGTCGAGCGCCGCGAGCACGCGCTTCGACCAGGTTCGCGCAGCGAGCCCGAACAGGATCGTGCCCGACCCGTCCGCCTTGTCCATCGCCGCCTCGCCCGTGAGGCGCAGGCGCACGTAGTCCTTCGGCAGCAGCACAAGCTTCGCCTTGCGGTAGACCTCCGGCTCGTGGTTGCGGACCCAGAGGATCTTCGGAGCGGTGAAGCCGGTGAGCGCCACGTTGCCGACTTCGCGAATGAGCGCGGCACGCCCGACGCGGGTTTCGATCTCCACGCACTCCGCGGCAGTGCGCTGGTCGTTCCACAGGATCGCCGGGCGGAGCACCTCCTGCTTGGCGTCGAGCAGCACCAGGCCGTGCATCTGGCCGGTGAGGCCGACTGCAGCAACGTCCGCTCCGCTCGCGCCCGCATCGGCGAGCGCCTTGCGGATGCTGGCGGACGTTCCCTTCCACCACTCGCGCGGATCCTGCTCGGACCAGAGCGGCCTGGGGGTCTGGAGCGTGAGCGGCGTCGTCGCCGAGGCGGCGACCGCGCCCTGCTCGTCGATCAGGAGGGCCTTGGCGCCGGTGGTGGAAACGTCGATGCCGAGGAAGAGGCGGCGCATCTAGCGAACGCCCAGCAGCAACTCCATGGTCAGCTGGTCGATTTTCTCGTAGCCGAGGCCGCGGGCGCCGAGAGCCTTGCGGTCGAACGTGTGGCCCTTGAGCGCGTCGGCGGTGGTCTTGCTGTAGGCGCCGACCGTCGGCAGGCCGTCGGCCGGGACCTTGCTGATGTCGGCGACGAGCGACTGGATCTCCTTGTCCTCGTTCCAGCGGCGCGCCTTCTCCTTGTAGATCAGGTACGAGCGCATCGAGCCGCGCGCGAAGTCCTTCACGCCGGCGATGTCCTCGGTGCGGTAGGCGTGCGAGTCGAAGTGGCGCATGCCCGGGTACTTCACGTCTTCGAGGAACTTCACGAGGAAGAAGCAGCTCTTGAGCGAGTGCGAGCCGAAGCGCAGGTCCTGGTCGTAGCGGCCGAACGCCTGGTCGTTCAGGTCGATGTGGAAGAGCTTGCCCGCGTCCCACGCCTGGGCGACCGCGTGCATGAAGTTGAGCCCGGACATGTGCTCGTGGGCCACCTCGGGGTTGACGCCCACCATCTCGGGGTGGTCGAGCGTTTCGATGAAGCCGAGGTACGCGCCCGTGGTGGGCAGGTACATGTCGTGGCGCGGCTCGTTGGGCTTGGCCTCGAGGGCGAACACCAGGTCGTACTTCTTGTCCTTGACGTAGTGAGTCAGGAAGTTCATCGCGTCGCGAAAGCGCTTGCCGGCCTCGAGCGCGCTCTTGGTCGCGTCGCTCTCGACGCCCTCGCGGCCGCCCCAGAAGACGTATACCTTCGCTCCCAGCTCGACGCCCAGGTCGATCGCGTTCATCGTCTTCTGCAGCGCGTACCCGCGCACGCGCGCGTCGTTGGAGGTGAACGCGCCGTCCTTGAAGGCCGGGTCGGTGAACAGGTTGGTCGTGGCCATCGGCACCACGAGCCCCGTCGCCGCCAGCGCCTTCCTGAAATCGGCGACGATCTTGTCGCGCTCCGCCGCCGTGGCGTCGATCGGCACGAGATCGTTGTCGTGGAAGTTGACCCCGTAGGCTCCGACTTCGCCGAGCAGGTTAACGATCTCGACCGGCGACAGCACGGGCCGCACCGGCTCCCCGAACGGATCGCGCCCAGGATTGCCGACGGTCCACAGGCCAAACGTGAACTTGTGCTCGGGGCGCGGCGCGTAGAGATCAGTCATGCGAGAGCTCCCTTGGCAATAGGAATCACTTCGTCACTTCGAGCGTCACTGTCTTGAGCTGCTCGCTGCTCGTCCCGAGCATCACGTCGAAGGCGCCCGGCTCGACGACGCGCTTCATCGAGGTATTGGTCACCGCCAGCGCTTCCGGGCCCAGCTCGAGCTCGACGCTCGCCGACTCGCCCGGCTTGAGGCTGACGCGCTTGAAGCCACGCAGCTCGAGCACCGGCCGCGTGACCGAGGAAACCCGGTCGCGGACGTAGAGCTGCACCACCTCGTCCCCCGCGCGCGAGCCGGTATTCGTGACGCGCACGCTCGCGACGGCGCGCCCGCTCGGCGGGATCGACGCAGGAACCACCTTGACGTCGTCGAGCTTGAAGCTCGTGTAGCTGAGGCCGTGGCCGAAGGCGAACAGCGGACCGCGCTCGGAGTCGAGGTACGGACGGAACGAGGTCGGCTTGCGGCCGTAATAGACCGGCACCTGGCCGGTCGAGCGAGGGAACGAGATCGGCAGCTTGCCGCCCGGGTTGACGTCGCCGAAGAGCGCCTCGGCCGCCGCCGTGCCGCCCTCCTGGCCCAGGTACCAGCCGACCAGGATCGCGGGTACGGCGGCCGCGACGCGCCCGAGCGCCTGCGGGCGCCCGCCGATGAAGACGGCCACGGTCGGCTTGCCCGCCGCCGCGACCGCCTCGACGAGCTCGTTCTGCTGGCCCATCAGCTCGAGGCTGGCGACGTCGCCCTTGTGGTTGTCGGCCCAGGCTTCGCGCGACGTCGACTCGTTGGTGCCGATCGCGAGCACAACCGCGTCAGCCTGCTTCGCGAGCGCCGCCGCCTCCTGGATCCGCGCCTTGTTCTTCTCGGGGTCGGCGAGCACCACGTCGTCCAGGTACCAGTTCGCGGGGTGCTCGGTGATCCGCGTGCCCTCGGCGTACAGCACCTCGACGCCGGGGCCCGCGGCCGCTTTGATGCCGTCCAGCAGGCTCACGCCACGCCCGGGCTTGCTCGAGTAGCCGCCGAGGTGGACGTCAGCGGCGTTCGGGCCAATCACCGCCAGCTTGCGCAGCTTGCCGCGGTCGAGCGGCAGCACGCCGCCTTCGTTCTTGACGAGCGCGATCGTGCGCCGGGCCGCTTCGAGCGCGAGCGCCTGGTGCTCCGGCGAGTTCGACACGCGCTCGGCGCGCTCG
>DATBSL010000044.1:0-14010 GCA_036559805.1 Vicinamibacteria bacterium
GCGCTGCCCGCGGCGCAGCGCCCGCGCGAGCTCGGCCTGGGTCCTGAGGATCGAGACGAGCCGCTCGTTGTCCCACGGCTTCTGCACGAAGTCGCGCGCCCCGCGGCGCATCGCCTCGACCACGAGCGGCACGCTGCCCCACGCGGTCATCACGACCACCGGCAGCGTGGCGTCGAGCGCCTGCAGCTTGGCCAGGAGGTCCATGCCCTCGCGCCCGGACGTCGTGTCGCGCGTGTAGTTGAGGTCGATCAGCAGCACGTCGAACTCGCGCTGCTCGACCGCGGCCAGGACGCCCTGCGGCGACGCGGCGGTCTCGAGCTCGAAGCCTTCCGGCTTCAGCAGGAGGTCGAGCGACTCGAGGATGTCCGGCTGGTCGTCGGCGGCGAGCACGCGCGGCGTGAATCTCGACATCGGGCGAGCCGATTCTAAAGCACCCGTCGCGGAGCCCGTCGCCTGGGTGCCCACGGCCGGCACTCTCAGTCCGCCCGCAGCGCGACGACAGGATCGATGCGCGTGGCGCGCCGCGCCGGGAGATAGCCGGCCAGCAGGGTCGTGGCGAGCAGCAGCACGCCGACTGCGGCGAGCGTCTGCGGGTCGTTTGGACTCACGGAGTAGAGCAGCGTCGTGAGCGCGCGCGAGACGAGGAGCGTACCGGCGAGCCCGAGCGCCAGCCCGATGCCGCCCAGGACGAGCGCCTCGCGCAGCACCATGCGCCGCAGCTCCTGCTGGCGCGCGCCCAGCGCCATGCGCACGGCGAGCTCACGCGTGCGCTGCGCCACGGCGTACGACATGACGCCGAATAGCCCGAGCGCGGCCAGGAACAGGCCGGCGGCGGCGAAGCTGCCCAGGAGCAGCGTGTAGAAGCGCGGCTCGGAGATCGAGCGCGCCACGACCTCCTCGAGCGTCGCGACGCGTGCGACCGGCAGCTGCGGGTCGATCTCGTGCACCACTCCCTCGGCGGCGGCGGCCAGCGAGCGCGGCGGCACGTCCGTCCGCAGCACGATGGCCATCGACTGCGCCGGGTACTGGGCGTATGGCAGGTAGATCTCCGGCATGCTCTCCTTCGCCAGGCCGTGGTGCTTCACGTCGCGCACGACGCCCACGACCTCGCCGCCGGCCTTGGGGCCCCGGCCGCGGCCGAGGCCGAGCCGGATCCGCTTGCCGATCGGGTCCTCGTCGGCAAAGTGCTGGCGCACGGCCGACTCGCTCAGCAGGACGACCTGGGGCGCCTTGTCGTCGTCGCGGACGTCGAAGCCGCGGCCGCGCACGACGTCGATGCCCATCGTCTTCAGGTAGCCCGCGGTCGCGATCGCGACCTGCAGCGACGGCTGCTGCGCCGGCGGCGGCTCGGGCCGGCCGTCGACCGTGAAGGAGATCAGGAAGGGACCCGACGCGAGCGGCAGCCCCGACACCGCGCCCACCTCACGCACCCCGGGAAGGGCGCTTAGGCGCTCGTCCAGGTCGCGGTGGAAGGCGAACATGCTGGCATCGTCGGCGTACGCCGACTCCGGCAGCGAGACGCGGAAGGTGAGGGCGCTCCTCGCGTCGAAGCCGGGATCCACGCTCCGCAGCAGCGTGAAGCTGCGCAGCAGCAGCCCGGACCCGGCGAGCAGCACCATCGCGAGCGCGATCTGGCCGATCACGAGCCCGCCGCGCACGCGCGTCCCCGCGCCGCCCATGATGCCGCGGCCCCCCTGCCGCAGCGCCAGCGAGGTCGCGCGGCGGCTCATCTGGAGCGCGGGCAAAGCGCCGAACGCGACGCTCGTGACGAGCGAGAGCAGCGCGGCGAAGGCGAGCACGCCGCGGTCGATGCGCACTTCCGCGAGCCGCGGCACGCCGTCGGGCTGGAGGGCGAGCAGGCCGTCGACCAGGGCCCCCGCGAGCAGCAGGCCCAGCGCGCCGCCCACGAGCGCGAGCAGAACGCTCTCGGTGAAGAGCTGGCCCACGATGCGGCCCCGCCCGGCGCCGAGCGCCGCGCGCACGGCGAGCTCGCTCTCGCGGCCGCTGATGCGCGCGAGCAGCAGGTTCGCGACGTTGACGCACGCCACCAGCAGCAGCAGGCCGACGGCGCCCAGCAGCACGACGAGCGCCCGGCGCGTGTTACCCACCGTCGCCTCGTGCAGCGAGCGCACGGTGCCGCCCACGCCGTCGTTCGCGTCGGGGTACTCCGTCGCGAGCCGGGCCGCGATCGTGGAGACCTCCTCGCGCGCGCTCTCGACCGAGGCGCCGGGCGCGAGGCGGCCGAGGACCTTCAGGTACCAGGCGCCGCGGCTCTTGGTGACGAAGACCTCGTCGTGCTGGAGCGGGAGCCACAGCTCGGCGCCCTCGGGGAAGCTGAAGCCCTTCGGGGCGACGCCCACCACCGTCCGCGTCTCGCGGTCGATCTCGATCGTCCGGCCGACGACGTCCGGCTCGCCGCCGAAGCGGTCCTGCCACAGCTTGTGGCCGAGCACCACGACCTTGTCGCGACCCGGCTCGTTCTCTCCCGCCACGAAGCCGCGGCCGAGAGCGGGCCGCACGCGCAGCACCTCGAAGAACGCGGCGCTCACCAGGCCGCCCTCGAGCCGCGTGGCGGCGCCCTTGCCCGTGAGCGTGAACCCGCCGGCGTCCAGGGCGGCCATGCGCTCGAACGAGCGCGCCTGCCTCTCGATGTCCAGGAAGTTCATGGGCGAGTGGTAGGGCACCGTCTTGCCCTTCCAGACCTGGTCCACCTCGACGAGCCGCTCCGGCTCGGGGAACGGCAGCGGCCGCAGCAGCACCGCGCTCACGACGCTGAAAATCGCGCTCGTCGCGCCGATCCCGAGCGCGAGCGTGAGCGCTGCGACGAGCGTGAAGCCCGGCGACCTTGCGAGCCGGCGCGCGGCGTAGGCGAGGTCCTGGCGCAAGGAGTCGAGCATGTTCACCTCGTGGCGCGCGGAGCGCGCGTGGTCGGGAAGGTCCGCGTCAGTCGGTCACGATCCAGCCGTCGCGCATCTTCACCACGCGGCGGCCGTAGCCGGCGTTCGTCTCCGAGTGCGTCACCTGCACGATCGTCGTGCCCTCGCCGTTCAGCTTCTGGAACAGCTGCATGATCTCGGCGCCCTGCTCGGTGTGCAGGTTGCCGGTCGGCTCGTCGGCGAGGATGAGCTTCGGGCTCGCGACGATCGCGCGCGCGACCGCCACCAGCTGCTGCTGCCCGCCCGAGAGCTGCCGCGGGTAGAGGTCCTTCTTGCCGACGATCTGGAAGCGGTCGAGCGTGTCCGCCACGATCGCCTCGCGCTCGGACTTCTTGAGGTTGCGGTAGCTGAGCGGCAGCTCCAGGTTCTCGGCCACCGTGAGCTCGTCGAGCAGGTGGTAGCTCTGGAACACGAAGCCGATCGCGCGCTTCTGCAGCTCGTGGCGCTGCTTGCGCCCGAGCTTGTGCACCGGCTCCCCCACCAGGTGGAACTCGCCCGTGAAGTCGCTGTCGTGGAGCCCCAGGATGTGGAGCAGCGTCGACTTGCCCGCCCCCGAGGGACCCATGATCGAGACGAAGTCGCCCTCGTCCACCACGAGGTCGACGCGCCGGAGCACGAATACCTGACCGCCGCCCTGGGGGTAGCTCTTCTCGACTCCACGCAGCTCGATCATTGGCTCTGGCATGCCTCATTGTGGGCCGCGGTACGCCGCCGCGTCGACTCGAGGCCGATGTGCATCACGACTCGTGCCAGCGCGCGGCAGCCCCGCAAACCAGTTGCGCCTCGGGACTTCTACGGCACGCACTCGGGGCACCCCACCCGTGCCTGTTCGACCGTGGGATGAGAAGGTCCCAGTCACGGGACAAGCCCCGCCCAGGGGGGCCCGGGGGGGCGCGGCGGAAGAGCGCCCCCCCGGAGTCCGTTGCTCCAGTCCGTTGCTCCAGCCCGTTGCTCCAGCCGTCTCGAAATTCGACATCGCATTTCCGGTGGCACGCCCCTCCCCCCCGGACTATTCTCCAGACCATGAGCACAGCGACCGCGCCGCGCCCGGCCGAGATGGAGCGGGCCTTCTTTGGTCAGGACGCTTCCTACGACGGCGTTTTCGTCACCGGTGTCCGCACGACCGGGATCTTTTGCCGGCCGTCGTGCACGGCCCGCAAGCCCCTGCGCCGCAACGTGGAGTTCTTTTCCACGGTGAAGGACGCCCTTTTTGCCGGCTACCGGCCATGTCTGCGCTGCAGGCCGCTCGAGGCGGACGGGCGCCCGCCCAGCTGGGTGGCTTCTCTCCTCTCTGCCGTCGAGAAAGAGCCCGAGAAGCGGCTGCGCGCGCCCGAGCTGCGGCAGATGGGCGTGACCCCCGAGCGGGCGCGCCGCTATTTTCTGAAGACCTACGGCATGAGCTTCGACGCCTACTGCCGTGCACAGCGCCTCGGCCGCGGTCTCGCGCGGCTGCGCCAGGGAGAAGACATGGCATCGGCCGCCGTTGACGCCGGCTACGACTCCGAGAGCGGCTTCCGTGAAGCCTTCGGCAAGCACTTCGGCCAGCCGCCGGGGAAGGCGCGCGGCAGCGAGGTCGCCGTTGCGGCCTGGCTGCGCACGCCGCTCGGGCCGATGATCGCGGGCTCGACGAGCCAGGGCGTGTGCCTGCTCGAGTTCACGGACCGCCGCATGCTCGAGGCGCAGCTCGAAACGCTGCGTCGGCGCCTCGCGATCCCGCTCGTGCCCGGCGACAGCGAGCCTTTGGCTCAGCTCAAGGCGGAGCTCGGCGAGTACTTTGCCGGCCACCGCCGCGCCTTCGAGGTGCCGCTCCACGTCTCGGGCTCTCCGTTCCAGGAGAGCGTGTGGAAGGAGCTCACGCGCATCCCGTACGGCGAGACGCGCTCCTACGAGGACGTCGCGAAGGCCGTGGGCTCGCCCGGCGCGGTGAGGGCCGTCGGCAACGCGAACGGCATGAACCGCATCGCGATCGTGCTGCCGTGCCACCGCGTCGTGAACAAGGGCGGCAAGCTCGGGGGCTACGGCGGCGGCCTGTGGCGCAAGCAACGCCTGCTGGGTCTCGAGCAGGGCCAGCCGATCGAGGGCCTGCCGCTCGGTGACTAGACTCCCCTGCAACTCGGGGCGCCCCGAGTTGAGCCCGACGCTGTCAACCTCGTGTCGAGCAGCCCGCTAGTGGGGTTCTACTCGCCGCGCAGCGCGATCGCGGGGTCGGTGAGGGCCGCGCGCCACGCCGGCAGCAGCCCGGCCACGAGTGCTGTGGCGCCGAGGGCGGCGGCGACCGCAAGGTACGTCGTCGGGTCGACCGGCCGCACGCCGTACAAAAGCCCCACCAGGAAGCGCGACAGCAGCGCCGCCGCCGCGAGCCCGAGCACGAGCCCGGAGCCGACCGCGGCGAGACCCTCGACGAGCACGAGCCGGCTGACGGCCGCCGCCTGCGCGCCCAGCGCCATTCGCACGCCGATCTCCTGGCGACGTTCCGCGACGCCCATGGCGAGCACGCCGTAGACGCCGACCGCGCACAGCACGACGGCCACGACGGCGAAGAGCGACAGCACCAGCGAGGCGAGCCGCGGCGCCGCGATCGAGCCGTTCACGACGCTCGCGAGCGTCCGCACGTGCGACACGGGGATCGTCGGATCGAGCCGGCGCACTACCTCACGGATCGGCGCCGCGAGCGCGAGCGGGTCGCCGTCTGCCTTCACCAGCAGCGCCATGTCGCGCGTGGGCCCGCCGCGCGAGCGGTGGAACTGCGTGTACGGGCGGTAGAACTTGGCCTTGACGAAACCCGTGATCCCGTTGTGCCGCACGTCGCCCACGACGCCGACCACGGTGACCAAGGGCCGCGTCGGGTTCCCGATCCGGAAGCGTCTCCCGAGCGGGTCCTGGCCGGACCAGTACTTCTTCGCCATCGCCTCGTTGATCACGGCGACGTCGCTCGCGTTCTCGTCGTCCTGGCGGGCCAGCAGTCGTCCGCTCACGAGGCGCTCGCCGACCGTCTCGGCCGAGCCTTCGGACGCCACCTGCCAGTCGGCGGACGCCGAGCCGAGCGCCTGCTCGTCGAAGCCCTCGACGTCGATGCCCCAGTCGCCGATCGACTCGCCGAGCGGCAGCGAGCGCAGGATGCCGGCGCTCTCGACACCCGCGAGCGCTCGTGTGTTGTCGAGCAGCGAGCGGTAGAAGCGGATCACGTCGTCCGCTTCGGGGTACGTGCTGCGCGGCAGGGATAGGCGCTGCGTGAGAACGCCCTCGGGTGCGAAGCCGATGTCGATGCGCGAGAGCTCGCCCAGGCTGCGGGCCATCAGCCCGGCGCCCACCGCCAGGAGCGCCGCGAAAGCCGCCTGCGCGATCACGACGCCCCGGCGCCAGCGCCGGTGCGAGGCGCCGCCGGCCGAGCGCTGGCCGCCCTCGCGCAGCGCGCCCGTCAGGTCGACGCGCAGCGACTGCAGCGCCGGGACCAGCGCGAAGACGAGCGTCGTCGCGGCGGCCAGCGCGAGCGCGAACGCCATGCCGCGAGGGTCGACCTCGGCGGCTGCCGCACGCGGCACGTTGGCCGTGACCGTCGCGGCGAGCAGCCGCAGGGTCGCCGACGCGAGCGGCAGGCCGACGAGCGCGGCGACGAGCGCGAGCGCCAGGCCCTCGACGAGCTGCTGGCCGACGAGCCGGCCGCGGCCGCCGCCGACGGCGGAGCGCAGGGCCAGCTCGCGCTGGCGAATCGCCCCGCGCGCGAGCAGCAGGCTCGCGACGTTGGCGCACGCGATCAGCAGCAGCAGCAGCGCGGCCCCCGCGGTCACGTAGACGGCAGGCCGGTGCGGTCCCAGGATCTCGTCCGGCAGCGACACGGCGAAGGCGGAGTGGTTCGCTCGTGTGTCGTACTTTCCCTCCGCGGTGAGCTGCCGCGTCGCCACGCGCAGCTCCTCGCCGGCTCGCGCCACGGTCGCGCCGGGGGCGAGCAGCGCCGCGCCGTAGTCGCCGTGGTTGCCGAACTCCATGAGCTCCTCCGCGTCGGGAGCGCGCGGCACGTAGAGCTGCGTCGGCTCGGCGGCGTCCTCGGTGAAGTCCGTCGGCAGCGCGAAGCCGGGCGGCATCACGCCCACGATCTCGTGAGGCACGCCGTCGAGCTCGACGAGCCGGCCGATCGCGGCGGGATCGCCGCCGAAGCGGCCCTGCCACAGCGCGTGTCCGAGCACGGCGACGCGCGGGCCCTGCGGGACGTCCTCCGCGGGGGTGAAGCTGCGGCCGAGCAGCGGGCGGGCACCCAGCACCGCGAAGCCGTTCGCCGTGATCTGGGCGACCGTGGCGCGCACGGCCTCGCCGTCGCCCGTGAGGTTCTGGCGGTCGATGCCCCAATGCGCCACCGCCGCGAGGCTCGGGCAGCGCTCGGCGTACGCGCGCATCTCGGCCGGGTTGACCCAGGTCTTGTCGAAGCCGCGCCAGCGGTTCCAGACCATCACCCGGCCCGCGGAGTTCTCGTACGGCAGCGGCGCGAGCACGACCGCGTCCGCCAGGCTGAAAATCGCGGTGCTCGCGGCGATCCCGAGCGCGAGCGTGCCCGCGGCGAGCGCCGTGAAGCCCGGCGCGCGCACGAGCCTCCTGACGGCGTGGCGCAGCTCGAGCACGGACGTGAGGTGGCGGCTAGGAGTGGAGCGCGTCGTCGGCCGGGTCGGGCGCGGCAGCCGCCGACAGCGCGTCGTGCGACCCGCCCGGGATGAAGGCGTCGGCGCGCAGGCCGAGCCGCTTCATCTTCTCGTGCAGCGTCGTCGGCAGGATGCCGAGCTGCCGGGCGGCGCGGCGCTGGTTGCCGCCGGTCGCGGCGAGCGCCGCGGTGATCAGATCGCGCTCGTAGGCCAAGAGCCGCGACTTGAGGTCGATACGCCCCTCGGGGCCGGTTGCCATCGCGCCGAACTCTTCCGACATGGTGAGCGTCGCCATCACAGAACCTCCGCTTCGTTCCTCTTCCCCCGCCCACCGCCTACGCTGGCGAGGGCTCGCAAGACCCGCTTCAGGCCTTCCCGGTCGTGGCCTCGGCCGCCGCCTGCGCCGCCTCTTCCTCGCTGACGACGCGGCCGTCGAAGAGATGGATCGTGCGGTCGGCATGACGCGCGAAGCGGTTGTCGTGCGTGACCATGCAGATCGTCGAGCCGGCGCGGTGCAGGTCGCGCAGCAGCTCCATGACCGCCTCGCCGTTCTTCGAGTCGAGGTTTCCGGTGGGCTCGTCCGCGAGCAGGATCGAGGGCTCCCCCACCAGCGCGCGCGCCACGGCGACGCGCTGCTGCTGACCGCCCGAGAGCTGGCTCGGCAGGTGCTTGGCGCGGTGGCCCATGCCCACGCGCTCGAGAGCCTTCATCGCGCGCTCCTTGCGCTCGGCCGCGCGCATGCCGCGATAGGTGAGCGGCAGCTCGACGTTCTCGTAGACCGAGAGGTCGCCGATCAGGTTGAAGCTCTGGAAGATGAAGCCGATCTCGCGGTTGCGGATGCGCGCGCGCTGCGCGGCCCCGAGCTCCTGCACGGCGGTGCCGTTCAAGCGGTAGCCGCCGCCCGTGGGCGAATCGAGCAGACCCAGGATCGAGAGCAGCGTCGACTTGCCGCAGCCCGAGGGCCCGGAGATCGCGACGTACTCGCCCTTGCCGATCTGCATGTGGATGTCGGAGAGTGCGTGGGTCTCGACCTCGTCCGTGTAGAAGACCTTGCCCAGCGCCTCGAGCTTGATCAGCGCGTTGTCGTCGCTCATGTCTCTTCCTCGTTTCAGTTCAGGCGGATGCGGTCCGCCGAGTCCCACGCCGACGTGTCCGAGAGGATCACTTCGTCCCCGACGTCGAGCCCTTCGAGGATCTGGATCGTGCTCACGGAGGCCGATCCCAGCTTCACCCTCACGCGCAGGGCCTCGGTCGTTCCCTTGACCACGCGGAAGAGTCCGACCGTGCTCTGGGGCTGGCCCATCGCGGGCCGGCCGACGTGCAGCGCGTCCGACAAGCGCTCGAGCTCGATCGTCCCGTCCACCGTGAGGTCCGGGCGCGCGCCCCGCGGCAGCTCGCCGACGAGCCCGATGTCCACGGTCACGGTGCCGTTCTGGACGGCCGGGTCCACGCGGATCACGCGGCCCTCGATGAAGCCGTTGCGCGTGTCGACGACGGCCTTCTGCCCCGGCACCACGTCGCGGGCCAGCGTCTCCGGGATGCGGATCTCGGCCTTCAGCTTCTCGGGCCGCGCCACGCGCGCGAGGTTCGTGCCCGCGCTCACTCGCTGGCCCACCTCGACCGGCACCTGCTGCAGCACGCCGTCGATGCCGGCGCGAAGATGGAGCGCGTCGACCTGCGAGCGCCGCAGCGCCGCCTGCGCCCGCCGCTGTTCCACGTCGGCCTGCTGCACCTTGAGCTGCGCCTCGATCGCCTCGCCGGCAATCGCCAGCCGCTGCTCCTCCATCTTCTCGCGGTGCTCGAGCTCGTCGGCTGCGCTCTGCGAGAGCTTGAGCGTGATGTCGGCGATCAGCCCGTTCTTGTGCAGCTCGGCGTCGGCGTCGGCGCGCAGCCGCGCCTGCCGCGACTCCGCCGCGATGCGGGCGGCCACCGCCTTCTGGTCGAGCAGCTGGCTCTGCAGCCGCACCTTGAGCTCGGTGTAGCGCGCGTCGGCGGCGCGCGCCTGCGAGTCGGCGTCTTGCGCCAGCGTCAAAAGCTCCGGGTTGCTGAGCTCCAGGATCACCGAGTCGGGCTTGACCACGGTGCCCGGCAGCAGCACGCGGCGCTCGATGCGCGCGTCGGTGAGCGCCGTGATCCAGCGGATGTCCTCGGGCACGAGCGTCCCGAGACCCCGGACGTCGCGCACCATCTCCCCGCGCTTCACCACGTCCAGCACTACGGTCGCCCGCTCGACGGTCGGGGCCGCCGGCTTGAGGCGCGAGACGCCGAGCGTGAGCAGGACGACGACCGCGGCCGCGGACCCCGCCCAGACGAGCTGCCGCTTCTTCTTCTTCTCGAGTAGGTCCGGCCGAGCGATGTCCACGGGACGTCCTTACTCAAGGCCCGTGCCAGCAGCGTCGGCCCCGGGAAGGGGCTCTAGCTTCAGGGGTTTGAGCGGCGAGCGGGCTGCCCAGGGCGTCCCACGGTGTTCGCTTTCGGCACGCCTTCGTCCCGCAAGCGAACCCGGCGTTCGCGCGACTCTCGAACTCGCCTCTCGCACGCGCATGGCTCGCTGTGCACGTTAGGACGCCCGAGGCGGCCCGTTGGTTGCGTGTATGCTGCGACTTTCCATGCAGGTCGAGGGGCCGATCGTCGTCAACCGCAAGGGCCAGGCCCGCATCGAGCGCGGGCACCCGTGGGTGTTCCGCAGCGACGTCCTCAAAGACGGCGGCGCCTCCGCGGGGGCCGTGGTCAGGGTCGCCGGTCCGCGCGGGGAGCCGCTCGGCTTCGCCTTCTGGTCGACACGCTCGGAGATCCGGCTGCGCATGGTCGAGCGCGGCGAGACGCTCGTGCCCGACTTTCTGCGCCAGCGCATCGCACGCGCGCTCGCCTGGCGCGGCACTGTCGCCGCGGGCGCCGAGGCGTACCGCGTCGTGCACGGCGAGGGCGACGGCCTGCCCTCGCTCGTGGTCGACCGCTACGGCGAGTACCTCTCCGTGCAGACGCTGTCGCAGGGCACGGAGCGCGCAAAGTCCGAGATCGTGGACGTGCTCGTGGAGCTCCTGAAACCGCGCGGGATCGTCGAACGCAACGACCCGAAGGTCCGGACGCTCGAAGGCCTCGAGCAGACGGTGTCGGTGCTGCACGGCGAAGTGCCGGAGCGCGTCGTCGTGAGCGAGGGCGACGTTCGGCTCGGCGTGGACCTGCGCGGTGGGCAGAAGACCGGGCTCTTCCTGGACCAACGCGAGAACCACCATGCGGCGCGGCGCTACGCCCGCGGGCACGTGCTCGACGCCTTCTGCTACGACGGCGGCTTCGCGCTCTCGGTCGCGCGCGAGTCCGAGCGGGTGACGGCTGTCGACCTCTCGGCCGAGGCGCTCGAGCGCGTTCGGACGAATGCGGCGGAGAACGGCATCACGAACGTCGAGACGCGCGACGCCAACGTCTTCGACCTGCTGCACGAGCTCGACGCGCGCGGCGAGCGCTTCGACACGGTGATTCTCGACCCGCCCGCCTTCGCCAAGAGCAAGGACGCGATCCCGAAGGCGGCGCGCGGCTACAAGCAGATCAACCTGCGAGCGCTGCGGATCCTGCGCCCCGGCGGCTGCCTGATCACCTGCTCGTGCTCGTACCACATCCACGAGGACGACTTCGAGGCGATCCTGGCCGACGCCGCCGCCGACGCGCGCGTTTCGGTCACGGTCGTCGAGAAGCGACGCCAGGCCCGCGACCACCCGATTCTGCTAGGCGTGCCCGAGACGTACTATTTGAAGTGCTTCGTGCTGCGCCGACTGGAGTAGCGATGCCCCACGTGATCGAGCCGGCGACGACCGGCCGGGCCAAATGCCGCGGCTGTGGGGAGAAGATCGCGTCCGGCGAGCTGCGCTTCGGCGAGAGCCTTCCGAACCCTTTCGGCGAGGGCGACACCACTCACTGGTTCCACCTGGAGTGCGGCGCCTACAAGCGGCCCGAGCCATACCTCGAGGCGCTCGCCGCGACGAGCCAGCCGCATCAGGACGCCGAGCGGCTCCGAGGAGAAGCGCAGCGCGGGGTCGACCACCCGCGCCTCGCCCGCGTGAACGGCGCCGAGCGGGACCCTTCGGGCCGCGCGGCGTGCCGCCACTGCCGACAGAAGATCGAGAAGGGCGCCTGGCGCATCCAGCTCGTCTTCTTCGAGGACGGCCGCTTCACCCCCGCGGGCTCCGTCCACGCGCCTTGCTGTCAGGGATACTTCGAGACGACCGAGATCGTCCCGCGTCTCGTGCGCTTCACCCCGGGCGTCACGGGGGCCGACCTCTCGGAGATCCAGACCGAGATCGCCAAGCCGTCGCCACCCGCCGCCCCGTCCGGCCCCGAGCCGGCCGCCACCGAGTCCAGCTAGCGGAAGAGGTAGGTCACCCCGAACACGACCTCCCCGCGGCTGTGCGTGCCCAGCTCGAACGTGCTCCACCCCGTGCGAGCGCCGCTCATCGGATAGGTCGCGTAGACGACCCGGCCCTCGGTGAAGATCGAGAGGCTCTCCGCCACACGCAAGCGGAGCCCGGCTCCCGCGCCGACCTGCCCCCCGCTCGACTCCTCGGCGAGCGCCGGCGATCCAGCGGCCCCTGGCGGCGGCAGCGGTGTCGTCTCGCTGAACACGTACTGCGCCGACCCCGAGAGGTAGGGCGACACCGTCCAGCCGGCGCCGAACTCGTAGCGGACCTGGCCGCCGACGTTGCCGAAGAACCCTTCCATCCCGGAATACCCGACGCTCAGCCATGGCCGCACGCTCAGGCCGTCGGTGACGTAGTAGGCGAAGCCGAGGCCGGTGGTGGGCGTGAGCATGGCGTCGACACCGAAGGCGCCCTTGTTCGACTGCGCGAGGGCGGGTGAGCTGCAAGCCAATGCCAGTGCAACCGCCGTCAGTGTCTTGCGCACGCTCGCACCTCCGGAAAGGGACCTTTGCAGCCTACTCCGGAAGTCGGCCTCGGCGACGTAAGAGTTGCAAATTCGCCGCTCGGGGCGCCGCGCTCAGCCGGCCGTACGGCGCCGGCGGTCCTCGGCGAGCGCCTTCGAGGCCGCGTGGCGGTACATGTCCGAGAGCGTCGGATAGTTGTAGATCGTCTCGGCGATCTCCGTGGCGGTCGCGCCCTGGTGGAGGAAGGCCTCGCCGATGTGGACGAGCTCGCTCGCCGATGTGCCCACGATGTGCGCGCCCACGAGAGTGAGCGAGGGCCGCTCGAAGAGCAGCTTCACGATGCCGTCGGAGTCGCCGAGGATCTGCCCTCTCGGGTTCTTCGCGTAGTCGCCGCGTCCCGCCACGTAGTCGACCTTCTTCTCCACGAGCGACTCCTCCGTCTCGCCCACGTAGGCGACCTCGGGGATCGAGTAGACGGCGAAGGGCAGCACCTCGGTGCGTCCGCGCGGCCCGGCGATGCCGAACGCGTGGCGCATCGCGTGGCGGCCCTGCTCCATGGCGGTGCTGGCGAGCGCGGGATAGCCGATCACGTCTCCGACCGCGTAGACGTGCGGGTGGACGGTCTGGTAGTCGGCGCCCACCTCGAGCAGGCCGTACTTGCCGGGCGTGATGCCGAGCGTCTCCAGCCCGAGGTCGCTCGTGTTTCCGTCGCGTCCGACGCAGTAGAGCAGCGCCTCGGACTCGTAGCGGCGCCCCTTCTGCGTCTCGCAGGCGACGCGCGGGGCGGCACCCGGAAGCCGCGCGATCGTCGCATAGCGCTCGTCGTGGTGGATCGTCACGCCCAGCTCGCCCAGCTCGCGCACGAGGGTCGCGACGATCTCGCGGTCGAAGTACGGCAGCAGCCGGTCGCGCGTGTCCACGAGCGTGACCGCGATGCCGAGCGCCGCGAAGATGCTCGCGTACTCGATCCCGACGACGCCGGCGCCGAGCACGGTCATCGTCTTCGGCAGGCGCGGCAGCTGCAGGATCGACTCGGAGTCGAAGACCGCCTCGCCGTCGAAGGGCACGTCGCCGGGCCGATTGGGCCGCGAGCCGGTGGCGATCACGACGTAGTCGGCGCTGAGCAGGGTCGCGTCCCCGCCCGCGGCCGGCTGCACCGTCACGGCGTGGGGGCCCGTGAAGCGCGCGTGGCCGTGGATCACGTCGACGGCGTAGCGGCCGAGCGAGTCGCCGATCATCTCGAGCTCGCGCTTCACCACCGCGCGCTCGCGCTGCATGAAGTCGGCGACCGTGAGCTCCGGGGACACCTCGTAGCGGATGCCGTGCAGGCGGTTGCGCGTGAGCTGGTAGAAGAAGACCGCGCTCTCCCGCAGCGACTTCGAGGGGATGGTCCCCCAGTTGACGCGGTTGCCCCCCACCACGTGGTGGCGCTCGACCACGGCGACCTTCTTGCCCGCCCGCGTCGCCTGGATCGCCGCGCGCTCGCCGGCGGGGCCGCCGCCCAGGACCACCACGTCGTAGTGCGCCACGCCACCTCCTCGCGGAGCGCCATTCTACGCGGGACTCG
>DATBSL010000045.1:0-9286 GCA_036559805.1 Vicinamibacteria bacterium
AACGCGCACTGGAGGCCCAGCGAGCGCAGCCCGGCGGCCGGGTTGTCGTCGAAGAACCCGGTCACGCCCACCACGGCCTTGAGCCGCAGGAGCGCCAGGGTCGTAGCCGGGGCGTCGAGGTCGACCTTGCCGGCGGCCAGATCGCGGCGCAGGTCCCGGGGCAGCCTCTCCACGTCCACCTTCAAACCGACCCCGAGCGCCTCTTTCGGCGAAATGCCGTCGCCCACGCCGCCGAAGCCCGTGCCCTCGATCGCCTCGTGCAGCCGCAGCACCCCGCCCCAGAACACTTCGTCGCCGAATGTGTCGTCGCGGAAGGCGCGCTTGCCTTCCTCGAGCTGCTTCTCCGCGTGCCTGTCGATGACGCGGTCGAAGCCCCAGCGCCGCCAGTCCTTCCAGTCGTCCGAATCGAAGCCGTCGGCGACCACCAGAACAGCCAGCGACGTCAGGACGACGGCCAGAGCCAAGGCACCTCGAGCACGCTGCATGGGAATCCCCCCTGTCCGGATGGAGTCGCGAGGCCTCGCGGTGTGACGCCGGCCGTCCAATCAAGAGACGCTTTGTAGTTCGCGGACCGACGTCTGTAGATCAGGGAACGAAATCTGGCGCGAAGAAGGCTGACTGGTCACGGTAATCGAAGCCCAGCCGCGCGGCGAAGCCGCGATCGAGGGCCGAGCCGCCGACGTAGAGGCAGAGCGCCGGATCGAGTCGGTGCTTCAGGATCAGCTCGACCCCGAGGCCCGGGAGCGGCTTGCGGCACCAGCACGCGGGCGGACCAGCGGCGTGAGGACAGAACGATACCTCCAGCGCCAGGCCGAGCTTTTGGCGCAGCACCGCCACGCAGGCCGCGAGTGTCGTGCGGGACACCCGTCCGCTTTCCACGTCCGGCTGCCACGTCAGCCCAAAGAGCGGCAGCCCACTCGCCGCGTGGCGCCGCAGCACCTCCGCTCTTCCGGCGATCAGTTCGACGTCGTCGGGCGCGAGCGGCGTGCGGCTCCCCGAGCGGCTGCGCCAGACGACGTCGTCGAGCCAGACGACCACCGCTCGCCGCGTGAACGACTCGTCACGGCTGCGCCGGAACGGCACGACCTCGATCTTCGAGAAGCCCTCGCCCGCGTCGGGCGGCTCGAGATCGCGCTGGTAGCGGAAGAGGACACTCGGGCCGAAGGTGCCCGGATCGAATCTGCTCGCCTGGCGCATCTCGTCGGGCTCGAGCAGCCGCCCGTATCGCTCGAGGATGCGCCGCACGGCGTTCACCTGCGCGTCCTCGATGCGCGTGTCGAGCCAGACGCAGCGCACGGGGACTCCCCGCGCGGACGCGGCCTCGACGACGGCCGCCCGCGACTTTCGGGTGGCGTAGGTGTTGTCGAGGACCACGCGCGTGCGTCCCGAGGCCAGCAGCTCGTCGAGCGCCGGCACGAGCCCCGCGAGGCGGCCGCCGCGCGCGTCGCGATTGAGGCGCGCGTGGCCGTCCTTCACCAGCGCCTCGGCCAGCGTGCTCTTGCCGGAAGCCGGCAAGCCCATCACCAGCACCACCTCGCCGGCCTCGGCGCGGGGAGCGGCCGCAGGCACCCGCGCGGTGCCGCCGCGAAGCGACCGTCCGGCGGGAAAGCGCGCGTCCAGCCGAGCGCGGTCCTCGTCGTCGAGCGCGAGGCCCGCGGCGCGCACGCCGGAGAGGAGAGTCAGGACGCGAGTCGCCCCCGGTATCGGCACCACGACCGGCGCCAGGTCCCAGAGCCACGCGAGGGCGACCTCCGCGGGCGTCGCCCCGTGGCGCGCGCCCAGCTCGACCAGCACCGGGTCGCGCTCGAGACGGCGCCGTCCGGCGCTCCCGCCGAGCGGCCGGTGCGCGACGAGCGGTATGCCCTCGGCCGTGCAGCGCCCGACGACGCCGTTCCACAGGCTCGCGTCGTGGAGCACGCTGAGCTCGACCTGGACGGCGTCGATGCGCGCGATCCGCAGCGCCTCCTCGAGCTGGCGCAGGCTCACGTTCGAGAGGCCGACGCGCTCGACGAGCCCGTCCCGCCGCAGCGCGGCGAGCGCGCGCACGCTGGTCGCGAGCGGCACGCGCGGATCGGGCGCGTGGAGCTGATAGAGGAAGACCTGCTCGACCCCGAGCGCGGCTCGGCTCGCGGCGCAGGCCTGCCGCAGCTGGCGGGCGCGGCCGTCCGGAACCCAGCGGCCCTGCGGGCGCGTCAGGCCGCCCTTGGTCGCGACGCGCACCCGCGAGCGGTCGCCGCTCCACGAGGCGAGCGCGCGAGCGATCAGCCGCTCGTTGTGGCCGACGTCGGACTCGTCCCGGCAATAGGCGTCGGCCGTGTCGAGAAGATCGATCCCGGCGTCGAAGGCCGCGTGAAGCAGCGCGACTGCCGCCGCGTCGTCGCGCTCCGGGGCGGTCGACAGCCGCATGCAGCCCAGGCCCAGCCAGCGCTTTGGCGCTCGCGTCGTCATGAATCGGTGCGGTCGACGGCCGGGCCCCTCAGTCGGTCTCAATCGTGGGGGCCTGGCGGCGACCAGTCAAGGGCGCCGCGCTTCGGAAGACGCCACTACAATGCGGCGGCGGGCCGCCGGCAGCGCGCCCGCGGGCAGGGGTGGCTATGAGATGGGATCGGCGAGGGCTCGTGGTCGTCGTGTGCGTGGCCGCGGGCCTGGCGGCGGCGCTGGCGCTCGGAACGTGCTCGCGCGCGCCGAAGCCCCGAGCGCGCGGAGCGCTGAGCGACGTCGAGAAAACGGCGATCGCCGCCTTCACGAGCGGCACCATCTCGCGCGAGAGCCCGGTCCGCGTGGTGTTCCACGAGGCGCTCGCGACACCCGACGAGGTCGGCGCCCCGCTCGAGGCCTCCCCGTTCCGCTTCGAGCCGCGCATCGCGGGCACCGCGCTCTGGAGCGCGCCCGACCGCATCGAGTTCCGGCCGGCCGAGCGGCTGCCGGACGGCGCGAGCTATGCCGTGAGCCTCGACATGACGGCGCTCTACCCGAAGGGCAAGGCGCCGCTGCCCCGTTTCGACTTCGTGTTCGGGACGATGCGGCAGTCGCTCGACGTGGCGGTCGAGGGGCTCCAGGCGCAGGACGCGAGCGACGTGAAGCGCCAGACGCTCACGGGGCGGCTGGTCACCGCCGACGTCGAGGACGCGCCGGGGGTCGAGAAGGTGTTGCGGGCGAGCCACGCGGGCCGCGAGCTGGCCGTGTCCTGGGCCCACGATCCGGGGCGCCGGATCCACGCGTGGAGCGTCGGCGGCATCGAGCGCGGCGAGGACGCCTCGACCCTGACCCTGCGCTGGGACGGCGGCCCGATCGGCGCCGCGCAGAAGGAGAGCCGCGAAGTTCCCGTGCCGAGCCTCAGCACCTTCGGGGTCGACCAGGCGCGGGTCGTGAGCGCCCCGGAGCCGCACGTCGAGCTCCGTTTCACGGACCCGCTCCAGCCGGGGCAGAACCTCAAGGGCCTGGTGCGCGTCGGCGACCGCGACGACCTGCGCTTCGTGCTCGACGGGAGCCGCCTCGGAATCTACGGCACCAAGAGCTGGCTCGGCCAGCAAACCGTGCGCGTCGAGGCTGGGATCAAGAACGTGCTCGGCTTCCGCATGAAGGAGGCCCGCGAGCTCGCGGTCGAGTTCGAGCAGCTGAAGCCCGCCGTGCGCTTCGCCGGCAAGGGCGTGATCGTGCCGACCTCGGCCGGCTTCACGGTTCCGATCGAGGCGGTCAACCTGCGCGCGGTGACGGTGGAAGCGCTCCAGATCGCGGCCTCCAACATTCCGCAGTTCCTGCAGGTGAACGGGCTCGACGGCGATCAGGAGCTGCAGCGCGTGGGCCGCGTCGTGTGGAGAAAGACGCTCAGCCTCGACCTCACGGCCGACAGGGAGAACCGCTGGCTGAAGGTGGGCCTCGACGTCAAGCCGCTCGTCGAGGCGAGCCCCGGGGGACTCTACCGCCTGACGTTGTCGTTCCAGAGGCCCCACGTCGCCTGGCCGTGCGCGGGACAGCCGGCCCCGGTCGAGTCGGAGCGACAGCCGGCGAGTGAGGACGACGAGCAGGACGAGAGCAGCTGGGACAGCTGGGCCGAGAACGAGGCGGGAAACTGGGAGGAGCGCTACGAGAACCGCGACAACCCCTGCCACCCCGCCTACTACCAGCGCTTCTACGATCACGACGTCCGCGCCGCGCGCAACGTGCTCGTCTCCGACCTCGGGCTCATGGCCAAGGTCGGCGAGGACGACCGCGTGCTCGTGTTCGTGAACGATCTCAGGACGACCGACCCCGTCTCGGGCGCCGATGTGACGCTCGTCGACTACCAGCAGCAGCCGCTCGCGACCGCGCGCACCGACCGCGACGGGATCGCGCGCCTCGCCGCCCCGCGGCCGGCGTTCCTGGCGAGCGTTCGCCACGGCGGCCAAACCGGCTACCTGCGGATGGACGGCGGCTCGGCGCTGCCGGTGGCGCACTTCGACGTGGCCGGCACGCGGGCGCCGAAAGGCCTCAAGGGCTTCCTCTACGGCGAGCGCGGCATCTGGCGCCCGGGCGACACGATGCACCTGACCTTCGTGCTGCTCGACACGACGAAGCGCCTGGCCGCCGACCACCCGGTGCGCCTCGAGCTCATGGACCCGCGCGGCCAGCTCGTGCGCAGCCTGACGCGCACCCAGTCGGTCGACGGCTTCTACGCGTTCGACGTCGCCACGGCGCCGGACGCCCCTACCGGCAACTACAACGCCCGCGTGAGCGTGGGCGGGGCGAGCTTCGACAAGACGCTCAAGGTCGAGACCGTGATGCCCAACCGGCTCAAGATCGCGATGGACTTCGGGACGGAGGAGCTCGGCGCCAAGGGCCGCGTCGCGGGCACGCTCAGCTCGGCCTGGCTCCACGGCGCGCCCGCGCGAAGCCTGAAGGCCGACGTCGAGCTCGCGCTCCGCGCTTCGCCCACGCGCTTTCAGCGCTTCGAGGAGTACTCCTTCGACGACCCGACCCGGCGCTACGACACGGAGCGCCAGAAGATCTTCGAGGGCACGCTCGACGAGACGGGCCAGGCGAAGGTCGACGCGCGGGTCGAAGCCGAGGCCGTCGCCCCCGGCAAGCTGCGCGCCGACCTCACGACGCGCGTCTTCGAGCCGGGTGGCGCCTTCAGCATCGACCGCTTCAGCATTCCGTACTCGCCTTTCGAGCGCTACGTCGGCGTGCGCGTTCCGAAGGGCGACAAGACGCGCGGAATGCTGCTCACTGACCAGAAGCACCGCGTCGACATCGCTCTCTTGGATGCGGCCGGGCAGCCGGCGGGCGACGGCGAGGTCCTGCTCAAGCTCTACAAGGTCGAGTGGCGCTGGTGGTGGGAGAAAGGCGAGGAGAACCTGGCCGCCTGGGCGGACGCGAGCGTCCACACGCCGCTGCAGTCGGGCGTCGTGAAGGTCCAGAACGGCGCCGGCGCCTGGGAGCTCGAGATCAAGCACCCCGACTGGGGGCGCTACCTGATCACCGCCGAGGACAAGCAGGGCGGACACCGCGCCGGCCGGACGCTCTACGTCGACTGGCCGGGCTGGGCCGGGCGGGGACAGAAGGAAGCCGGGCCCGGAGCGACCGTGCTGGCGTTCACTGCCGACAAGGCGGAGTACGCCCCTGGCGACACGGTCACGCTCGCGATTCCCACGCCGCAGAAGGGGCGCGGCCTCGTCAGCCTCGAGTCCGGCTCGCGCGTGCTGCGCACCGAGTGGATCGACGCCAGGGGGCAGGAGACGCGCTTCACGTTCACGGCCACGCCGGAGATGTCGCCCGGCGTCTACGCGCACGTGACGCTCCTGCAGCCGCACGCCCAGACGGCCAACGACCTCCCGATCCGGCTGTACGGTGTCGCGCCGGTCAAGGTGGTCAACCCGCAGTCGCGGCT
This sequence comes from Vicinamibacteria bacterium, assembly GCA_036559805.1. GTDB lineage: Bacteria > Acidobacteriota > Vicinamibacteria > Fen-336 > Fen-336 > DATBSL01. Next base: position 5,870 of record DATBSL010000045.1, read on the forward strand.
CCAGCCGGTTCTCGAGGTGCCCGAAGTGCTGGCGCCGGAAGCGGCCTCCACGATCAGCGTGCGCGAGGCGGGCGGCCGGCCGATGAGCTACACGGTCGCGATCGTCGACGAGGGGCTGCTCGGGCTCACGCGCTTCGAGACCCCCAACCCCTGGAACCACTTCTACGCGCGCGAGGCTCTCGCCGTGCGCACCTGGGACGTGTACGACGACGTGCTCGGCGCCTACGGCGCGGCGATGGAGCGCATGCTCGCGATCGGCGGCGACGAGGCGGCCGTCCAGGCCAAGGGCCGGCGCGCCAACCGCTTCCCGCCGATGGTGCGGTTCCTCGGACCGTTTCGGCTCGCCGCCCGGGCGACCGGCACGCACAAGGTCGAGATCCCGCAGTACGTGGGCGCCGTGCGCGTGATGGTCGTGGCGGGCCGCGACGCGGCCTACGGCGCCGCCGAGAAGGCGGCCTTCGTGCGCCGGCCGCTGATGCTGCTCGCGACGCTGCCGCGCGTCCTGGGTCCCGAGGAGAGCGTGGCGCTGCCGGTTTCGGTGTTCGCGCTCGAGCCGACGGTGAAGGACGTCGTGCTCTCCGTCACGACCACGGGACCGCTCGAGGTCGCGGCCGAAGCGAAGAAGTCGATCGCTTTCTCGGCCGTGGGCGACGAAGTCGTGGAGTTCCGCCTGCGCAGCAAGCCGGGCCTGGGAGTCGCGAGCGCCACCGTGACCGCGACCTCCGGCGGCGAAAAGGCCAGTCAAAGGATCGAGCTCGACGTGCGCAGCTCCACCGCGCGCGTGACCGACGTCATTGGCGGCGCCATCCAGCCGGGCGAGACGTGGACGCCTCCGGTCGCGCTCCCGGGCCTCGCCGGGACAAACCTCGCGACGCTCGAGGTCTCCCGCGTGCCTCCGATCGACCTCGGCCGGCGCCTCGAGTACCTGCTGGCGTACCCGCACGGCTGCGTCGAGCAGGTCGTCTCGGCGGCGTTCCCGCAGCTCTATCTCGGCACGCTCGTCGAGCTCACGCCCGAGAAGCAGGCGCGCACGCAGGCGAACGTCAAGGCCGCGCTCGAGCGTCTGCGCCGCTTCCAGGCGACGGACGGCGGCTTCGGCTATTGGCCCGGCGACGACGACTCGGCCGACTGGGCCACGAACTACGCGGGCCACTTCGCCGTCGAGGCTCAGAAGGCCGGCTACCTGCCGCCCGCGGGCCTGCTGGACCAGTGGACGGCCTTCCAGCGCCGGCGCGCGCGGGCCTGGGCTCCGGGCCAGGCCCCGGCGGACGCGCCGCCCGGCTATCGCGGACAGACGGAGCTGACGCAGGCGTATCGCCTCTTCACGCTGGCGCTCGCCGGCGCCGCGGAGCTTCCGGCCATGAACCAGCTCCGTGAGCGCGAGAGCCTGCCGGCGCTCGCCCGTTGGCGCCTCGCGGCCGCGTATCAGCTCGCGGGGCAGCCGGAGGCGGCGCGCGCGCTCGCGACGGGCGGCCCGCCAAGGGTCCTGCCCTACCGCGAGCTCGGCTTCACCTACGGCTCCGACCTGCGCGACCGCGCGATGGTGCTCGAGGCGGTCGTGCTGCTGGGCCTCGCCGAGCACGTGGGGCCGCTCGCCAAGGGCGTGTCGGAGTCGCTCTCGAAGAAGGAGTGGCTGGGCACGCACGAGACGGCCTACGCGCTGCTGGCGCTCTCCAGGGCGCTTCAGGGCTCGAAAGGCGAAACGACCGCCTTCTCCTTCGAGTGGATGGGCGGCGCGGCCACCTCGGTCACCTCCGCCATGCCGCTCGTGGAGCGCGCGCTCGACGTCGGCCTGACGACGGCGCCCAAGCTCGTGGTCCGCAACACCGGACAGGCCACGCTCTACACGCGGCTCATCCTCTCCGGCCTGCCCGCGGTGGGGCGTGAGACCGCGGGCGCGTCCGGCCTCGCGCTCGGCGTGGAATACCTGACTCCCGACGACAAGCCGCTCGACCCCTCGCGGCTCGCGCAGGGCACCGACTTCAAGGTCCGCGTCAAGGTCACGAACACTGGCGTGCGCGGCGACTATCAGGAGCTCGCGCTCTCCCACGTGGTCGCATCGGGCTGGGAGATCCGCAACGACCGCCTCGACCCGAGCCGGGCGCGCTCGAGCTCGGCGTTCGACTACCAGGACGTGCGCGACGACCGCGTCTACACCTACTTCGACCTCAAGGCGGGCGAGTCGAAGACGGTCGAGCTCGCGGCGAACGCGAGCTACCTGGGGCGCTTCTACCTGCCGATGATCGGCGTGGAGGCGATGTACGACGCGACGATCGCCGCTCGCGCCAAGGGGCAGTGGGTCGAGGTCGTCGAGGCGGGCCGGTAGGGATGCGGCTGCGCTGGAAACGTCTGCTCGTCGCCGCAGGCGGCGCGCTCGCCGCGTTCTGGCTCTTCGTCCCGGTCGTCCCCTTCGACGCTCCGCTGTCGACAGTGGTGCTCGACCGCGACGGCGAGCTCATGGGCGCCTCGATCGCGGCGGACGGCCAGTGGCGCTTCGGCGTCGCGAGCGCGGTCCCCGAGAAGTTCGCGACCGCGATCACCTGCTTCGAGGACCGCCGCTTCTACTGGCACCCCGGTGTCGATCCCATAGCGCTCGGCCGCGCGGCGCTCACGAACGTCCGCGAGCGCCGCGTGGTGAGCGGCGGGAGCACGTTGACCATGCAGGTGGTGCGGCTCGCGCGCCAGGGAAGGCCCCGCACGCTCTCCGAGAAGGCGATCGAGTCCGTGCTCGCGCTGCGGCTCTCGCTCTCGCTTTCGAAACGGCAGGTGCTCGGCCTCTACGCCGCCTACGCGCCTTTCGGCGGCAACACCGTGGGACTCGACGCCGCCGCCTGGCGCTACTTCAGCCGCGACGCCAAGCACCTCTCGTGGGCGGAGACCGCGACGCTCGCCGTCCTGCCCAACGCGCCGGCGCTCGTGCATCCCGGCCGCAATCGCGAGCTGCTGCTCGCCAAGCGCAACCGGCTGCTCGACACGCTGCGCGCCCGGGGCGCGATCGACACTCTGAGCGCCGACCTCGCGAAGCGAGAGCCGCTGCCGCCCGCGCCCGCGCCGCTTCCGATGCTGGCTCCGCACCTCGTGGCTCGTGCGGGCCAGGAGCGCAGCGGGCGGCGGTTCCGCGCGGGAGACGAGAGTCCTTGGGTGCGTACGACGCTGCGCAAGGAGCTGCAGGCGCGGGCCGGCGAGATCGTCGCGCGGCATCGGAAAGCGCTCGCCGACAACGGCGTCCGCAACGCGGCGGCGCTCGTCGTCGACGTCCCGACCGGCGAGGTGCTCGCCTACGTCGGCAATCACTGGCCGCCGGGCCCGGAGGAGCAGGGCGAGCACGTCGACGTCGTGCCGGCGCGGCGCAGCACCGGCAGCGTGCTGAAGCCGCTGCTCTACGCTTCGATGCTCGAGGCGGGCGAGGTGCTGCCG
>DATBSL010000046.1:0-2989 GCA_036559805.1 Vicinamibacteria bacterium
CACCTGCGCGCTTCCGGTGCCCTGCACGGCCGGTTCGCCGACCGGCCGCGTGGAGAAGCGGACATAGGGGAAAACCTCGGGGATGTGGGAGTCCCACGCGCCGTGCGGGCTCCATGCCCAGCCGCCGGGGTCTTGCGCCGGGGGCGCTGCCTTGTACTGATTGAAGCGCGAGAAGTCCATGCGCCACACGTCGCCGTCTTTCGGCGGCAGCGAGCGGCCGTCGGGACTGGCCAGGTGCTCCAGGCCCTTCCAGGGAATGACGAGCTCCACCGTCCAGCCGCGGTCACGGTCCGAGTTGTCGTTGACCGTCCCGTCGACGTGCACCGCCCACCGCAGCCCGGGCAGGTCCCAGTTCCAGTAGCCGATGCGAGGGCCGCGGGGATGGTTCTTGAAACCGACGCCCTTGAAGGCGCGCACCCCGTCACGCGTGCGGTCGAACTCTGGGAGCTTCACGTAGCCGGACTTCTGGTAGGCCTCCTCCCAGATGAAGAAGACCTCGTAGATCGTCCCGAGCGAGTTCACCTCGAACTCGTAGTAGGCGTCGCGTCCGGCGATGAAGAGCTCGACGTCGTTGTTCTTGTAGATGAGCGAGTCGCGCTCGGTGAGCGTGCCCTCGACGAACGGCTCCTCGACCCAGTAGCCGACGTAGAGGTTCACGTCGTCCCAGAGAACGGCCGCCCGCGTGTCGTGGATGCCCGGCTGGCCGCGGACGAGGTCGGAGAAGCGCGGGGACTTCTCGGCGGCTTTCCAGTCGGCCTCGTCGAGACGGCCATCGAGAGCGATCGGCCCCGCGGCGCGTCGTGCGGTGTAGCGGCCGATCCGCTCCTCGGGCCAGGGAAACGGCCAGGGCTCGTCGGCGGCGACCAGCGCGACAGGCAGGAACGTCAGCAGCGCCAGCAGCCAGCCGGTCGTGCCGCTACTGGCTCGATCCCGTGGTTTCACGCGGCGAGTCTACGAGATGTGGGCCCGGCAAGGTTCAGGGCGACGCGGCGCCCGCCGCGTCCGGCTTCCAGTTCAGGATCGCGACGGCCGGGCTCGCGCCCTGCGGCCGGCGCGTGAGGACGAGGAAGCGGCCGTCGGGAGCGACGGCGTAGCCCCAGCACCCGCGGAACGGCCCGAGGTCGGCGATCGCGGTCTGGAACAGCGGCACGGGCGCATCCCAGTGGAAGCCGCTGGAGCCGTCCCGCACGCGCACCGACATCATCCGCCGGTCGGGCGCGATGTAGAACAGCTCCGAACCGTCCCGATTCCAGCGCGGCTGGTGGCCGCCGCCGGCGGAGACTCTCCAGCGCGAGTCCGTCCTGGGGAACGTCGCGACCGAGACTTCCCACTGGCCGGACTCGTCCGAGGCGTACGCGAGCCGCCGGCCGTCCGGCGACAGCGTTCCGAAGAACTCGCTCCCGCCAGTGTCGAGCAGGGTCCGGTTCTCGCCGGTCTTGATGTCGAGCAGGTGCAGCGCGCGCCGGAGCCGGCCGTCGCGGTGGGCCTGGCCGCCAAAGACGACTTGATCGCCACGCCAGTCGGCCGCGAAGATCGGCAGGCCCTCGGTCTTCGTCGGGAGCGGCGAGGGAGCCGTGCCGCTGCCCAGGCGCGCCAGCCACAAGCCGCTGGTCGGGCCGGCGTGCATCCCGAGGATCGCGCGTGTGCCGTCGTCCGAGAACGCCAGCGTGATGGTGTCGCCGGCCGAGGTGACCTGCCGGGCCGCTCGTGTCGCGACGTCGTAGAGCCAGACGTGACGCTCGACGCCCTGGCTCGGGAAGGCGCTCAGGATCTGCCGACCATCCGGAGACAGCGCTATCGTGACGTAGCCTTTCGCCTCCCATTCCGTGCCGAGCACGCGGCCCTGCCGGTCGTACCAGGTGAGGTCGCTCGCCTCGCTACCGCCCGTTCGGAACGTCAGGATGCCGCTTCTCGACACGCTCACGTTCACCTGCGCGGTGACGCCGGGGTCGTACCAGAGGTCCTCGGCCAGTGTCCTCGGCTCGCCCCGGAGCTCGAGGCTCCGCGCGTCGAAGGCGTGAGCCACGAGGTAGCGATCACGCCTGTACAGCAGGTAGCCCGGCTCGACGTACACCGCCGACGACCCGGCCGCCGCCGTGAGCTGCTTGCGTGCGCCGGTCTGGAGCGAGGCGACCCACAGGCCCGCGCGAGCGCGGTCGCTGGCGTTCCTGGAATAGAAGAGGACGTGCGTAGCGTCCGGGAGCAGCGAGGGGTAACGGATCGCGTTCTCGCCGGACGCGCTGTCGGGCGCGAGCACGACCGCGGCTTCGCTGCCGGTGGCCAAACGGCTCAGGTTGGCGCCACCGAACAGGATCGTACCGTCTGGGCTCCATGCGCCGCCGCGCGTGTCGCCGACGGGCGAGAGCGCCTCGAGGGCTCCGGTCGCGGCTTCGAGCTTCCACAGCTGGGCTTCGGAGAAGAAGCCGACGAAGCGCGAGTCCGGCGACCAGAAGGGCTCGCGGGCGCCTTGCGTTCGCTCGATCCTGCGGACCTCGCGGCTGTCGACCTTTCGGAGCCACAAGTGGCTCTCGCCCGACGCCGACTCGGCCGCGAAGGCGAGAGTCCGCCCGTCGGGCGAGATCACCACCTGGTTGAGCCGCGTCTCGGGCGGCGCGGCGATGGAGAAGACGAGCGGCGCATCGGCCGTCGCCCCACGCCGCCCGGCCAGCACCGCGAACGTGAGCGCCGCAGCAGCGAGGGCAGCGCCGCCCATCAGGAGCGCTGTCAGGCCACGCCGCGTGGGCGCGGGTCCGATGCCCGCGTCGAGCGGCCGAGCTGTCGCCGTGTCGTCGAGCTCGTGGCGCGCGTCGCCGATGTCGCGCAGGCGCTTGCGCGGGTCGCGCTCGAGACAGCGGCCGAGCAGCCGGCGCACGGCCGGCGGCGTGCTCGCCGGCAGCGAGCTCCAGTCGATCTCGCGCGCGAGGACGCCCGCCAGCACGTCCGAGACCGTCTCGCCGCCGAAGGGCGCGCGGCCCGTGAGCAGCTCGTA